>NZ_JABLTF010000005.1:0-321369 GCF_024085615.1 Psychrobacter sp. PSP
CCCCCATAAGTTGGACACAACTTATGGGGTATTTTTATGCGCTACGATCTAGACTTTAAGCTTGAAGTCATCGCATACTATATGCAAGGACATACTGGTCGTGCTACAGCTGAGGAATTTAACCTAGATAATAAGATAGTTATCAAATGGGTTAAGCAATATCAAAGCGGTGGTATTGAAGCTATCAAACCAAAGACCAGCAAAGCTTACTATAGTCACGAGTTTAAACACAAAGTCATTACAACGATGCTTAGCCAAGGCTTAAGTCAATTGGAAGTTGCTTTAAGGTATAACATCAGCTCACCGGCGCTTATTAGTCACTGGCATAAAGCGTATCGACTAGAAGGCATATCTGGACTCATCTCCAAACCTAAAGGTAGAACCGTCATGAGCAAACCCTTCATTACAGACAAACCAGAGGATGAAAAAAGCTTAGCAGAATTGAAGCGTGAGAATGAGTACTTACGTGCAGAGGTTGCCTACCTAAAAAAGCTCGATGCCTTGCTCAAAGCGGAGGAAAAAGCAGGCAAAAAGCAAGGCTCATCGAAGGACTAAGAGAGCGCTGCTGTTTATCTGACTTACTTAAAGCCGCTGGTATGCCTAAAAGCGTCTTTTACTATCATAGAGAAAAGCTTGGTGATAAAGATAAACATGCTGACTTAAAACAGCGTATTACTAAGCTGTATCACCAGCATAAAGGCAGGTACGGCTATCGTAGAATAACGGCAGCGCTAAAGCAGTTAGGTAGCCATTACAATCACAAGCTCATCGCTAAGCTTATGCGTCATTTAAACTTAAGTGCACGGATTCGACGACAAAGATATCGCTCTTATAAAGGTGTACAAGGCAAAATTGCAAAGAATTATTTAAAGCGTCAGTTTCATGCAGATAGACCAAACACACGCTGGCTCACTGATATTACTGAGTTTAAGGTAGGTGATCATAAGCTATATTTATCACCGATACTCGATTGTTATAACAATGAGATCATCAGCTATACGCTCTCAAAGAGACCTACCTATGATTTGGTTAGCAAGATGCTAGATAAGGCGTTAGATAAGATAGATACGCACCAGAACAACCGTTTAATGCTGCATTCAGATCAAGGCTGGCATTATCAGATGAGACCGTTCAGTAAGGCGCTTAAACAGCACGGTATTAAGCAAAGCATGAGCAGAAAAGGCAACTGCTTGGATAATGCGCTGATGGAGGGGTTCTTTGGTACGCTGAAGTGCGAGACGATTTATATTGAGAAACCAAAATCGATTGAGCAGTTAGAACAACAGATTCATGAGTATATGCATTATTACAATAATGAGCGTATTCAACTCAAACTAAAAGGACTGAGCCCTGTGCAGTACAGAACTCAGTCCTTGGTATAAACTAAACCGTCCAAGTTTCGGGGGTCAGTTCACTTAGATGTGTATAGCTCATGGTTGCAATCTCACTTTGGTCGGTGGATAAAAACTTTGATGCTAGCGCATCTAGGTCTTTTTTTCACCTTGCATTTGGTATTGCACTTCATGTGTTAATCTAAGAAATCAAAAAGCAACCTATATGGCCTATCCAAGCGAGTTGGCCAGCACTCTAAATCAAGACGCTGCCCAAAAAAGCAAACAATGGCTTTCAAAATGGCCCTTACTCAGTCCAAATGCTACACCGCTTTGGTCGATGAAAGGTACAGCTCACGCTCTAGGGATCAAATCGCTTTGGATCAAAGATGAATCAAAACGCTCCCAGCTCGGTAGCTTTAAAGCTCTGGGCGCACCCAATGCGCTGATCAAACTGATTTTAAAACATTTCCCAGCATTCGAAGCGGACAAAATCTTGTTAGGTGCTTACCGTGAACAATTGGCTAATTTTGCCGTCGTAAGCGCCACTGACGGTAATCACGGACGAGCATTAGCAGCAGCGTCTCAGTCTAGTGGTTGTCCTTGTACTATTGTCATTCATGCACAAGTGAGTAAAGAACGTGAAGACGCGATTGCTGCTTACGACGCAACTATGGTGCGTATCGCTGGAAACTATGACGAGTCAGTTGAAGAAGCCGATCGAATTGCCAAAGAAAATGGCTGGACTGTCGTATCAGACACCTCGTACGAGGGTTATACGGAAATCCCAAGAGATGTAATGCAAGGCTACGGAGTGATGGCTGCAGAGATAGTGGAACAGCTTGAGGACAATCAGAAAAAACCCACTCATATTATCCTTCAAGGTGGCGTAGGTGGTTTGGCAGCAGGAGTGTTCAGTTACTTTTGGGAACATTACGGAGTCGAGCGTCCCATATTTGTTATCGTCGAACCAAGCCAAGCTGATTGCTTGTATCAGAGTGCTATTCAAGGTAAGCCGGCTTCGGCTACGGGTAGTGTAGACTCTATCATGGCGGGTCTTGCATGCGGAGAAACCTCACAAATTGCTTGGAGGTTCTTACAACCGAGTGTAGACTATTTTGCTTTGATAGAAGATCAAGATGCCATAGACAGCATGTTACAGCTCGCTCAAGGATACCATGAAGATACTCCAATTGTTGGAGGCGAATCTGGTGTGGCAGGACTAGCGCTGCTAAGAAAATTAGTAGAACAAGATCAGCTTGATGTGTTAGAGCTAAACGCGAACTCCGAAGTTCTAATCATCAACACTGAAGGTGCTACCGCCCCAGAGCTCTTCAAAGAGTTAACAGGACTGACAGCAGAAGAAGTCATTGCTAAACAGTAAGGAGTGAATAATGTCATCCAATCAAGCACTACAAAAATTGTTGATGGGTTGGCGCCATCATTTACATCAGTATCCAGAAACTGGTTTTGAAGAACATAAGACTGCTGAATTTGTTACTCAAACTCTATCGAATATGGGATTAGAGGTAACATCTGGTATTGGCGGTACGGGACTAATAGCCAGTATAAGTCGAGGAGCTAGTGACAAGGCTGTTGCGATTCGTGCTGATATGGATGCCTTAAATATTTGTGAAGCATCAAATGAGCGTCAATATATTTCCCAACATCACGGAAAAATGCACGCTTGCGGACATGATGGCCATATGGCTATGGTTCTGGGTGCCGCAAAACTACTTACTGACAATCCTAACTTTGATGGTACGATACGTTTCTTGTTTCAGCCTGCAGAAGAACATGGTTGTGGTGCAAAAGCGATGATGGCTGACGGAGTATTTGATCGTTTTCCAGTAAATGCAATCTTCGGTGGTCATAATATGCCAGGGATGCAATTAGGTACTATTTCTACTCGCTCCGGTGGCATTATGGCTAGTGAGGATAATTTTGAAATCACTATTCAGGGTGATGGTACTCATGCTGCTCGGCCACATATGGGTAATGATACGATGGTAGTGGCAGCAAATATAATTTTGGCTTTACAAACCATCGTATCTAGAAATGTAGATCCAAGCCAATCGGCTGTATTGTCTTGTACAGAAATCCTAACCGATGGACTGCGAAATGCCATTCCTGGGAGAGTAATCATTAAAGGTGATACTCGAAGCTATTCCAAAGCTATTCAAGTACAGCTTGAAGAGCGTATGCGTACGATTGTTGATGGTATATGTGCAGCTCACAATACTAGTGGTACTGTGAGTTACACTCATGAATTTGCACCTACAGTAAATTCTGAACAATATGTTCCTATAGCTGTAGAGGCAGCAGCGAAAGTGGTAGGGCGAGACCATGTTGAAGATAATATCCAACCGATGATGATTTCAGAAGATTTTGGAGCCTTTCTAGAAAAAATATCAGGCAATTTTGTTTTTTTCGGCAATGGAAAACAAAAAGATCAAGGTGGTACTCCTTTGCATAATGCTCATTACGATTTTAATGACGACTTACTTCTTATCGGAGCAGAATATTTTGCTACTGTTGCAAAGGACGCATTGAATCAATTGAATCATTAAACATTTACAATAAGTAAGAAATACATCAAAAAAACATTGATCAGAGAATCAAAAATAATGGTTGAAGAAGCTAAAGTAGTATTACATGAAGCAGAAAACATTGACTCACAAACTCATCGTTCTAATATATGGCGTTTAACCATTGCTCAGGCGTTATCAGGCGCTAACTCCGTTGTCATATATGCAACGGGAGCCATTGTAGGAAATATACTAGCGCCTTCACCTGTCCTAGCAACGCTGCCTATTTCAATATTTGTTGTTGGTATGGCAGCTTGCGTATTTCCAGCTGGAGAATTAGCGAGTAGATTTGGCAGACGAACTGCATTTTTAGCCGGTACAGGGGCTGGGATACTGACCGGTCTTTTAGCTGTAGCCGCCCTATTTATGGGTTGGTTTTGGTTGTTTTGTGTTTCCACATTCTTTGGTGGTGCTTATGCGGCAGTGGTACTTTCTTTTCGGTTTGCCGCTGCCGATGGTTTACCAGCCAATAAGCGGGCTCAAGCTCTGTCCCTTGTGATGGCTGGTGGCATTGTTGCGGGTATTATTGGTCCACAACTTGTCACCCATACCATGCATTTATGGCCACAGCAGATGTTTGCTGCTACTTTCCTTGCTCAGGCAACGGTAGCGTTGCTATCAGGTATTATCCTTTTTGGTGTTCATGCGCCAGCGCCTAAAATTCCCTTAATGAATAAGGGACGTCCTTTGTTTGAAATTGCTCTTCAACCACGTTTTGTCTGTGCGGTAATTTGTGGCGCAGCATCTTATATGATCATGAACTTTCTTATGACAGCAGCACCTTTGGCTATGCACATGCATGGACACAGCCAAGAATCAGCAAATTTAGGTATCCAGTGGCATGTCATTGCCATGTATGCGCCAAGCTTTTTTACGGGTAAATTAATCGCACGTTTTGGTGCCACGCGTATTTCGGCTTTGGGTATTCTTCTAACTAGTTTATCAGCAGCTATTGGACTGATGGGAGAAGATATTTCTCACTTTTGGTGGATGTTGATTCTGTTAGGAGTTGGTTGGAATTTTGGCTTTTTAGGCGCTTCCGCTTTGGTACTAGAATGTCATCAATCCGAAGAGAGAAATCGAGTTCAGTCGCTCAACGATTTTATTATATTCGGATTGATGGCTATAGGATCGTTTTCTTCAGGAGGAATACTAAGTATTTATGGCTGGTCTATTGTGTTGTGGGTGTCTTTCATACCTTTGGCAATGGCAGTAGTTACTTTGGCTGCAACAAGAATAAGTCGGCATAAAACAACCGTTTAAATTATACCCCAAGGGAACTAGCAAAACAGACCTCTTAATCAATTAACAGACCACTTAAAACAGACTGGTATAATGGAACCACTTATAACAGACTAGCGAAACCAGCAGGCCTTGTTAGGCTTTTCTATTGTCCAGCCCGTGAGTAATAATACTCGCAGGCTACAGTATCAGCGATAAACGGTTCTATAAAAAGTATCGCGATCCAGTACGTTACTTAACCAAACACTCGCCACAATATCCAAAATATACCTATCATCAAGACAGCGATAACGAGTAATCGTTTTAGCCAATAAGGGAGTAAAGGTTTTTTATAACCCAAGTCATTGAGTTGACTGTCGACACCCGCTTGTAAGCTTTTAAACCCTTGCCCTGGCTGAGTAGATTTAACACGGTTTTTTACTAATGGACCAGGCTCATCTTCGATCTCTTGCTCTCTATCGAAACTAATGGCCTGATTGGGGATACCTTGTTTGCTGGCGATGGTATTGAGCTTTTGCTGTTGTTTTACTTTGAGTGCAGTCTCATAGGCATCAATCCTAGTTTTGGCTTCATCCATACTGATGTTTTCGTCTGCCGCCAACGTTTTGATGGCCATTACCAAGTTGTTTTTTTCGACCATCATGATGACGTCTTTTGGCAACTTGGTATTGACCGGCTTTTTGCTAGGGTCGGGGTTAAACATGGCTGTCCTTATTACGGCGTATGCGTGTGAATGAGTAGTCGCGTTTATTATAACCATTTTACATACAGAGTATTCAAGTTACACACAGAGTATTCAAACAAAAAAATACCGCGATCACATTGCGATCGCGGTATTTTGGTATTTATCTATGATTAGCATTTATGCCAATTTTAATAAATTATAGGTCTTTCCAGCGTTGGATAGATTCTTTGATGACTTCTTTGGCTTCGCTCACATCACCCCAAGACTCAACCACAGTAGTGCCCGCTTTTTTCAGGTCTTTATAGTGGCTGAAATGGAACTCTAGTTGGTTGATTAACTGCTTTGGCAGATCTTCTAGGCTGTTGTAAGCATTACCTGTGTCACGGTCGTCAGCAGGTACGACAACGATTTTGTCATCGACTTCGCCATCATCAACAAACTTCATGACACCGATGACTTTTGCTTTTAGGAAAATGCCAGTCGGTAGCGGCTGCTCAGTCAAAATCAATGCATCTAGCTCATCACCATCTTCGTCAAGCGTTTGTGGGATGAAACCATAGTTACATGGCTTAGCAAAAATCTGTGGGTCAATACGATCAAGCTCAAATACTGCCAATTCGCGATTCCACTCAATTTTATGACTGCTACCAGTTGGGATCTCTACTACTACGTTGATGATACCGCCGTCTACGTCGCCTGCGTCCAAAATTTTATTAAAATCTGCCATGAAATACTCCAATTTGCTTTTGTTTTAGAGGTTTGAATGATTGATTTAGCTAGGGATACTGCAAAATTTTTACCGCACCCGATTTGTACTGGGTGCGATTATAACAAGTTTGGTCCAAATTTTCTCTTAATGCTTAAGTCTAAGCGTGCAAGATATTATGCAAAAAAAGATTATGCAAAAATGGACTCAAAACTCACTTTGGCGCTATTGCTCGTAGTTCAATCAGTCCAGCATGACGCTTGGCGATATTGTCGATAAGTTTTTGAGTAACTATCTTGTAGTTTAATGTGTCGCTGATTTGTTGAGTCGTTTGTGTTTCTGACTCTTTTTGCTCTGAATCTGTCTGCATGGCCACAAAATCAGACAAGCGCAACATCTGCATCCCCGCATAACCGCAAGGATTGATAGCATTAAATGCTGACAAATCACAGTCTAAGTTAATTGCGATACCATGATAGCTAAAACCATGCTTAATCTTAAAGCCCAATGACGCTATTTTCCCAAGCATAATCTTGTCATCCAAAGAGTCGCTACTGGCTGGCATGCCATCTGCATCATCCGCCATATTCGTTACAGGTGACTCCGCATACAGATATACACCAGGCGCATCACGGCGAGCATGGGCGCTGATATGCTCACTGCTAGCAGATGGTGAGTGACGCAGACAATCATTTACCACATCCTCTATCGCCTGCTCAGCATGGGAGACCAGATGGCGTACACTCCAGCCCAAACTGTTTAAGTCAAACAACCAGTAAAGTACCAGCTGTCCGTGACCATGCCAAGTTACCTGACCACCGCGGTCGGTCTTGATGATAGGCGTGTCGGTGCGCTGCAAGATGTGTTCTTCTTTGCCTGCTTGTCCAAGCGTATAAACATCGTTGTGATCAACGATCCATAACTCATCAGGCGTGCGCAGTCCTTGCTGTTTTTTTAGATCGATACGTTCGAGAGTACGTGACAGCATGGCATCGAGAGTGGGAACATAATCGGCTGCTGACAGAGATTTACTGATCAGCATGTCATTGAGCGGTTGTGTGTCGTTTTGCATGAGCGTGTCTGTCTTATGATTGTCCAGTGTAAAGGCGGAGGATGCCGATGGCTAGTGTAGCAGTTTTGGCAGGTATCGCTCAAAGATTATATGCTATCACGCAGTCTAAAAGACAGTTAAATAATAAGGGTGAAAAGTCATGAAGGATTCATAAAAATATTTATATATCATTGAGTTAGCTGATAGGTAGACAACACTAGTACAGACGCACTAGTCAACCAAAGAAGCTGTTCATTGCGCAGTCAATGCGCTACATTAAAGTTTGATAAGCAAAACCGAATAAAATGTACGGTCAGGGCATATAACGGATGCGCGCGTCTGACTAACAAAGTAACACCATAATTCAATAAACATAGTGAGCATGTGACATCATATGAGCACGACAAGGAAGATAAATGACAGATAGCAACCAACACGCCCATGAGCAGGCACCAACCGATGCAGGTTTTTCGCTGCAGCGTATGCCTGAAGCACTGAGTACCGCAAAAACCATCGATGAGATGAAAGCGCAATTTGCGCGCTTACAAATGCTAAGCCGTAAGCAGCCGATCAATGATTGGGGTACTCGTGAGACCCAGCTAGATAATTTAGAAGTGATGCTGAGCGACAATCAAGAAAGCTTTGCAAAAGCAATCAGCGCAGACTTTGGGTATCGTAGCCAATCAGAGACTCAGTTTGCCGAGCTGTTCCCGAGCTTCACAGGTATCAGTCATGCCAAAAAACACGGCAAAAAGTGGATGAAAACGTATCGTGCGCCTATTTCACCCCTATATATGCCCGCTCACAATGAGATTCAGCCGCAGCCATTGGGGGTGGTCGGTATCATGGTGCCTTGGAATTATCCGCTGTTTTTGGCGATTGGTCCGATGATTGATGCGCTTGTCGCAGGCAACCGGGTCATGGTCAAAATGAGCGAAGCTGCGCCGCAGTTTGCTCAGACATTTGCTGATGCCATTTCTCGTTATTTTTCGCCCGATATGATTTGTGTGGTGCTGGGTGAGGTGGATATTGCGGCCGCCTTTAGCGAATTACCATTTGACCATCTACTCTATACTGGGTCTACTGCGGTCGGCAAAAAAGTCATGGCGGCTGCGGCACCTAACTTGACCCCAGTGACGCTTGAGCTTGGTGGTAAGTCACCAGTGATTGTATTGGATGATGCCAATCTAGAGTCGGTGGTCAACCGTGTCATGATGGGTAAAACACTAAATGCAGGTCAGACGTGTATTGCCCCAGATTATGTATTGATTCAGCGTCAATATCATGACCAGTTTATCCATTTAGCAAAAGAGTGGATGGCCAAGCACTATCCCAATATCGAAAACAATCCAGACTATTCACGCATTATCAATGGTGAGCAGTTTAAACGGGTCAAGGGTTACCTAGACGCGCTAACAGGTGTTGAGATACACGCACTTACTGCAGTTGAGCCCAATATCGAAACGCGCTTGATGCCACCTGTGATTGTGAGCGAGCCTGCGCCTGATAGCGATCTGATGCAAAATGAGATTTTTGCTCCGATTTTGCCGCTGATGCATTATGAGACATTGGATGATGCGATTTCTTTCGTCAACGCGCGTCCACGTCCATTAGCGCTATATGTCTTTAGTGACAACTATAGCAGCATCGAAAACGTGCGTAACAATACCGTCTCTGGGGGTCTATGTATCAATGAAGTGATCATGCATGTCGCCCAGCATGACTTGCCATTTGGTGGGGTTGGTGATTCTGGTACAGGTGCTTACCATGGCAAAGCAGGTTTTGAGCGTTTGAGCCATATGAAACCAGTTTTTGTACAAACTAAGCTTAATGGTCTCAATTTCTTATTGCCGCCTTATGGTGGACTGTTTAAAAAGGCGATGGCATTGTTTTTGAAATAATTGCTCTATGGGAGTTATTCAAAAATTGATTTTGAACTCTCTTCATTCGATACCTATATCTATAGCATCTATCAAAATAGGTGCTATTTTTTTGTCAAAAAATCAAAGGTTAGCATTGGGAAAAGGTTTATTAATGATAGTGTTATATCTGCATGGCATAAGGTTTAACCATCTCAGCAATCGAAAAATAAGCATTTGTTATTACTCCTATAAGTCGCTACACTTTGTAGTAAGTCTAAACAACAGTGAATGATTCATAGATGTTGTGAGTCAATATGGCATCGTGATGCTCTGTGGTTGTGATACTTCTTTCATGTCAGTACAAAACAATAAATAGGACAGAACATGCGCCAATGGATTGCATTAAGTTTACTGTGTATGAGCGCGTTGTTGCTGCCTTTATCAGCATCCGCAGCTTGTGAGTCACCGATCAAGTTTGGCGCACTGACGTGGGAGAGCGGACAGTTTACTTCTGGGGTGCTTAAATATATTGCTGAAGAGGGTTACGGTTGTACGGTAGAAGAAATGCCAGGAGCAGGACCTGCGCTTGAGACCGCATTGTCTCAAAACGATATTCAGATCATCGGTGAGCAGTGGATTGGACGCTCACCAATCATGGAAAATGCCATCGAGCAGAACAAAGTGGCTGTCATTGGCGATACACTCAAAGGTGGCGCAACCCAAGGGTGGTATGTCCCAAAATATGTATTAGAAGAAAACCCAGGGCTACGTCGTTATCAAGACTTGCCCAAATATGCTGATCTATTCAAAGACCCTGAAGATCCGAGCAAATCTCGCTTTATGAATTGTCCTTCTGGATGGACCTGTGAGATTTTTAATACGCGCCTTCTAAAAAATACGGGGCTTGATAGTATTTTTAATAATGCTCATCCCGGTACGGGCGCTGCGCTCGATGCTGAAATCGCCTCTGCTTTTGAGCAGCATAAGCCACTATTGTTTTACTACTGGCAGCCTACGGGCCTAATGGCAAAGTATGACTTTGCTGCTTTAGAGTTCCCAGATCACAAAGATGCCTGCTGGCAAGACCTATTACTCGCTGACGGCACGTCTGATTGCGTATCAGGCTTTCCCGTATCGCCTCTTGGTATTGCAGCATCGACCCCATTTATCGACACCAATCCTGAGCTGGCAGAGGTCTTCAAAAAGATACAGTTTACGCCTGATGAGCTGAACGGCGCTATCTTGGAGATGAGTGAGAGTAAGCGTAGTGGCGATGAGCAGGCGTTGGTGTTTTTGCGTGATAACCCAGACGTTTGGCGCGGTTGGTTGTCTGAGGAAGCTGCTACCAATCTTGCGACTAAGCTAGGTGTCAGTTTGGACGGTACCACCTCGATTGATGATACTGCTTCTACTATGGATCAGTCGGTATTATCATCCAGTTTTCCATCATGGTCACTTGAGACCCCGCTCAACAATGCCTTATCAAGCGTCGTCCAAAACTACGGAGACGTATTTCGCACTATTAGCACGGTGACACTTACGTACTTGCTCTTACCTATTGAGCGATTATTAACGATTATTCCGCCTTGGCTGATTATCGCCTTAGTGGCTGTATTGGCGTGGTTTGGTGTACGCAAGATTTGGTTTGCGTTGGCATGCGGCGCGGGGCTATTTTTGATTGGTGCTTTTGGGTTATGGGGCGCGCTGATTGATACCTTAGCGTTACTCATCGTGTCAGTATTGGTCACGGTGGTGATTGGTATTCCTATCGGTATTGCCATGTCGGGTAGCAAGCTGCTGCGCAAGATTGTGACGCCAGTACTCGATGTGATGCAGACGATGCCAAGCTTTGTGTATCTCATACCGGTACTGATGCTGTTTGGTATTGGTAAAGTGCCTGCACTTTTTGCAACGGTTATTTACGCGCTGCCACCACTGATTCGCCTGACAACGTTGGGTGTTACCCAAGTGAATCATGAAATGGTCGAGGCAGGACGCTCTTTTGGTAGTACGCATTTGCAGCTACTCATTTGGATCAAGCTGCCACAAGCACTGCCCAGTATTATGGCAGGTATTAATCAGGCGGTCATGATGTCACTTGCGATGGTGGTGCTGGCGTCGATGATTGGTGCCCCAGGCCTTGGTGAAGATGTATTGCAATCTATCCAAACGCTTAATATCGGGCAAGGCTTACAAGCGGGTATGGCGATCGTTATCGTTGCCATTATCATTGACCGCATTACTCAAGCCTTTGGTCAAGGAAAGCGTGCTCGTCAAAAAACGATCAAAGCAGGCAGGCGTCCGATTGGGTAGAAACTTGTCCAATAGTCAATGAGTAAAGCCAGCATAAAAATCAAGCAAATAGCGAGAGTCACGATGAATCATATCCAGCTAAAAAATATCAGTAAAATCTATAATGCCAATAGCACGCAAGCCCAGTCTGCAATGGCGTTACTGGCTGAGGGTATGGATAGCGTTGCAGTTAAAGAACAAACTGGCTACTCGGTGGGGCTCTACGATATCAACTTGAATATCAAGGCAGGCGAGCTACATTGCATCATGGGGTTGTCAGGCTCTGGCAAGTCGACCTTGATACGTCATCTCAATCGATTGATTGATCCAACCAGCGGGGAGATATGGGTTAACACGACGGTCAATACCAAAACGCATGCCAAGGATAATACTCAGGCAAACACTGCGCCAGTAGACGAAAGCTCATCTAACGCTATCAATATTTTAGAACTTAATGATAAACAATTGCAGCACTACCGCCAGCAAACGGTCAGCATGGTTTTTCAGCATTTCGGCTTAGTTCCGCACATGACTGTGATTCAAAACGTCGCTTATGGTCTGCGTGTCCGTAAAATGAGTGTGAGCGAGCGTCATGAGATCGCGCGTTATTGGCTCAATGAAGTAGGGCTGACCAACCTAGAGCACAGCTACCCTGATGAGTTATCTGGCGGTATGCAGCAGCGAGTTGGGCTGGCTCGTGCGCTAGCAACGGACAATCCCATCTTATTGATGGATGAGGCATTCTCTGCGCTTGATCCGCTTATTCGCGCGCAGTTGCAAGATCAATTATTAGAACTACAAGAGCGCCTGAACAAAACCATCGTTTTTATCACCCATGATATCGATGAGGCTATTAAAGTTGGTCAGCGCATCAGTATTTTAAATGGCGGACGCTTAGTACAGACAGGAACACCAAGCGACTTAAGACACAATCCTGCTGATGATTATGTCGAGCAGTTTATGCGTGCCAAAGCTTAATTGGGATTGATGAGGGTGTCAGATACTTCTCTATCAGCACTCTTACTATCCTGTTAAATAAGTGTAGCTATCAACAGCTTACTATTAAAGTAGGCTCCAGTAGCGTTGTATACTATTAAGATGAACTAATGCGTCTCAACCATCAGAATCACTGTCTCTCCACCATTTTTCAAAGTCTTATCTCTTTAACTTGAGTTCCCTCATAATAGAATTTTGAGCTATTTATCGCTCATGGTTGCCAAAACTCGCACCATTCGTAACAAGGACATGTCATGTCATATAAAAACAATCAAAAAAATAGTAATCATGAAGAAATTAAGAAACCTCGCTCACCAAGCTGGCTAAAAAATGTTAGCGCCTTTAGCATGACAACAGTGCTAAGTGCAGGCATATTAGTCGCCTGTGGCCAGATGAGTAATGCAGAAAGCAGCGCAAGCAGTAGTACCAAATCAGGTAGTCAAAATACTGGTGTCACAAGCTCTCGTGACATGTTGCCTTCCGACATGCTCAAACAAATGCAAGCATTGCCGCAGCTAACGAGCGGCTTAGGCGACACAGGTGCGGCAGTGATTGATCCTAATAAGCCAACCTTGGTAAAATTTTGGGCGAGTTGGTGCCCGTTATGCTTGGGAACGTTAAAGGAGACTGAGACATGGCGCACTGATCCTAAATTTTCAGGGCTGAATGTCATGACTGTCGCCAGTCCTGGTCACCTGAATGAAAAAGCGGATGGTGAGTTTAGTACTTGGTATGCAGGCGTACAAGCGGACCACCCAAACTTGCCTGTCTTGACTGACCCTTCAGGTGAACTTATCAATAAGCTTGGTGTACAAGTTTATCCAAGCTGGGCTATCCTTGATAAAAATGGCAATCTAGTACACTTGGTAAAAGGTAATATATCAGTAGAGCAAGCCTACGCACTTGCCGAAAATGCAGATAATGGCTTCGCTGAGCTCAAAGCAGGTAACGCTAAACCTGCCAATGCACAAGCATCAGATAACAATAAAATCGAAACCATCAAGCAAAAAGATGGCGTGTACTACAATGAGACCGGCAAACCAATCAACACCCGCTCAATCTACCTTGCAGGGGGCTGTTTTTGGGGTGTTGAAGCTTATATGGAGCGCGTTGATGGCGTCATCGATGCCGTATCAGGTTACGCCAATGGCGATACAGCCAATCCAAGCTATGAGCAAGTCATTCGTGGCTCAGGTCATGCAGAAACCGTAAAAGTTACCTATGATGCCGACAAAACAGACCTCGATACCATCTTAAAATACTATTTCCGAGTGGTTGATCCAACGAGTCTGAACAAGCAAGGCAATGATCGCGGTGTGCAGTATCGCTCAGGTGTGTATTACACTGACAAAGAAGACAAAGCGGTGATTGATGCTGCGCTCAAGCGTGTACAAAGCAAATATGAGCAAAAAGTCGTGGTCGAAAATGAACCCTTAGATAATTTTTATTTGGCTGAGATGTATCATCAGGATTATCTGGCAAAAAATCCAAATGGCTATTGTCATATTGATTTGAGTCTTGCTGATGATAAGCCTGAAGGGGCAGCTCGCACCAAGCTTGCGCCAGTTGAGACTATTGCTGAGACGTTAGATCCCAAGCGCTATGCTAAATTTGACAAAGATGCGCTAAAGAATACCTTGACCAAAGCGCAATACAATATCACGCAAGAGGCTGGGACGGAGCGTGCTTTTAGTCATGAATATGACGATTTATTTGCACCAGGGATTTATGTCGACGTGGTGAGCGGTGAGCCGCTGTTTTTGTCGACTGATAAATACCAGTCAGGGTGCGGCTGGCCCAGCTTTACCAAGCCTATTGATATGCAAGTGATTACTCAGCATCAAGATACGGCATTCAATATGGTACGTACTGAGGTGCGCTCGCGCGTAGCAGATTCACATTTAGGTCATGTATTTTCTGATGGTCCAAAAGACCGTGGCGGGCTGCGTTATTGTATCAATGGCGGGGCGCTACAGTTCATCCCAGTCGATGTGATGCCGCAATCGGGCTATGCACCATTGGTAAAACTGGTGAAATCATAGTCGTTTTATTGCCACCTTTGAATAAATAAAAAAGACGTTAAGTTCACTCTTAGCGTCTTTTTTGTACCATGTACTGTTAGATATTCGATGATCATTTTCGCTAGTTGTACGAATTTTGCTGCAATCTCATGCGAACTCTGACATCAATACCAAACTTCGTTATACTGGATGGTTTATGGATGACGCATACTTTATGGGCGTCTATTATCCAGATGTTATTTATTATTCAGACATAAGGTCGCTTGGTTGATTCGGTGACACTTGTTTCTCATTTCTGCACTTTTAAGGCCATAGCATGACTGCTACTTATTCACCTATTATTACCTCACTGCTTGATAATGATTTGTACAAATTTACGATGTTGCAAGCCATGTTGCATCAATTTCCGCAGACGCATGGGGTCTACCGTTTTCGCTGCCGCAATCATAAAGACACCGCTTATCCACTCGCCAATATCAAAAAAGATCTAGAGCAGCAACTAGACAGTCTGTGTGAACTGCGCTTTTTGCCAGATGAGCTGGACTACCTACGTGGTTTGCGCTTTATGCGCTCAGACTTTGTTGATTATCTAGAATTATTTAAGTTAAAACGCCGGTTTATTACCGTCAGTATCGATGAAAAAGGTCGTTTGTCTATCGACATCGAAGGGCCGATGATTCAGGCAATGTTCTTTGAAGTATTTGTGCTGGCTATCGTCAATGAGCTTTATTTTAATGCGTTATCTGACGATAGTGTGATTGTAGAAGGACAGCGCCGCCTTGATGAAAAAGTGGCATTGCTGCATCAATATGCGGCAGAGCAGAAAAAAGAAGATCGTAATACGCCGCCGTTTATCGTCGCTGATTTTGGAACGCGTCGACGCTTTAGCAAACGCTGGCAGGCGCATGTGGTAGAGACACTATACAAGGCTGCGCCAAAAATCGTAGGCGGTACTTCTAATGTATATCTGGCAAAGCAGCTTGGCATGACGCCGATAGGCACGATGGCACATGAGTTTATGCAGGCATTTCAGGCATTGGATGTACGTCTGCGCGATTCACAAAAGGCAGCGCTTGAAGCATGGGTGCATGAATATCGCGGTGATTTGGGTATTGCATTGACAGACGTGGTTGGTATGGATGCGTTCTTGCGCGACTTTGATTTGTATTTTGCCAAGCTCTTTGATGGGCTGCGTCACGATAGTGGCGACCCTTACATCTGGGGTGATAAGGCAGTGGCACATTATGAAAAATTAAAAATAGATCCAAAGACAAAGATTTTGACTTTCAGTGATGGGCTGGATTTAGAAAAGGCTTGGGAGCTGCATCAATACTTCAAAGATCGTATTAGAACCAGCTTTGGCATTGGCACCAATTTGACCAATGACATGGGCATCACACCGATTAATATCGTGCTCAAATTAGTAGAGTGCAATGGTCAGCCAGTGGCCAAGCTGTCTGATAGCCCAGGCAAGACCATGATCAATAATGACACGTATCTTGCCTATCTACGCCAAGTCTTTGAAGTTGATGAGCCTGAATAAACTAACTGTCCGTGCTGCTAGTAGATTTTTCTTCGGCGAAGGCCGCATCCAATGCTTGCTGTACCGCGTTAATACGGGTTTCGCAAACGCGATAAGCCGCAATAGACTCTTCAACCGTGGTCATCAGATTATCAATATCAGGCTCGTCTTGTTGCTGTAATTCGGCCGCATTGGTTTTTAAAATATCGTAAGCCGCCTTAAAGGTTTTTGGGGCGGCTTTTTTGCGTCTGCGAGTAGGGGTGGTCATAAAATTTCCTAATTGTTAAAGGTAAGTAGATAAGTAGTTGTTAGATATTATTATATGATTAAATGGGCATGTCTGAGGTTTCAGTCGCTTTCTTGTCGATATTGACATCGATAATCTGCGCTTTTGCATTGCCATCTTTTAAAATGATATTGACGGTTTGCTCAGGAGACAGTTGGGTGCTGGTCGTGAGCGTTTGGTTGTTTTTGGCATCCGTGAGCATGGCATAGCCTTGTTTGAGCACGCGAGACGGGCGATGTAATAGCACAATATCACGTAGATGTTCGCTATCACGCTGTGATTGTATGACTTGCTGCTGCACGTTTTGCATAATCGATTCTTGATGAGTTTTGCTATTGGTCGCGGCTTTCGTCAGTTGTTGACGTGCCGAGGTTTGCGTTTGTGTATATCGCTCAGCCGTCAGTCTAGCGGCTTGCTTTACTTGACGCTGTGCGCTTTGTTGAATGCTGCGCCACGCATAATCATTGTCTTTTCGCAGAGCGGTGAGTTGCCCAATAGTTTGCGACTGTATTTGGCTCAACTGGCGTGTGCTTTGTTGTTCCGCCGTATTGAGTTGGCGCTGAGCGGCTTGTTTGATTTGCGCTTGATATTGTAGCGTCTGAGTGACGAGCTGGGCTAAATGACTATGGATAGCGGCAATCACTTTTGAGGGCGTATCAAAGCTGGTGTGCGCCACTTCATCTAAGATGACTTTGTCACGCTCATGACCGATACCCACCCAGACAGGCACAGGCTGCTCAGCCACCAACGCTGCCAGCTCATAATCATTAAGATAAGCCAAATCACCAACCGCACCGCCGCCGCGAATAATCACCAATAAATCAGGCAAACGCTGATAAATTTCATAAAACTGCTGCTGAGCACTAACGATGGCTTGGCGTATCTCAGCGGGTGCATGATTGCCTTGAAAAGTCGCATTATGGTAGTGGAAATGACAAGCACCTGTACTGGCTAAGCGATCCGCATCTGCTTGAAAGTCACCCAATCCAGCCGCCTTTTCAGGCGCGATGACCAGCACATGCTCGATATCAAAAGGGGTAGGCAGCTGCTGATTGAGGTGTAATAGCCCTTCGCCTGTTAAGCGATCAACCATTTCTGCATACTGCCGTGCCAAGTCGCCTAGGGTATAGCTGGGATCGATATCCTCAATCGTGATTGAAAAACCGTACTGGGGATGGAATCCTGCCGATACTTTAAGGAGTACGGTCAAGTCACGCTCAAGCGGCATACCCGTTGCGCGCTCAAACTTGGCTAATACACGAGCCGCTTTAAAGCGCCAAAGGTTGCCGCGGCAGCTGGCGACCACTTTGCCATCATCGTCTTTTTCTGCCAATTCAAAATAATAGTGACCACCCTTGCTCGACAGATTACGGATTTCAGCTTTGACCCATACCCGGTGGTCAAAGGTCTGTTTGATGACCATTTCAACCGCGGATAAGTAATCACTCAGGCGTAGGACCGTATCCTCTAAATGGTCTTCTTGCTCAGCGAGCTCGGCCTCTAGAGTGGCCAAATCTTTGGCAGGTGCGAGTACTTTGGCCTGTTTGATATTTGAAAGGTTAGGTTTGCGCATGATATAAGACCAAAGATAATGAAAATATAAAGACTGATGAAGATATGCTGAATACGATAGCGGATAGTTTAACCCAAAAGGGCGCGCACAAAAAGCAAAGCCAACAAGCTTTGATTGATATATCATCCATATCGCGGCTTGTTGGCTATTCCATCAATCACAGTATGTCAGGTGATGCTAGAGAAACGCAAATGGCGTCGCTCATTTAGAGAGTTGCTGATAGAGAGTTACTGGCAACGAAAATTGATCTTGTATTCATAATCATCATTGCGTGACAAATCTGGCGTGCCCGTGCCAAAGATTGAGCCGACCACGGAACCCACTTGCCCAACCATACGGCCAGTACGTTCATTTAAGATACCATTATATTTGACATTGTCATCAACAATAATGACTTGTTTGCTTCGACAGGTTTTTTGCGCACTATCAATTGCATTTTGCTGCGCTTTGACTTTGGTATCAGCGATTCCTGTGGTTTCATAAATAGAGTTGGCACGTTGAATCACTGGTGATGATGGCGTGCTTTGACAAGCGCTTAAAACGAGCGCACTGGCCAATATTGCACCTAAACTGGCAGTTTTGTTAAAGGTATTCATAAATAATTCCTAATGTATATAAACAGAACGTCTTAGCGATAGGCAAAGCTTCATGAATGTAGCGCATCTAGATATTACCTGTCTAGACGCTTATTGTGTGCGGTATTACAGCAGTATTACCTATCCAATTTATGACAAAAAAAGCGTGCTTAAATAAATCATATACTCAGCTGCTGGGCATCAACTTTGGCCTAACATAAAACAAGTCGCACCCGTACACAGCAAATCACTTGAAATAAAAATCATATCTAGGATAATTGAGCCATTCATTTTTATTAATAAGTAATACTATGCAATTGATTCCTGCTCCTGCTGGTGTGCTCGAGGTCGACGCACTATGGCAAAATGACAATCCTAACGACCCAAATACAGATACCGTTGCGCTGCTGTGTCATCCCAATCCGTTGTTCGATGGGACAATGAACAATAAAGTGGTCACGACTATGTACCGCTTTGCCCGTGACAATGGTATGCATGTGGTGCGCTTTAATTTTCGCGGTGTTGGCCAATCGACAGGCGAGCATGATTATGCGGAAGGTGAAGTGGTCGATGCAATGACCGTGCTACAATGGATTGCTGAACAAACCAATGCCCGAAAGCTATGGCTGGGCGGTTTTTCTTTTGGTGGTTATGTCACTGCCCGCGTGGCTGAGCAAGTACTTGAAGCCGCGCATATATGGGGATTGGGTGATTTTGACGTGTCAAAAATCGCGCTTATCGCACCCTCAGTTGAAAAAAATGACAGTACTGATATCAATTTACCCGCTGATAAAACCTTTGAGATTTATGGCAATGCGGATGAAGTAATCGCGCCTGAAAATATGCAGGCATTTGCAGATCGTTTAGGAATTGCAGTAAGCGTTGTCGATGGTGCTGGTCACTTTTTTCACGGTCGATTATCAGAGCTCAAAAAGTTATTAGAAACGCATAGTAATACGTAGTTTTAACCTTAACCGCTAATTTATGTTTTAGGGTAGCACTTAGCCACTCCAATATTTTGATATTTATTTAATCCAACGATGAGTCGTATTATGAGTTTATCTCCATTGCAACGTTACGAGAAAGCCGTCAGTACCGATGAGTTTACTCGGGATGAGCAGCAATTTCAGGCCATGAGCTATCTTGATGAGATCTACCATCAGCTCATCAATAGCGCACCGCAAAAGAAAGGGTTCTTTGGGTTTTTAAAATCTAAGCCTGCCGCGCCAACTGGATTATATATGTGGGGCGGTGTCGGTCGCGGCAAGACGTGGATGATGGATATGTTTTATGATTCATTGACCATTGAGCGCAAAATGCGTCTGCATTTCCATCATTTTATGCAGCGTGTTCATCAGGAGTTGAATAAGCTTCAAGGCGAAAGTGATCCACTCGAAAAAGTCGCCGATATTATTTATAAAGAAGCGGTCGTTATCTGTTTTGATGAGTTTTTTGTGTCTAACGTCTCTGATGCGATGATTTTGGGTGATTTGTTTACGATGCTGTTTAATCGCGGTATCACTTTGGTGGCTACCTCAAACATCGAGCCTTCTGGTTTATACAAAGATGGTTTGCACCGCGACCGTTTTCTACCCGCCATTGCAGAGGTTGAGAGCCATACGACTGTGATGAATATCGACTCCGGTGTTGATTATCGTCTGCGCGTGCTTCAGCAAGCAGAGTTGTACGAATCACCAATGACCAAAGCCAACCATCACTGGCTCGCCAACCGCTTTGCCAGCTTGTCTAATAATCAAAAAATCAGCAATGACCCGATTATTATCAATGGCCGCGAGATCCCAATCAACGCGCGTACCGAAGATATCTTGTTTTGCGATTTTCGACATCTGTGCATGGCACCGCGCTCGGCATCTGATTTTATTGAACTTGCAAAACAATTCAGCACGGTATTAGTTGATTCAGTACCCGCTTTAGATGATGATTTGCGTGATCCAACGCGCCGTTTTATTTATCTGGTCGATGAGTTTTATGATCGCCGTGTAAAACTGTTGGTACGCGCAGAGCAATCGATTTTGGACTTGTATCAAGGGGAAAAGCTAGCGTTTGAGATTGAGCGTACCCGCTCACGCTTGCTTGAGATGCAATCAGAAGATTATCTACGCATGGATCACCGCGTCGAAGATGCTGCGTAGTGGATGTTTTTTAAAACAGCATTGCTACAGCTTAAATATTTTTTCGCATTCGGTGCTTAGTATTTTCAATGACAAGTATCAGATTTAAAAGTAGTTCGTAAAAAGAAATAAATAATAATAAGTAAGGACAGGCAATGACGACAACAGATGAAAATAACCAAGCGCCACAGGACAATAAACTGCCCGTTAAAAATGTAGCCACAAATGATGTCTCAGCTAGCAGTGAAGAGCTGATTGGTTGGATTAATTCAAGACGCAGCATGGGCAATTTGGATACACCAGCGCCAACACGGGATCAAATCGAGTCTGCTATTGGGTGTGCAGCGACAGCGCCCGATCACAAAAAACTGCGTCCATGGCGCTTTATTGTGACCCAAGGAGAGGCACGTCACGAGTTAGGTAATGCTTTGGTAGCCGCAGCAAAAGAAAAAGCGCTCAAAGATGGCGAAGAGCTGTCTGAGAAAACCATCAAAAAAACCCATACCATGCCGCTCCGAGCACCTGTTATCATAACGGTCGTGACGCAAATGCAAGAGCATAAAAAAGTGCCACCTTTTGAGCAAATGCTCAGTGCAGGTGCTGCTGTGCAAAATTTGATACTGGCACTCAAAGCTCAGGGATTTAGTACAGTTTGGCGTACTGGGTTGTTATGTAATGAGCCTGCGGTAAAAGCTTATTTTGATGTGGGTCCAGATGATTATGTGACCGCTTTTGTTTATACTGGCACTAGTCCAAAAGATGAATCCAAACGCAAACCTATTGATATCGAGCCGTTAGTACGCTTCGAGTCGTAATTTGACTCGGTGTTGTCTCTTGGTAAAATTATTACCTCAAAAAGACCGCGAGCCCGAGTATCGGAGATATCTGGGAACAGTAGCTCCTATGAGAATAAGTCAGTCAACATGGATAAAAGAACATGACAAGTCCTAACGATAGCAATAAAAATAACAACAGCGCTAACAATGAGGCGGGCAACAATACGTCTGAAAAACAAAATGGTATGTTGGCAAGTATCTTAGAGCGTGCAAGTAAGTCAGGCATCGGTCGTAAAAAATCAACGCGCAGTCCAGTTGAGTCAGCAGTCGCAAAAGACATGGCAGATATTCACAGCAACCCTACCAAGCTGCGTTTGGCGTTTTTAGGTGGTGGTAGCTTTGGTACGGCAATGGCAAACTTGGCTGCGCGTAATGGCTGCGATGCTACGCTGTGGGTACGTAATAAACGTACGGTAAAAGCGATGGCAAAAACTCAAACCAATAAAAAATATCTGCCTGGCTACAAGCTTGATGACCGTTTGAAATACAGTCATGATTTGGCGGCTACCGTCAAAGACAAAGATATTATCTTTATCGCCGTGCCGGGATTGGCTTTTCGCGAAACGGTAAAAAACATTGCGCCTTTGATCAGTGGGCAGTCTATCGTATCGTTGACCAAAGGAATGGAGAAAGATACCTTTGCCATGATGAGCGACATTATTAAAGAAGTGTTGCCTGAAGTGAATTTCGGTGTTATGTCAGGGCCAAACCTTGCCATAGAAATCATGAAAAACATGCCGTCTGCCACGGTGATTGCAAGTGAGTCTGAGCCATTGCGTCATGCGGTACAAGCAGCTTTGCACAGTGCTTTTTTTAGGGTGTTTGCAAGTGACGATGTACGCGGTGTCGAGCTTGGCGGCGCGCTCAAAAACATCTATGCCATCGCCATGGGTATGGCAGCTGCTTATGAAGTGGGTGAAAATACCAAAGCAATGATCCTTACTCGTGCCTTGGCAGAAATGAGTCGTTTCGGTGTTGAAGAGGGGGCCAATCCGCTAACCTTTTTAGGTTTGTCAGGAGTGGGGGATTTATATGCCACTTGTAGCTCAGAGTTAAGCCGCAACTATCGTATTGGTAATATGCTCGGTCGCGGCATGAGTATTGATGCTGCCGTCAAAAAACTGGGTCAAACTGCTGAAGGGGTCAATACGATTCAGCAAGTCCACGAAAAAGCCACTAAAGCGGGCATCTATATGCCTATCACCCATGCGCTCTATGCGGTCATTTATGAAGATAAAGCAGCATTAGGCGTGGCACTACATTTGATGGAAGCGGGATTCCGTAGTGATGTTGAGTTTGTGATGGCGCATGATCATAGCAATGCTGCGCTTACCGCTCATATGAAAAACTCAAGTAACAGCGCTAAAGACAATACCAAAGACGACGCCAAAAGTAAAAATAGCGATGCTGATAAGTAAGATATTTTATTAAAAGGTACTATTGAGAGACAGTGCTAACTCCGCGCACCAAGGAAGGTTATGAAAATTATATTAGTACGTCATGGTCAAGCCGAAGATGAGACGCGTCCGGATAGTGCGCGTCAGCTGACTGACTTTGGTCAACAGCAAGCGGCACAGACGGCAGAGTATGTGACCACACACTATCATCCAGATTGTTTTATCGTCAGTCCTTATGATAGGGCGCAGCAGACGCTGGCTGCATTCCAGTCACGAATGCCCAACGTACTTTCAACAGTACAAGATAATATCACGCCCTCTGATGATGCCCGTGAGGCTTTAATTGATATTGCGAATATTGATGCAGAATGTCTGGTCGTTGTTTGTCATATGTCAATCGTTGCTTATATCGCAGGCTTGTTGACTGGTGATTATCCTGAGTCATTCTCTTTGGCAGAAGCCAGAGTGTTTGAAATGGAGTTTGTTATGACTGGGATGGCCACTGAAGTGGATCGTTTTGTACCTGACCAACCATACTAGGCTGACTTAGCCATTTCTTAGATAGGGTGAATTCAGAGTGAGGCAATCATGCCAATTAAGCGACTGGCTCAGCAGATAAAATGACTCAATCCTTTCTAAATAGTAGCACTGCTTCATCACAGTACTTTTATAACCGCAGCAATAATCGAGGACACGTTTAGTGTTACATGTTTGGTTACGAGCGCAGCATAGTCCGCTAGCTGTCTGGCGCGAAGATGTACATCAATGGCAGACGGTTGATGGTTGGCAACAGTTACAAACTATCTATGGTCATCATAAATCGAATGGCCAAAAGGCAATTTGTTTATATTTCCCCTCAAGTCATGTATTGCAAGTAGAAACAGCGCTTAATAATGCTCAGCTCAAGCAGCTGGGAAATAGTGGTAAGCAGTATTTGTTTGAAGAAACCTCCCTAACGCCAGTTGAGCAATTGGTTATTCGTCAGTTGAGCCATACTGATACGACGCAGCTGTACGCATTGGCACAAAGCGATATTGAGGCATGGCAGCAAAGTGCTCAACTCGTGGGTATGAATATAGTGGCACTACTGCCAGATTTCCTATTACTGCTGCCGCCAGAAGAAGGTGCAGGTCAGCAAGTGACATTATATCAAGACGAGCAGACTCTGCTATTGCGCCAATCATTGCGCCAAGGTATGGCTGTCAGCTATTTGCCGTTGATCTTTGAGCGCTTTCCGCATTTAAGCGAAGTGATGTTGCTGACTTCTATTGAAGCCAATAGCCTTGCTACCAGTGATTCAGCCACTAATGAAATGGATAGTATGGGTATCAATGATATCCCAGCAACATCAGCGACTACCAGTTCTATGGCGCAAACTAAAGCGCTGATCGCTGATCACCAGCTGTTATTAACGAGCTTGCCCACGACACCAGCGCCCATTGACAACCCAGAACGTCATGCGCTGAACTTCTTTATCAAATCAACCGACTCACAGTTATCACCGTATTTACGGGTAGCAATGATGGTTGCGTTATCGGCCTTAGTGCTACAGATGGCAACCGATGGGGTGCAGTGGTACCAGTATAATGAGGCAACAGCTGCCACCAAGACTGAAATAGCAGCGCAATATCAATCTTGGTTCACTGATGAGCCCCTCAGCACTCGAACCAAGCTCCAAGTACAATTACAGCCAAAACTGCTTAGCGACAGCCAGGCACCTGCATCACACATGGCAGCGCTGTCAAAGATATCACCCTTAATCAAACAATCTTCACTGCGTGCGCAGACGCTAGTGATGCAGCCATCTGCACTCAGTTTTACGCTCATTGCACCTGATCGTGGCAGTTTGGATCAATTCACGAGCACGCTAATAGCGCAAGGTTTGAATGCCAAGCTTGCGCAAGTGAGTAGTAATGATCAAGGTCAATTTAGTGCTCAGGTCACTGTGGATGTGGTGGAAAACAGCGATACGGCGAACACTCCGGCAGCATCATAATTCATCAGTGTATTGGTAAGAAAAGGTCAAAACATGAAACAATTACAGCGCCGTACCAAACGCAGTGCAGCTGTCTCTGCAACCAATACTAAGGCGCACGCATTCTCTGAGCGTATGAGCAGTTACCAAAATATGCTATCAACGCGCTGGCAAGCATTACCACCACGCGATCAGCTAGCGTTAGCTATATTATCCGTATTTTTGTTGGTGTTTATCGGCGGTTATGGTGGTTATAGCATTCATCAAGCGGCAAAAGAGAGCGAAAATGATTATCAGGAACAAGTGGCTGATTATTTTTGGTTGCGGGCGCAAGCAGGTAATATCGATAGTAATGCATTAAGTGCTGGCAATAACGCTAATGGAGAGGCTGACATGCCGCCTGCCAATCGAATTAGTGCGCTGCTAAATACCACAGGAATTACAGATGCTCAGGTCGTTGCGGCTGGTGATTCGGTGCAGTTAAGCTTTATCCACCCCAGTCAAGCTGTCGTAAGTACCGCTCTTGGCAAGTTAGAGCAGCAAGGTTGGCAGTTCACGCAGTTATCCATGCAGCAAGACCTAACGAATAAATCTATCCAAGTGCAAGCCACTGTCACTTTATAACTCGATACTGTTTAGTGGCAGGTATGGTCTTAATAGTAGAATATGAGTAACAGAACATGATATGTTCCAATCCAATTTATTAGTAACTCGTTTTTCAAATGGCATTTTGAGTTAGATGTCATTGAAAAGCCTTTTATCTGTCACCATTAAATGTTTATTAGCCACTGCTAACGATAGATATTTAGCGTAAAGCACTTTCTTCATAACGATACTGATGAGCATAGTTTTCAGCAGACAAGATTACTGACCAGCAAGGACAACGCAAACCAATGAGTGACAGTATGAGCAACGATAAGCGCCGTTCTTTAACCATTTACAATCACATCACTTATTTCTTATATGTGATTAGCTATTTTACCGCTGGTCTGCTGTGGATCGTGCCGATTGTGATGAATTATGCCAAGCGTCACGATGCTGATGGTACATGGTTATCCACGCATTTTGATTGGCAAATCAAAACGTTTTGGTACAGTATCGTTTGGTTTATTATTGGTATTGTCATCACAGTTTTTGCTTTAGGTGGTTTTGGTGTGAGTATGCTAGCTGATAGTGGCAATATTGCTATTGGTTCGACGTTACTGGCTGGCTTTGGTCTGTTGATTGTGACATTCACCTTTATCTGGCATTTATATCGAATTATACGTGGTTGGATTGCACTCACTGACGGTCGCCCAGTACCTTGATATAATATACTAGTTGTCTTTCGCTGTTGATTCAGCTGAGCTTAAAAGACAGTGAATTATTATGGCTATTTAATAAATGCTTATATGCGCTGACGGCGGGTTAAATGTGGAAATTTACCGTGTGAAACTTTGCGCTTGTTTCTGTTAAGCTGATATAATCGCTCCGCCTGATTTCATTCATATTCTTTATCCACTATTTCTTTCGAGCAGGGTTTGCCATCACTATGTCTTATGCCTTACTTCGTCCTTTTTTGTTTAATATGGATCCCGAACACGCCCATGAGATGACGCTATCTTTATTGGATAAAGCACATAAAGCGCGTGTTTTAGGTTTGGCGTATGGTCAGTCGATGCAGCCTACTGACTGTATGGGATTACAGTTCTCTAATCCAGTGGGTCTTGCTGCAGGCTTGGACAAAAACGGTGACTACATTGACGCGCTAGCTGAGCTGGGTTTTGGTTTTATAGAAGTAGGTACGGTCACGCCAAGACCGCAAGCGGGTAACGATAGGCCAAGACTGTTTAGAATCAAGCAAGCAGACGCCATCATCAACCGTATGGGTTTTAATAATGAAGGCGTTGATTATCTGATTGACAATGTCAAACGCTGCAAATACAAAGGCAATATCGGTATCAACATTGGTAAAAATGCCGACACGCCGGTAGAGCAAGCCGCAGACGATTATGTGTATTGCTTAGAGCGTGTCTATCCGCATGCCTCATATATTACGGTCAATATCTCATCGCCAAACACCAAAAACTTACGTGACTTGCAAAGTGGTGAGGCTCTGACCCAGCTGATGGATACGATTAAAAACCGTCACAGTCAGCTGGCGACTGAATATGGGTTTTATGTGCCATTGGTGCTCAAGGTTGCGCCTGATCTAGAGCCACTGCAAGTTGACTATATCTCACAGCAATTATTAGACTTTGAAATTGACGGTTTGATTGCAACCAATACGACACTGAGCCGTGTGGGTGTCGAAGACCTACGTGATGGTGATCAAATGGGCGGCTTGTCAGGTCGTCCGGTGAGCCACATTAGTACCCAGATTTTACAACAGTTCTCTGATCAGCTAGATGGTAAAGTTGCTTTGATAGGTGTGGGCGGTATCGATAGCGGTGCCAAAGCCGTCAAAAAAATCGAAGCAGGTGCAGACATGGTACAGCTCTATACAGGACTGATCTACAGAGGTCCTGGCTTAGTACAATCCTGTATTCAAGCAATCGGTGGCTATTATGATGCCATGGAAAGCTAGTCAAGTGAATAAAATGGTGAGGCGCAAGATATGAGCGTTCTAGATATTGTGATTGCTATTGTTGTCTTGATTGGTTTGTGGCGCGGCTTTCAAGTTGGCCTGATCAAAACTGCGGTTGGCTTAGTAGGCTGGTTTATCGCTCTTATCGCTGCGACTCGGCTCGCAGGATCGGTGTCGCCTCAATTATCTGGTATCGTGCAAAGTCCCGTACTACAAATGGCGATGGCCTTTTTGCTGGTGGTGATTGTGATATTGGCAGTTATGCACTTGGTGGCTTTTGTATTCTCAGGTGTGCTCAAGACACTGCGTCTGGGTGTGGTCGACAAAATGGCGGGCGGGGTGCTTGGTGCTGCCAAAAATGTACTCATGGTATTGGTTGTGTTAAGTGTGACTGCGCCACTACTAGTACAAATGCCGCAATGGCAAACCTCAGTCCTTGCCCCTGAGCTGCTACCTTATGCACCTATGGGGAAAGCATTGGTATCAGATGTGTTGGGCATGGCTTGGGATCAAGTCAATCAGTCGTAATTTTCTATTGTTCTAATTCTTTTTATACTTCTAAACGTTTGCATGTGTTACTGATCATCGAAAACAGATGATCAAAAATTATCATGAAGTTTCTTGCAAAATCATCAGGTTAGCGGTGGACGACAGTGCGTGATTTTAGCCACATACTGTCAGCAGTTTTGCCGTTATTGTCGTACTAATGTATGAGTTAAATAGGATATAGCTATATGTGTGGAGTCATTGGAGTTGCAGCTCATGAGCCAGTCAATCAGATACTTTATGACGGTTTAACGATGCTACAGCATCGTGGGCAAGATGCAGCAGGTATTGTTACTTTGCAAGATGGTCGACTTTACCTACGTAAAGAAAACGGTATGGTACGTGACGTATTTATGAATCGTCACATGATGAAGCTGGTCGGTAAGTTTGGTATCGGTCACGTTCGTTACCCAACTGCTGGCACTTCTAGTAGCGCTGAAGCCCAGCCATTTTATGTTAACTCACCTTATGGTATCACGCTTGCGCATAATGGCAACTTGACCAATGCTGAGAGTTTGGCCAAATCTTTATATATCGAAGATCGTCGCCACCTCAATACCGATTCAGATTCTGAAGTGCTGCTGAACGTACTCGCACATGAGATGCAAAATCTAGGTAAGACGCATCCAACAGCCGATGACATCTTTGAAGCGGTAAAAGCCGTTTATAGACGCTGTGAAGGGGCTTATGGCGTTGTGGCCTTGATTACTGGTCATGGATTACTAGCGTTCCGCGATCCAAACGGTATCCGTCCGCTTATCTTTGGTAAGCGCATGGCAGAAAACGGCGGCACCGAATATATGGTCGCCTCTGAATCAGTCGCATTGACAGGTTCTGGCTTCACTATCGTTCGTGATGTAAAACCAGGCGAAGCTATTTTTATTGATTTGAACCATAAGCTACATACGCATCAATGCGTAGCGCCAAAAGAATACACGCCTTGTATCTTTGAATATGTGTACTTTGCCCGTCCAGATTCTATTATGGATAATATCTCAGTTTATAAATCACGCCTACGTATGGGTGAAAAATTGGCTGACAAAATCCTTGCAGAGTGGGGCGAAGATCATGACATTGACGTGGTCATCCCGATTCCAGATACGTCACGTACCTCAGCGATGGAGCTAGCGCTAAAAATGAACGTCAAGTACCGTGAAGGGTTTATGAAAAACCGCTATATCGGTCGTACGTTTATCATGCCAGGTCAACAGCAGCGCAAAAAGTCCGTTCGTCAAAAGCTAAGCGCGGTGCCGTTAGAGTTTAAAGGCAAAAACGTACTATTGGTTGATGATTCAATCGTTCGTGGTACGACGTGTCATGAAATTATTCAAATGGCGCGTGATGCAGGTGCTAATAAAGTGTTTTTTGCGAGTGCCGCGCCACCAGTCAAGTTTCCAAACGTATACGGCATTGACATGCCAGTGCGTACCGAGCTGATTGCTTCAGGCAACAGTGTTGAGGAAGTACGTGAGATCATTGGTGCTGACCGTCTGATCTTCCAAGACCTAGATGATTTGATCGATGCCGTCAAGGATACCAAGCACAGCAGAGTCGAAGGGTTTGATTGTGCTGTATTTAATGGCTGCTACATTACTGGCCAGATCAATGAAGCGTATCTTGACCATCTGCAAGAGCAGCGTAATGATACGGCCAAAACTGGCAAGAAAGGCGTGCAGATAGTGGCTGATACCCCAGTCGATATGATGGGTGTTGAAGAGCTTTAAGCCAGATAGTAATAAATATATTGCTTGAAAATAAAAAGCTGGATTCTATTAAGAGTCCAGCTTTTTTTTGCCAAAAATACCAGTAAAATCAATATTGGATGTTGGTATAAGATAGGCTGCTGTCAGATCAAAAAATTGGTAAATATCCAGACAAAACCATTGATCGCGGCAATACCAACGATCATGCTGACCAAGAGCTGGCGGCTAATATGGTAAATAAAGAGTACCAGTATAAGTGCGCAAACCTGTGCCATCAATAGATGTAGCTCAGGATCACTCAAGGCAATGTCTACTGGCAGGTTTTGATAAGACAGACTGGTTAAGATAAGTAGCACCATCACTGACAACGGTAAGCTCTCATTCAGTCGATGTAGCCAAGGCGTATCTAAAACTTTTCTAGGGATTAATGCTGGTAACGCACGAGTGATGAACGTCACTGCCGCCATCGCAAGCGTCGCAAAAATAAGATAACTACTGGTCATAAGATTCTCCTATTTCATGACGCTGCATCCAAAATCCACGTACCAAAATCATCAACATACAGATAGTGATAGCCACCAACAATAACCAATCGCTAGTGAATAAAGACGCGACAATCAAGCCAATTACAGCGATGCCAATGGGGAAATAACGTTTAATACTTTGGAATTGCTCATAAGCCAAAATTGCAAACAGACAAACCAAGGCAAAATCCAAATGTGGAATTAAGTCACTAAGCGTACTTCCAATTATCACGCCGATGGCACTCGCGAGTACCCACCAGCTTTGGTTAAATAAGCTAATAGGGAGTATGAGTGCTTGTCGTGCCTCGTTTGGCAAACTGGTCATGACTGAAAAGGTCTCGTCAGTCAGGGCAAATAAGCAATACGTTTTTGCCAGTTTATGTTTTGGTAGATATTGCAATAGTGGTATACCATAAAACACGTGGCGTAAATTAATGGCGGCGATATTGGTCGCGATATTACCGATCGGCAGACCAGCGCTTAGCATTGGCAAACAAGCATATTGAGCCGCTCCAGCATAGAGCACAATGCTGAGCATAACCGTTGCCCATACAGGAATACCAGCAACTTGTGCCAGTACACCAAAGGCAATACCAGCAGGCAGATATCCCATGGCAACGGGCAAGCTTTTTTTGAAGCCCTCAGCCCAATCGTGAGTGCGTTCTTGTTGATGACTGAGTTCGTTTGAATGAGTGGTCACATGGCATCCTAAATTTTCTTACACTGTTTTTATAAACGGATTGTTTTACACTTAAAAATAAACACTGTATTGCGTCAAAACGGTATGTGATGGCTGTATGATAAATGACTGCGTGATCATTGGCTGTACAATAAAAAGTGTTTAAGCCTCTGGCTGTAGCCTCTCATAACTACCTGATTGATGAGCACGGTACAAAAATCCGCCTAAGATAATTAGCCTCAATAGCAGTAAGCACCATACACTCAGCCAAATACCGGTCATATCCCATTGCTGATAAAGCAGCCAGCTCAACGGAAAGAAAATAGCAGCTAGTATCAGGGCAGCATTACGAATCACATTGCCTGCTGTCAAACCAAAAAATATACCATCTAACCAGTAGGCTCCAACACCCACGAGGGGTAACAATACGGCATATAGGTGGTACTCATAGGCGAGGGCAAACACCGATTCAATATTGGTCATAAAATCTAGATAACTTGGCATTGCAAGCCACCAGATAGCGCTCAGCAGGATTGCTAGGCTATAACTGACAATGCCCGTGCGTTTTATGATCATCAAAAAACGTGGCCAGTCACGCCGACCAGCAGCTTGCCCACTTAACGTCTCAGCAGAGACAGCAACGCCATCAAGTGCAAAAGCTGAGATGCTCAATACCTGTAGTAAAATGGCATTGGCGGCCAATATCACATCGCCACTTTGAGCCGATAGCCGAGTAATCCAAGCAAAACTGAGCGTTAAAATAAGAGTACGGACAAAAATATCTTTATTTAAAGAAAATAGCCTAAGCATTTTATTTTTTGTAAAATGCTGCTTATCTGCTCTGAGTAAAGCTGTCCATGATACCTTTAAATGATGGCGGCTTAGTGATAACGCTAGTAACACACCTAACCAAAACGCAATGGTCGTACCCAATGCCACACCAACCAAGCCCATATTCATAATGAACACAAAAAATAAAGTCAGCACGATATTGATCAGAGCAATAAATCCCTGCTGATACAGCATATATCGTGTCTTGCCTTGCCCTGCAAACCAACCTATAAAGGCAAAGTTCATCAGCTCAGCGATCACTCCCCAAAATCGCACATCCAAATAGATTTTTGCAGCGCGACCACTTTCAGGATTGGCTGATAACACTTGTAACCCAACATCGATCAGCCACGGTTTGGCCAGTAGCAAAACTGCGCCGATTAAGAAGGCTAATAACAACGCGCGCTGTAAAATAGACAGTAACGGTGACGCTGTTGTCGCAGTGCGCCCATTGTTATCAGTATGATTGGCCAGTTGTCCTAAAGCTTGCGCGGATAAACCAGAGGAGGCGTATTGTAAAAAGTTAAAGCTAACGAGCAACAAGGACAACAGCTGTATTGCCAAACCCATGCCAGCCAGTTTGGCCGTCTCATTCATATTACCGACAATCGCTGTGTCGATCACACTTTGCAATGGCATGGCGAGATTGGCCAATAGGACAGGTAGGGCAATGGCAATGATACGCTTATAGCTGGTATCGATAGGCGGCATGACGTTGGATGCTGAGGTATTGGCTGGCATTGGTGGCTCGTTTATACTGAGGCGATAAAGAGGGCAATATATTATTTGGTTTTGGCAAAGCAGCAGTGCAACGCATTTGATAAGTGAGGCAAAATTGCTATAAAGACAAAAGCACCTAGACTCATTATTCATAAGTCAGGTGCTCTTGTCGAAACATTATTACTATTTCATCAGCGATAATACAAAGGCTAACCGTACGCTACATAAGTGTACTATGTCCTCTAATATACCTTACTAGACGTTGTCTTGCTCAAACATTTTTGGATCATTGAAGGTGACAATCTCTTCTTCAAACTCTGGCTTCACTTTTACGATAAAATCATCGCGTGATAGACCCATGCGTAATGGAATCGAGCTTGCAATATAGGTCGATGAGTAAGTACCTGCAAGTAGACCAATAAATAGCGCGACTGAGAACCAGTATAGCCCTTCACCGCCTAGGAACAACATGGCCAATACGACCAATAGGACTGTTGAGATGGTCATGATGGTACGGCGTAGGGTTTCGGTCAAAGACAAGTCAATCGTCTGCTCTGGGGTAATACCACGGACACGGCGGAAGTTTTCGCGGATACGGTCATAAACCACAATCGTATCGTTCAATGAATAACCAATCAACGCTAATACAGCAGCTAATACCGTTAAGTCAAAAGGGAAGCCAAATAGCGCAAATACACCAATGGTCACCACTGCATCATGAAATAGTGACAGCACAGCACCAAGCGACAATTTGAACTGGAATCGTAGCGCTACATAGCCCAGCATACAAACCAATGCCAACACCAATGCCATAACGGAGTTTAGATAAACCTCATTACCCACTTGGCTACCAATGATATTGACGTTACTGATAGTAGCGGTATTGTTAGGCAATGCTAATGCTTGAGTTAGGTCAGTATTCAGCCCATCCACATTATCAGACTGGGGCGGTAGTCGTACCAGTAGCTCTTCACGTGTACCGAGATATTGAACGACAGCATCATCAAAACCATTGTCTGCCAGTGCTTGTACAACAGCAACTTGCTCAACAGGCTGCTCATAACGCACGTCTGCTGAGACACCGCCCGTAAAATCAAGACCCAAGTTCAGACCGTTGACGGCAATAGCAATGATACTACCGATCACCATAAATAAAGATAGCAGCGCCATTGGCTTTTCTATCTTCATAAAGGGAATGATGCGCTGATTACCAACGGCTTTGATACCGCCCTCAGCCATGGCTGCGGCATCATCAGCCGCGTCACTTGCTGCTAGGTTAGGATCAACAGCAGTAGAGAGGGCTTGATTGTCTGTACCAGCTTGGCCTTTACCACCACGGCGGCCACTACTTTTGCCAGATTTGGTGGTAGTTGGGTTATTGGTTTTGGTATTGCTACCTTTGCCATCACGGCGTGGTTTTTTGCGGCGGCGGGTACTTGCAGTAGTCGCATCACCGTTCGAGCCATTTCGATCAGGATTATTCTGCTGTTCTAAAGGGTTATTATTTTCGATCGCCATAATGTTCTCCTAACCGATGCTCAGACTTTTGATGGATTTACGCTTACCATAAGCAATTTGTACCAGTGCACGCGTCACCAAAATAGCGGTAAACAGTGAGCTGACAATACCAATAGCTAGCGTAACCGCAAAGCCTTTAATCGGACCCGTACCAATCGCAAATAGGATAAACGCGACCAATAAGGTTGTGATGTTGGCATCAAAAATACTACTAAATGCCCGATCAAAACCTGCCACGATGGCAGATTTTGGCCGTACCCCATTGGCAATCTCTTCTCGTATCCGCTCAAAGATCAGTACGTTGGCATCAACCGCCATACCAATGGTCAAGACGATACCAGCAATACCAGGTAGCGTCAGTGACGAACCCAAAATTGACATAATCGCAATAATAATAATAACGTTCACCGCCAATGCCACGTTGGCAATCACACCAAATAGGCGATAGAAGATAATCATAAATACGAAGACTAATAAATAGCCGACCTGCGTAGAGAATAAGCCTTTATCAATGTTCTCTTGACCCAGCGATGGGCCAATGGTGCGTTCTTCTACAAAGTACATTGGTGCGGCAAGTGCACCTGAGCGCAGTAGTAGCGCAAGCTCAGCGGCCTCAGCTGTGCTATCAAGACCAGTAATACGGAATGATGAACCCAGTACTGCTTGAATATTGGCACGGTTAATGACCTTGGTTTCAGCATAAGGCGTACGTACTTCAGTTGTCTCACCAGTCGCTGGATCTTCTTCGTAAGTGATTCTTTGCTTGTTTTCAATGAACAATACAGCCATCTGCTTGCCGACAGCGGTGCGAGTGGCGTTTTGCATGAGCTTACCACCAGCACTGTCTAGCGTGATGCTCACTTCTGGCGAGCCGTTTTCGTCGACGCCTGTCTGTGCATTGGTCACTTTATCGCCCGTGACGATGGCTTGACGCTCTAGCAACACTGGTGGACCATCGAGTGTCTCAAATGGGAATGCTTCAGTACCTGCTGGAGGAATACCGCCTGTGTAGGTATCAGCGTCTTCTGCCACCATACGGAACTCAAGGTTGGCAGTACGTCCAAGGACACGTTTTGCTTCAGCAGTGTCTTGTACGCCTGGCAGCTCGACCACGATACGGCTCGAGCCTTGAGATTGTACCAATGCTTCAGTCACACCCAGCTCGGCAATACGGTTACGTAGCGTTGTTAAGTTTTGATTGACCGCGTAACTATTGATTTCGTCAAGCGTTGCGTCGTTATATGACAATACCAATGCAGGACCTTGGTTATCAATTGAAGATTGCAAGTTGAAGGTATTGCTCATCGAGCCTTGCAAAATGTTTTGCGCACGATTACGGGTATCTGTATCAGCAAAATGTAGTACAACGCCGCGGTCTTCGGTTTTTATACCTTTAATCGCCACTCGCTCAGCACGTAACTCGCGTCGCATATCACGACTGGCGCTGTTCAAGCGCTGTTCAAGCGCCTTGTCCATATCGACTTCTAGTACAAAACGTACACCACCGCGTAAATCAAGGCCAAGTTTCATCGGTCTGGCACCGATATCACGCAGCCACTGCGGGGTCGTTTGTGCTAAGTTGAGAGCGACCACATAGTCCTCACCCAAGTTTTGACGTAGTACTTCTTGCGCTTTTAGCTGATCGACTGGGTTGTTGAGACGTACCAGTGCACTGTTGCCCTCAAACGTACCATTATGATTCTCTAGACCTGCCTCTTCGAGTAAGCTTTGAGACTGGGTCAAGATACCTTCAGACAGTTGAGTCCCTGCTGCTGCGCTCGTAATCTGCACGGCAGGTTCGTCAGGGTATAAGTTAGGAGCAGCATATAGACCGGCAATGATGAGCACGACGGCAATAAGTAAGTATTTCCAAGCGGGATATTGCATAATCACTTCTTTAAGTTGATAAACGACTGGCGACGTGAGCCACAAGTTAGCAGATGGGAAGTTAGCGACAGCAATGGCTGACTGCTATATTTAGCAGGCTCCATTATTCATCAGGCTCCATTGCGATCATCCGCGGTGATAGTAAAACATAAAACAGTAAAGCAAATAATACAGACGTATCTTTACCCAGTCACCAAGAATATCATTGGTGAAACAGGCAAAGTCAATATATCTACAGGCTAGGCTAGCTTATATAACAGCCGTACCTTACTACCTTAATAGCGACTACCTTAATAGCGAAAAATGACCGTAAATGATATACGGTCATTATTTGGTCATTGCACCCAGTGGTGATACGACCATTAAATTACTACCGATAAAGCTCAGTAATAATTAAACGTTTTCGATTAAACGCTTTCGATTGTGCCAGCAGGCAATACTGAAATAACAGAAGCACGTTGCACTTTGACATCCGTGTTGTTATTTAAGCTCACAACTGCATAATCGCCTTCTATCGCTTTGATACGACCCATCAAACCACCAGCAAAGATGATTTCGTTGCCAACCGTCAATGCATTCACCATGGCACGGTGCTCTTTGGTACGCTTAGACTGCGGGCGAATGACCAAAAAGTAAAAAATGGCAAAAAAAGCAACAGGAAGTAAAATCTGACCGAATAGCGATCCAGCACCAGCGGCTTCTGGTGCAGCATGGGCAGCTTGAATAAATAAGCTCATAATGTCTCTCAGTGGTTCATAGATAATAATAAAATTAGACGCATAGTAACAAAAAATCCCAGACTTGGTAACTGTTAATCATAGGCTGAGCGTGTTTTTGTTGATGTAATGGCAGAGAATAAGCCGCCGGATAGCAGGATAATATTTTTGCTATATCAAATATATGATGCCAAAATGATCAATATCATATGCCATTGAGCCAAATAATATTGAGGCAATACCAAACAATAAAAGTCACCAAAAAATAAAAACTTAAAAATAGTGACTTATTGTGAAAAGATATCATCAATGCTACTATCAAATGGCAATGACTGCATGCATTTAGTATGCTATTTATCGAAGCACTATTTTAGCTTTGAGACGGTGTCTAAATCAGCATTGAGCCGTTATGACTATTGATCAGTAGATATCTGATATCACCTCGATAATGTATATGATTGGCTCGTTATATCATCTTCCTTTTTCTCTTTTTAGGTTACCCAACTTGTTCACCACTTTTATGTTTGTACCTCGTTTATGTCGTCCGCGTGCTCATCGTGAAGACGCATCTGCAGAGCCTCCCCCGAGAATGACGACTAGTTCTCGATTTGGTTATACCTTCTTTGCCGTGCTTTGTGCGTTGGCGCTGATGTTGCCGCATTCTGTGTGGGCGGCGGGCGCTGCATCGCCAACCGCCGTGGCAGCCGCACCAACTGCCCTAAACGTGGGACTATTGATATTTTTTGTTGTCCTCGCTATTGGTGTCTCTTTTGCCTGCTCGTTGGCTGAGTCTGTTTTGCTGAGCATGACGCCATCGTTTATTGCAGATGTACAAGAAACCAATCCCAAAAAAGCGGATATGCTAAAGAGCCTAAAGGTCGACAATATCGATCAATCACTGGCAGCTATCTTGACCTTGAATACCGTTGCTCACACGTTGGGTTCTATCGGAGCGGGTGCCCAAGCCACCATTGTATTTGGTAGCGCATGGTTTGGATTGTTCTCAGCCATTATGACACTGGCTATTTTGTTCCTGTCTGAGATTATTCCAAAAACACTAGGCACTGTCTATTGGCGTCAGCTAAGTGGTATGGTGGCGTACTTTGTCCGCGGTATCATTATGATTTTATACCCACTTATTTGGGTATCAGAGCGTTTGACGAAGTTATTAGTACGCGGTAAAGAACCGCAAACGTTCAGCCGTCGTGAGTTTGCAGCCCTTGCTAGCATCGGTGAAGAATCGGGTCAAATCGATCCACTAGAGTCGCGCATCATTCGCAATCTACTAGCATTCGGCGCGATCAAAGTTGAAGACATCATGACGCCGCGCTCAGTGATGCTCGCATTTGAAGAAAACAAAACAGTGGCTGAGTTATTGGTTGATCGTCCAAAGCTCACGTTTTCTCGATTGCCCATTTATGATGGTGATCTAGATAACATTACTGGTTTTGTTTTAAAAACTGACATGCTATTGGCAAAAGTCAACCATGCCACGCACAAGCCTTTGACGCAGTTCAAAAGAGACATCACGTTTGTATTCTCTAAAATGAAACTGTTTGATCTGTTGGAGCTTATGCTAAAAAATCGTATTCATATCGCAATTACCGTTGGCGAATATGGTGAAGTCAAAGGGTTGGTCACATTAGAAGATGTCTTTGAGACATTGTTAGGTCTTGAGATTGTCGATGAAATAGATCGCGTGGAAGATATGCAGGCATTGGCTCGACAAATGATGGACAGACGCGTAGAGCGTTTGGGTATGAAACTCAGTGATGATGAGCAGTATGAAGATAGCAATAGCGAAAACAAATTTTAGCGTTATCGATTGAGTGCTATTGCTATTATCACGACTAAAGTTGTTGAAATCAGAGGATATAATAACCTTCGATTCAAAGAACGGCTTTTGTGAGCATCCTGTGCTTTTATATTCGCAATAATTACACAGGGTGTCACATGCCTGTGAGAATTCAATGATAGGCTCGGCATATGATATGAGTATACTTACTATATAAGTACATCAACAACACAAATGATAAAAGAGCGTTGATCGTCACTACGGCGCAAACGAAAAAATATCGCTAAGGATTATCATGAAAAAATTATTGGGAAGTAGGCTTTTGGCTTTATTGGTAAAGGGCGCCAGCGTCACTGCGATATTAGCAGTCGCCAGCACCATTAGTATCAATGCGCAAGCCGCTACGATGACCGAAGCGTTAGTGCAAAACTACGCAGCAGCGATGAAGTCATCCGCAAATAGCAAGAGCATTAATCAGGTCGCTCGTCTGGTATCGGATGATGCATTGATCTCTTTATCTAGAAAGGGAAAATCGACTAGCCTAGACAAAGATGCGTATCTAAAGCTACTGCAAAACAGCTGGAATGATACGTCCAATTATCGCTACGATATCTCTGTAGATAACATTGTTATTACAGGAGATCAGGCAAAAGCCAATGTAACGACAAATGAGAGCTGGACGAAAGACGGTCAGCAAACATCATTTGTTACGACATCTCGTGTAACGCTGACGGTATCTACTGGTAACGCTGTATTATTACGTGCAGTATCACAAGTAGCTATTAACTAGATACTGGTCAATACAATCTATTAGATACTAATAAAAATGATTATTAGTGTCTTTTATATTAGGCTGGTCTTTACTTTACGTTGCATACTATACTATCTCTCAACTTTGTCTTATCACTTTCTGTCGTTAGGAAACTTCCAATATCATGTCTACTGTGCTATCAAAATCTCGCTCGTTTGTTGCGTTACCATTGACGCTTGCGGTATCAACTTTACTCATCAGTGCGTGTAGCAACACCTCAACAGTAAAAAATAAAGGTGCAACCAACAGCTCAGCTATCATTACCAAGCGTCCTGCTAATCAAGGGGCGACTACGAGCAGTGCAGATTACTCAACTGCGTTTTTGGATGCAGAGAGCTTGGATGAATTGGCAGATCTATTAGAAGCCACTGACATGACGATGGTAGAGGGCAACCAGCTTGCTATTCAGCAGTATGGTGATCTATGGAATCGTTTGCGTGCCGGCTACCGTATGAACGGTGGTAAGCCGATTTATAATCAGCGTATCGAAGGGCAAAAGAGTTGGTTTACCAGCAGACAAGACTATCTAAACCGTTTGACGGCGCGTGCCAGTCGCTACATTTACCATACGGTACGAGAGGCTGAGCGCCGCAACATTCCAACAGAGCTGGCGTTGTTACCAGTTATCGAAAGCTCGTATGATCCGAGTGGTACCAGTAGTGCAGCAGCGGCAGGCCTATGGCAGTTTATCCCAAGTACAGGTCGTATCTATGGTCTGAATCAGAGCAGCACCTATGATGGTCGCCGTGACGTTATCGAATCAACGCGCGCCGCTTACGACTTTTTGACCGCGCTACACAATCAGTTTGGTAGCTGGGAGCTGGCGCTAGCCGCCTACAACGCAGGACCTGGTCGTATCCAAAAAGCGATTGATGCCAATGCCGCACGTGGACTACCAACAGACTACTGGTCACTACAACTACCAACTGAAACCATGAATTATGTGCCGCGCTTTTTGGCAGTAGCCGAAATCGTGGCCAAGCCTGAACAGTATGGCGTATATCTACCAGCTATCGCTAACCGTCAGCATTTCCGTAGTGTGCCGGTCAACTACGGTGTGAGCTTGTCTGAAGTATCACAGCTTACAGGCGTGAGTTATGATGAGTTAGAGCGACTCAACACGGCATTGACTTCAGGTCGTGTGGATTCCTCTGGTCCACAGCGCGTTATCATTCCTAACGATGTTAGCTTGAACGCTGATGCCAAACTGAGTCTATTGCGTGGTAATGGCACAAGCAATGTATTGGCTTTTAGCAATACAAGCACCCCAACTACAACGACACCAAGCTACAATAGCAAGCCATATACTTCATCGTCATTACCATCCAGCAGTAGCGCATTGGCTGATTATGCTGCCAGCGCAAGCGTACCTCAGCAAATAACGAGCTATATCTCACCGTCCGCTCAAACGACTAGCAGCTCTGTCTATAGTGGTAATGCCTCAGTACGTACTGAGCCGCCAATAACCAATGCAGAAACCAAAAAGATCAATGCTGAGCTCAAGAGCAGCAACAGTCTACCGACTACCTCAGCTCAGATTACTCAGAATAATACGATTGTCCAAGAGCCACCGCTTAGCAAAGAAGAGCGCGACTTCATTGCCCACCAAATCCGTAGCAATACCTCTGAGACCAACGTTATTAACGCGGATGGTAATATCAACCTGTCAGCCGTACAGACGCAGCAGTCTATCTTAGAAGCAAGCGGTGAAGAGAAAAAGCTGAGCTTTGCTAAAACGTCAGTTAGTAAACCAAAACCACAAGGCACGCGTACCACTTATACGGTCAAACGTGGCGATACGCTATCGAATATCGCAAGCCGTGCAGGGGTAAATTGGCGTGATATCGCAGAATGGAACCAAATAGATGCCAGTGCCAACTTACTATCTGGCAGCACATTGTATCTATACAATGCCAAAACTATCGAGCCGCTAAGCGCTGCCAGTAACCCAGCCGCCAATCAGCCTGAAAGCTATGTTGTACAAGGTGGCGACACGCTTATTGGTACGGCCAACCGTTTTGGTTTATCGGTCACACAGCTTGCCAGCTACAATAACCTCAGTAGCCGTGCTGATCTGCTCAGAGGACAAAAGCTCTGGCTAGTACCTGGTAAGGTAAAAGCGCCCGCCACAACACCTGCGGCACCATCTACCAGACCAAGTAAATCAAGCACTGCGACTAAGAACTATAAAGTAAAACCGGGTGACGGTCTGATTGTATTAGCGCGTCAATTTAACGTATCGACAGACACGTTAGCTAGCCTGAACGGTATCAATAGCACAAGCTCACTTTATGTGGGTCAAACACTAAAAGTACCTGCTAGTGTTAATTTCGATGCAGCAAGCACCACAAGCTCTAGTAGTGCTAGTAATACAAGATCAGTAGCGACCACTAGTTATAAAGTAAAATCAGGTGATACCTTGATCGGTATTGCAAATAGCTTGGGTGTTAGTGCAGCAGAGATCGCTGCTGTAAACAGTAACTTTGATGCAAGAGCGCGCCTGCAACGTGGGCAAACGATTAAAGTACCGGTTTCAAAAGAGTTAGTTGATCGCCAACTGAATGATAAAGCCGTCAGCTATAAAGTAAAATCTGGTGATACGCTAACAGGTGTCGCCAAACGCTATAATATCGGCTTGAGCGATTTAGCTTCAGCAAATAACCTGAGCACGACGTCTAACTTGATATTAGGTCGTACTATTACTATTCCTGCGGGCGGTAGCGTGGCAAGCTCTTCGGCTTCTACAAGCTCTTCGGCTTCTAATAGTAGTCAAAGCAACAGTAATCAAAGCAGTAGCAGTCAGAGTAGTAGCAGCGGTAAAAAGCTAGGAAATACTGAAAATTACAAAGTCAAATCTGGCGATGGCTTGATTGCCTTAGCTCGTCAGTTTGGTATCTCTGTAGAGGATTTGGCTGCGACCAATGACTTGGCGACGAATGCCCAACTACAGCGTGGACAAACCCTAAAAGTGCCAAAAGCGACGGTGAGCTACACGGTTGGCTCAGGCGATAGCTTGATTGGTTTAGCTCGTAAATATGGTGTATCAACCCAAGAATTGGCTGAGATGAATAATATCGCTGCTGATACTATGTTACAACGTGGTCAGCGTCTGACGGTACCCAATCGTTTAGGTATCTTAAGATATCTGATATCTAATGGAGTCTATTAACTAGACAGTTTGAGTTTTGATAGACTCAAGATAACTTCTGATGTTGCTAACATAGTGCATTGCTTGGCCATAACGGCTGTTTGATGCTTTGTTGTCCGCCAAATACGCATAAACGTTCGCCCAGCTCTTGTCGTCAATGCCTTGGGCGCGTAATTTACGCTGAATGCTTTTCACCGCATTTGGACCCATGTTGTAAGCAGCAAGGGCAAACCAGACGCGATCAGTCTTGGGTACATCCGCGAACTCTGCTTTCATTTGCTCTAGATAACGAGCACCGCCGCCGATACTTTGATAAGGATCAACGCGATCTGACACGCCCATAGCCTTTGCAGTGTTATTGGTCAGCATCATAAGGCCGCGTACGCCAGTCGGAGATACCGCATTGGCATCAAGATGTGACTCTTGATAACCCATAGCAACCAACAATTCCCAATCATGATTGTAATTGCGCGCTTGCTCTTCAAACGAAGACTGATAATCAGGCAGTTTTTCTGTCAGTGTTTTTTGGAAATGATCCTGACTATAAGCGTCTTTTAGCAAATTCTGATTGTAGAACGCCGCTAGTTTCTGTGTGTTTTTTAGCTTGATGCTATCGCACAAGAAGTAACTGGCTTTTTTGGACAGTGGATCATTAGGTGAGCTGAACGTCCAACTGACTTTTGGATGCAGACCGTTTTTAGTCAAGCTTGAGTCGTAGCCACAGCTGACATTAACAGATGAGAGATTGAGCTGGCTTTTTAGTTTGGTACTAGCCGTGGTCAACGCCATATCAGCGTCACCTGATCTCAAGGCTTTGAGTGCAGCCTCTTCATTGGCATAGGCTTTTAGATTGATATCCACACCGAGCTCGTCTGCATAGGTGCGCACGAGATCAAAACCAAAGCCATGTTGGAAGCCATCAGTGGCAAAATAAGTACTATCACCTGGGACAGCGGCAATGGTCAAAGTGTTTTGCAGCATGACATTGGCATAGGCTGATACCTTTGTATTCATTGTCGTTAGGCTCTGTGCAGGCAAAGAGAGCAGAGCGATACTGGATACTTGTGCCAGCTTCTTGGTTCTGGCAAAACGACCCGACGCAGTAGGGGTAGATGAAACGATGTTACTTTTGGTGTTAAGTAGGCGTTTAGATGGACGTAGTAAATGAGAAATACGACGTTTGGCACCTTGCGCAGATCCTTTGACACGATAAGTAATACGTTGCATGGATGTCTCCTGATTTTAGCCATCCTTCTTACCGCAAAAACGCGTAAAAATACATGCACATCATTTGGCATATATCAATACAGCATTTCAGACGACATCATACTCTTGAATAAAATAAGTATCAGTCATCCTGCTTGATTATAGCGCCACTAGCATGCTCTCTCTAAGAGTTAGCGATGTGGATTTGTGGGTCAGCCCGCTATCGAAGTGTTACTCATATGCTTAAAGTAAAAGCATAAAACAGTCGTTTCAAAATCTGGACGCACGACTACGCGAAGGATGTAAATCAGATGATTCCTTCATCGATAACGCAATATGGCTAATGGCCAAACAACTATATATCAAACATAGGTAAGGTCATGAGTAAGTTATTGAGACAACGACATCAAGCAAAGCGGTGAGGTAATGATTGGCCATTGAGACCAATATATTCATCTGCTTTGGTGATGCTAACTTTAATAACTAACGACACCTTGAGTGATTAGTAATAAGGTGGCTAGCTGCTAAAGTTAATTGTCCAGCAATGAGGGCAAGCAGCTCAACCATATTTGATAGCTTATAAAATATGCTATCAAAAAGGTGGTGCAAAACTGTCATCGCGACACTACAAATAAAAACACGGTATAAATCAAATATCGAGTGTATACATCGTGTTTTAACTGGCGACGTTCAAAAATTTCATTGCTCATAAAGCATGATAAAGTTTCAAATAACCGCCAGCATTATTTTAGTGCCATAACCGGAAGCTGTAATAATGGGAAGTTTCATGACAAAACGTTCTTTCTTACAGGTGGTAATATGCGGATATCGCTTGCATTATTCAAGTAGAGTTAAGAAAAAAGCGATAAAACTTAACAATTGAGATATAAACGGTTAAATGTCGCTATATTATGGGCGTAATATTCACAAACTCATTAATGAGTTTTGCGATAATGGCTATAACAACGCCTATATTCTTTATTAATCGTCTCGAGTTCTGCCCTAATGATGGCCACTATATTGGCTATCTTATGCTGGATTTTTAATATCAACAAAGGTTACTGGCAGTCCATATTCTTGGGCGACTATCTCTCCTAACGCTTGAATACCACCGCGCTCTGTTGCGTGATGACCACAAGCAAAGTAATCGATACCCAGCTCACGAGCGATATGCGTGGTACGCTCAGAGATTTCACCAGAGATATAGGCGTCACAGCCCATTATGGCAGCCTGTTCGATCATATCTTGGGCGCCGCCTGTACAAATACCGACACGTTTGATCACTCTCTCGCTATTGGCAGTCGTTTTCGCATTATTATCAGAGTGATGTTCATAATTAGACGAAATATGTAGTGGGGTACGACCGAGCGCTTGGGTAATCTTTGCGATCAGGCTATCAGCACTCTGCGGTGTGCAAGTGGCGATATTACCAACAGGGTGTGTTTCGTTGGGGTAGAGCGCGCCAGTAATGGTCATATCTAGTACGTCTGCCAGTTTGGCATTGTTACCAATCACGGGGTGTGCATCGAGCGGTAAATGATAGCCAATCATAGAGATGCCATGTTGCATCAATTTGCGGATACGTCGACCTTTCAGACCTGTGATAGGCGCAGGTTCGCCTTTCCAAAAGTAGCCATGATGCACCACAATCGCATCGGCATTGTCAGCGATAGCCGCATCAATCAGCGCCTCGCACGCCGTCACCCCTGTGACGATACGTTGTATTGGACGACCGCCATCTACTTGTAGGCCATTTGGCGCGTAGTCTTTGAACGCACTAGCAGATAGATACTCATCACAAAATTGCGTCAATGATTCTGCGCTGATGCTGTTGGTCGAAGGTTCAGTAGTCGTGTTTTGGCTCATTAGGTTTCCTTATTGTTATTGCCTTGCAGTAACGCAGTATTATTCAAATATAGTGCTTAAAAAAAGTTGTTTGAAGACAAAGACTCATAAAAGATAAATAATTGATCATTATCTATCGCAAATATCTGATAGCGATGATTTTAACATGGCACTGTAAAAGAGTAGACAAGATGGATAACTGAAATGGTACACGATACGTTACTATTTCACGGCATTGCGGTTATAATTTATAAATGTGAGTCTGCCTAGCTCTGGCTATTAATTGCCTAATCAAGCAATTACCTAGTCAAGCCATAATGGTTGAATAATCCAAGCCATGATGGTTGAATAATCGCAGTCTTCTCACCTTATTTCTCACTGTCCGTCTGCATTACATTTATAGAGGTTCTATATGTCGTCATCCCAGAACACCAATAACACCCGTAACAAGGTTTCTTTATTAAAATGGTTGCCTTGGGTCTTATTGCTGCTGGTGTTAGTAGCGTTTATCTGGTTGTTCACGAGTATGAAGTCATCATCGGAGGCCACGTGGGAGCCGCCGAGAACCCCGCCAGCCGAGCAGCAAGCGTCAGAGCCAGTTGCGGATACACCAGCGCCCATCTCTTCTTATCATAATGCAGTTGCGCGCGCGTCGCAGTCGGTCGTCAATATCTACACCACACAAACGATGACAGAGCATCCTTATATGGATGATCCCGTATTGCGCCGGTTTTTTGAATATCATGGTGGCCCATCACAAGAGCAGGGCAATACCAATCTAGGCTCTGGTGTGATCGTATCAGAAGATGGCTATATCGTGACCAATGCGCATGTCATCGAAAAAGCGGATGAGATCACGGTTGCATTTAACGATGGACGCAAGAGCCGCGCCAAAATCATCGGTACAGACCCTGATAGTGATCTAGCAGTGATTAAGGTTGAGATGACAGGATTGACGCCGCTTGGTTTCCGCGAAGATCCTATTCGCGTGGGGGATCTGGCTTTGGCAATTGGTAATCCATTTGGGGTCGGTCAGACGGTGACGCAAGGGATTATCTCAGCGACTGGGCGTACTGGACTGGGCGTCAATAAGTTCGAAGACTTCATCCAGACGGATGCGGCGATCAATCCAGGTAACTCAGGTGGCGCGCTGGTCGATGCTCGTGGTGAGCTAGTCGGTATCAATACGGTGATATTCTCGCGCTCTGGCGGCTCGATGGGTATTGGCTTTGCGATTCCTACATCATTGGTCGAGCAAGTGATGAACGCGCTGATCAAAGACGGCCGCGTCAGTCGTGGTTGGCTCGGTATCGAAATCCAGTCACAGCTACGTGACCCAACGCAGCTTGAGACCTCAACGGGCGTGGAAGTGCTAAACGTCATCGAAGGCAGTCCTGCTGCCAAGAGTGGTTTGCGTGTTGGCGATATCATCCTAACCATCGATGGTGTCGAGATGACCGATGCCAATACCTTGATCCAATATGTCGCTCGTAAGCCGCCGAACACTGAGTTGGATGCTCAGATACTACGCCGCGGCAAAAATGCTCAAGTCAAAATAATGCTAGAAGAGCGTCCAGTGCAAGAGCCCATCGAGCGTCCTGTCGTACTACAGGGTGAGAGTATGGATGGGATGGGTGGCAGTATCCAAGGTGATCAGCAAGCACCGATGATGTCAGAAGCAGAGCGTGATCGCATGCGCGAAGAGCTAATGAAACTGTTTGAGCAAGACTCTGTAGCACAATAAAGTGTGTTGCTAAATTACACAAAAAAGCGCGCTCCTTTGGATAAGGAGCGCGCTTTTTTATTGAGTTAAATTTTATCAAAGCATAAAAGCTAATGTTCAGGCCAGTCTTTAGTCCCTACTATTTTGCTAAGGCTTTTCAATCAGCTCATGGTTGATATAGATTACACCCCGCACACGGCAACAGCAGGGCAGGATTTCATCCTCTTCAATCATGGCAAGCGGGTTAAATGGATAATCGACCGTATGCGAGCTAGCAATACGCTTGACTCGGCAGCTACCACAATAGCCCTCGCGGCATTGATAGTTGACATCGTGTCCGGTGCGTAATAGTCCATCTAGTAGACTTTCGTCATCATGTAGATAGAACTGCTTTTTACTGGTCATTACCCAAGTCATCGCTCATCCTATTGGGATATCTGTGCTATTACTATCCCTACTATTAACCGATAAAATGATTACAGATCAACCCTTTATAATTTAAAACCTTTATAGCTCAAAGCTCTTACAACTCAGCTCTTATAATTCGGAGCCTTTATAGTTCAAAGTCGTCAAAATCACTGTCTGATAAATCAGAGTCAATCTGACCAACCAAGTACGAGCTAATCTCGGTCTCTTGTGGGGCGACCTGCACATTGTCAGACGACAACCACGTGTTGATCCACGGGATTGGGTTTGATTTTGAGTTCGGGAACGCCGCTGGCAAGCCGACGGTTTCCATACGTAAGTTGGTGATGTATTCGATATATTGGCACAGAATATCTTCGTTGAGACCGATCATCGAGCCATCTTTGAACAGATAGCCTGCCCATTCTTTTTCTTGCTCGGCAGCCTTGCGGAAGATCTCAATACTTTCATCAAAACACTCTGCGGCAATCTCGACCATCTCAGGATCGTCACGACCATTACGCATGAGATTTAGCATGTGCTGCGTACCGGTCAAATGCAACGCTTCGTCACGAGCGATCAGTTTGATGATTTTGGCATTGCCTTCCATCAATTTGCGCTCAGCAAAGGCAAACGAGCAGGCAAACGACACATAAAAACGAATGGCCTCTAGGACGTTGACCGCCATGATGCATAGATACATTTGCTTTTTCAGCGATCGTAAATCAACGGTCACTTCCTCACCATTTATATTATGCGTACCTGGACCGTATAAGCTATATAGCTGCGAGTTGCGATACAGCTCATCATAGTACTGAGCGATATCAGAGGCGCGGCCTAAGATGTGCTCGTTTTGCATAATGTCATCAAAGATAATATTTGGGTCATTGACGATATTACGAATGATATGGGTATAGCTGCGCGAGTGAATCGTCTCGCTAAACGACCATGTCTCAATCCACGTCTCAAGCTCAGGGATAGACACTAGCGGCAGTAGCACCACGTTTGGACTACGACCTTGGATAGAGTCGAGTAGGGTCTGATACTTGAGGTTGCTCAAAAATATATGCTGCTCATGCGAGGACAGATTGCTAAAATCGATACGGTCGCGTGACACATCGACTTCTTCTGGACGCCAAAAGAATGACAACTGCTTTTCAATCAATTGCTCAAAGATGGGGTGCTTTTGTTGGTCATAGCGCGCCACGTTGACGGGCTGACCAAAGAACATCGGCTCTGTTAGCGCATTGTTTGGCGTTTGCGAAAAAATCGAGTAAGTCATGGGACTGCCTTTATCATTGATACGGTTATGAAATTATATAAATTGGATATGATTATATTATAAATTTTGGTCAATGGCTTTTTGGGTTAAAGGTTCTCTAGCGATATCTGTGAGGGCTCTTTGCCATCGTTCATATAGGCTTTGAATATTTCGCTCAGTTCACTATCATCGAGTGCTTCTAATTCATCCAGTGCGCTTTTACGTAGGGTACTCACATCAGACGCTTCTGCTGCTGTTTTTACGTCTTTTTTAGCCGCGCGCGATGCTGGTTTTTTGGCTGCTTTTGCCACGCTTTTTTTGGCGACGGCTGCCTTTGGCGCTTCATCCATCTCTAACTGCTGACGCACCGCTGCAATATCAACCTCGACTTGTACGATATGCGAGCCACCATCGTTTAGGTCTGAAAATACGTTTGGGATAAACAAACCACCGTCTTTGATGATTGCGGTATAGTGCACATGACCTCCGTCGTTTTAGTTATTTCTAAGTTTTCGTTAGGGTTGACGCGTCGCCAGACTGTCATATACCTTGTTGTTTTCTCTTTTACCGACTGCCAATACATAAACCACCACCACGTCATCTTTAACGGTATATACCAAACGATACCCTATGGTGCGTAATTTAATTTTATAAGTATCTGTATGTCCAGAAAGTTTCGACGCAGGCACATGAGGGTTGGATAGTCGCTGCTGTAATTTTTTCTTAAACTGCTGTTGGATGCTTGGCGCTATCTTTTTCCATTCTTTTAACGCTAACGGGTGAAACTCAAGACTATAAGTCATCGAGCGTAACCTTGATAGGCGCTTGCCCATCATTCATCCGTGCGTTTACGGTTTGGCTGAGTGCCATATCGTCCATCGCTTCCATCATACGCTCGTACATGTCTGTGGAAACCAAGTAAGCCACGGGTTTGTTGTGGTTTAAAATCGCAATCGACTCACCATCTGACTGTTTGATCAAGGCAGAAGGGTTGTTTTTTAGCTCTGAAATACTGGCTGTTTGTGTCGCAAATATCGGTTGCATGCCCCATTCTCCATTAAAATTATGCTCTAAATATAGGGCTAATTTTAGCACGAAAATTAGGTCTTACTTGTTACTGTGTTAAATTTAAATATTAAGGTAGCCAATCCCGCCTACCGCTTGTATCTGCTTAGCCGCTGGCGTGCAGTCTATCGTGTCTGACCGCATTCCTGTTGCCTCGATACTACGTCCAGTCAGAGACTGCAACGCCATCGTCGTCAGCAGGATATCGCTATAGTCGGGGCTAAACGACCTTGTTAGGGCGTCTTTCTTTTTTCTTAGCGACCTTGCTATTTGAGTATATTTTGTAGGGTGCGCCTCGCTCACCTTTAAACACAATTTTTATATCATCGGTGCGCTGGGCGCACCCTACAACTAAGAAAGATTCGCTTGACCTAGGCTTATTAGCTTTCAAAACAACAATTTAAAAATCTTTTTAACTTTCTATGCCTTTTACTACTTATCAAAGGCGTAAATTGTCTCATATTATCTGCACTAAATAACTTAAAGCCATCCGCAATAATACTATGTGCTTCACGAACACTATCGTTTAATTTTTCATTCTCTTTGATCATTTTGCTAAGTTCTTTGAGAGTTGTCTTGTCCTCATCAAAATCATTCAAACGATTAAGAGTTATTTTATTGTTTAGAATGATGGCTTTAATTTCTTAGATTAACACACCAAGTGCAACGCTAATTAATATTATAGAACGCCTGCATAGGCGTTTTAAACCCTAATCGTTTTCTTGGTCTGTTGTTTAGTTTGTTCTCAATGTCCTGTATTTCATTATCAGAGGCTTAGATGTGTATAGCTCATGGTTGCAATCTCACTTTGGTCGGTGGATAAAAACTTTGATGCTAGCGCATCTAGGTCTTTTTTTCACCTTGCATTTGGTATTGCACTTCATGTGTTAATCTAAGTTTTGATTCTATCAGTAAGATAGTTTAGACCTTTTAAATCACCTAAGTTGTCAGACATATAGAAAGGATTTTGAACGTCTTTTCCTGTTCTAACCTCTTCAAGCTCAATCTCCGATTCTGTAGCTCTACGCTGTATTGCAATAATGGAGCTCTTACTATATTTCATTTGTTCTAGCTTGTCGTATAGCCCATCAAGACCTTCGGACTTTATAGCTCTATAAACTCTCTCAATCTTCTTCCAATCAGCTTCTATTTCATTTAACTTTCTATAATTTTCAGCAATATTCAATTTAGCTAACTTTATATTCTCGATTTTGTTTGCGTAATCAATCTCTTTGCTAAGTTTATTGCTCAAAGACGTAAAGTTTTCTCCAAAATACTTCTTGCCACAGTCGTTTCCTAAATTAGTCAACCTACCAGATTCAGTTTCAACAATACATCCAATATTATGAGGTGTGCGACAATTTGATAAACCGCATCTACCCTTGTTTGGAAGTTCATACTTATTAATAACTTGCTTTAATTTTTCCTTCTTAGGATCTAATGAGTCAGTATATCCACTCATTTTATAAATATCATCCCAAGTATTAATTCTCAAAAAATGCTTTTTGCCCACTGAAATATTCAAATTCTTATCCCTCTTAGCAACTCATACTTAATAGTGCTAAGGTGTCGAAGCACCCTAACACTAAACCATGAAGGTCAGACCAAACACCTATGCTATTTTTCTAGCATAAGTATGTTTAGCGTTTAAGTTTATGTATCCGTTAAGACCATTTCCTGTTCTAGCTAGTCTTATCATATTGTTGACATGATAAGTGCCAGTTTTGGAATAGTTATATAGATACATACCACCTTTCGTAAAACGCACAATTATAGAGTCATCACCGACCTCGAATGCGCTTACGCCAGAGTCGCCATGTATATCACGATAAACTTCCATACTCATTACTCCTGAGTAGAAATATTTGTGACTACCTTTTCACGGTTTTTTTGGACAAGTGGTAAGTTTTAAATTAGAATGTCTGCTCTGAAAAAGGAAATTCATTCTATTGGCCTATCACTTGTGGACGTCGGTAGTCTCAACTTCCTGATACTAAATATTGACGTATTTAGCATCTCCAATGGCATAGTTGATTACTCTTCTATGCCATTTTTATCTTCTACTATCTACCTCCTGTGCTACCCCTTTATAACTACCTTTCATACCACTCATAAATCGACCTGTAGCAGCGTCTCTCTTAAGCGAATGCTTAGGGTTACTAGGATGCTTCATTTGAGTTCGAGCTTTTACCGAACCTCTGCGAGTACTACGGCCTGTGTTCTTAGCCATAATTAAATTACCTCTCTATTAATTAGCTTTAGTGGTTTTATGCTATCTATATTTTAGTTGCACCTCCTTTTACTAGACCAAATTATCTATTAGGCTCTCTAAATTAGATCAGAGAGCCTAATGGCCAAATTTTTAAATCTTACAAGCACCGCCAGCACAATCATCTTCCATATCCGCTTGGGCATCGTTCGCACCATCACGAGTGTTATGGTAGTACAACGTCTTCACACCCATTTTATAAGCGTTTAGCAAGTCTTTTAGCAATATCTTCATCGGTACACGGCCACCAGCATAACGAACGGGGTCATAGTTGGTGTTGGCAGAGATACTTTGATCGACGAATTTTTGCATGATAGCGACCAGCTTTAGGTAACCGTCATTGTTTGGCATTTGCCATAGTAGCTCGTACTGATCTTTTAGGGTAGCAATCTCAGGCACGACTTGCTTTAAGATGCCATCTTTTGACGCTTTGATAGAGACCAGACCACGTGGTGGCTCGATACCGTTGGTCGCGTTGGCGATCTGACTTGAGGTCTCAGACGGCATCAAGGCGGTTAGGGTAGAGTTGCGTAGACCGTGTTCCGTGATATCCCTACGTAGCGTTTCCCAATCGAGATGTAGCGGCTCTTGGCAGATTGTATCCAAGTCGGCTTTGTACGTATCAATCGGCAAGATACCTTGTGAGTACGTGGTCTCATTGAACGCAGGGCACGCGCCTTGCTCTTTTGCCAATTTGTTTGAGGCTTTTAAGAGATAGAACTGCAATGCTTCAAACGTCTGATGGGTCAGACCAAGTGCGCTGTCGTCAGAGTAGCGTGCGCCATTCTTAGCCAAGTAGTAAGCGTAGTTAATCACGCCCACACCAAGCGTACGTCGGCGCATACTGCCATTTTCAGCAGCTTTGACCGGATAGTCTTGATAGTCGAGTAGGGCATCAAGGGCACGGACGATTAGCTCGGCTGGCTCTTCGATGTCGCTGACGCTCTCGACTTTACCCAAGTTGACCGCTGATAGCGTACAAAGGGCGATTTCGCCTTCTTCGTCATTGATGTTATCCAGTGGTTTGGTCGGTAGCGCGATTTCCATACATAGGTTTGACTGGCGAATCGGGGCAACCGTCGCATCAAATGGGCTATGGGTGTTGCAATGATCGACGTTTTGGATATAGATACGACCCGTACTGGCGCGCTCTTGCATCATTAGGCTGAACAAATCAGCAGCTGGGATTTGACGGCTACGGATGTTAGGATCATTTTCGTATTTGGTGTATAGCGCTTCGAATTTGTCTTGGTCTTCAAAGAACGCATCATATAGGCCTGGCGTGTCACTTGGTGAAAATAGCGAGATGTCTTGACCTTTGATGAGGCGCGTGTACATCGTTTTGTTTAATTGTACGCCGTAGTCCATATGACGGACACGGTTGTCTTCGACGCCGCGGTTGTTTTTGAGTACCAGTAATGACTCAACTTCCAAATGCCATAATGGGTAAAATAGGGTCGCAGCACCGCCACGGACGCCCCCTTGTGAGCAGCATTTCACCGCTGTTTGGAACAGTTTGTAGAATGGGATACAGCCAGTATGCTGCGCTTCACCGCCACGGATCGGGCTACCAAGGGCACGGATACGGCCAGCGTTGATGCCGATACCAGCGCGCTGTGACACGTAGCGTACGATGGCGCTGGTGGTCGCGTTGATTGAGTCTAGGCTGTCACCACATTCGATCAGTACGCACGAGCTAAACTGACGCGATGGCGTACGCACACCTGACATGATCGGTGTCGGTAGTGAGATTTTGAATTCTGAGGTCGCATCATAAAAGCGTTTGACGTAGCTTAAGCGCTCAGCTTTGTCGTAATTGGCAAATAGACACATGCCCACGAGCATATATAAGAACTGCGGGCTTTCGTACACGGTCTTCGTGACACGGTCTTGTACTAGGTATTTCCCTGCCATTTGCTCGACAGCAGCATAGGCAAGGTTCATATCACGCCAATGATCCAGATATTCTTCTAACTCGTCAAATTCAGCACGGCTATAGTCCGCTAGGATATGCTTATCATATTTGCCCGCGTCGGTGAGCGTTTTGACATGGTCATACAGGTGCGGCGGCTCAAACTGGTTATACGCAATCTTACGTAGATGGAAGATCGCCAAGCGCGCGGCGAGATATTGATAATCAGGCGTGGTCTCAGAGATAAGGTCGGCAGCAGATTTGATGATGGTTTCGTGAATATCACGGGTTTTGATGCCTTCATAAAACTGGATGTGCGACTTTAGCTCAACTTGCGACACAGAGACGTTGTCCAATCCATCCGCCGCCCACGCTATTACCTTATGAATTTTGTCTAAATTAATAGGCTCTAAACGTCCATCACGCTTGGTTACTTGGATTTTATCAATATGTGTCATGTTGGCCTCTATTTTGATTGCTTATAGTGATGCTGCGCGCCAAAGGAGCGGCAGACATTCTTTATGACGCGATTGTAGTCGATGGTAGCAGTAGTTTTTTGGCAACAAGCAGCCACTACCCATAGTGATAGCAAAAATCACTGAGTACTACATATAGCGTGTTTGTTAATCGGTAGGCACAATATAGCGGGAAAATTTTGAAAATACTATATTGATTTTAGGATAAAACTATGTTGCTACAAGGTTGTAGGCAGTCCAAATTTTGGCAAAGGACGATGGGATAAGGGTTAGACGCAAATGCGGTCGATCATAAATTTTTTGTAAAAATAGTGCGGCCGTTTGCTTTTTATTTTCTCAGTGATTGTCGCCTGATAACCATCATCATGGCGGCAATAATGCGGGCGCAGATTGTACATCAAACCACAAAAAATCGCCACCCATATGTTATTACTAGCGAGTGACGACTTGGACCAAAAGGCGCTAAACCTGTCTGAACGATTTACAAAACCATGCGAACCGTCTTGGCATTATCAAGCGCGGCATAAAGTGTATTGACTTGATCAGCGGCTGTTAGGTACAGATTGACCCGTGCTGAATGAAAGCGACCCGTTCTAGAAGGTTTCACTTCAATAGAGGCCAAATCAAAATCAGGGAACTGACTACCCAAGATCAGCTTGATTTCATTAAGCAGGCTCTCGTGCTCACCTTCATGACCAATGATGCTGAGTGGGTAGTTCATCGGGAACTCCCAAAGCTCTGGGTTTTGAATGTCTGTTTTTTTGCCTTTCAGAACGCCTTTATTTGGCGTCAAATCAGTGACTTTCACTGATGGCTGATTGCTGGTTGGGTTATTTATATTGTTGTCGACGTTGTCGTTATTATTTTTTGAATCATCACTCATGATATGAGCCTCGCTTTTATAGATAATATTTTTGAATAAATCAGCTGGTTAGAGTAGAGATTTTACCTACAGTACCTTTGTCTGCTATTTATAGTGGCGTGCGGTAGATTATTCAAGTTACGTTTGCCGCTCGTTTATTGTATGGCGCTTCGATGACGGCAATATTTACGGCAAATAACCATCAATAGGCATAATGTCAGTCGGCAGATTGGTTTCTCCCAGCGCTTCTCGCAGATTGATCTCGATCGTGCGTGACAAGGCGGTCAGAGGTAACTGATTAGCCGCCAACCCAAATGGCTCTTCTAGCTCTTCACTCAATGCATCTAACCCAAAAAACGTATAAGCAATCACGGCACAAACCAAGGGCGTTGCCCAACCAAGCGAGGCGACCAAGCCAAAAGGCAGCATGATGCAATACAAGTAGGTCGTACGATGTACCAGCAGCATATAAGCAAAAGGTAGCGGTGTGTTATGAATACGCTCGCAGGCTGCCAAGACAATCGTCATAGAGGTCAGGCGCTCATCCATGTTTTGGGTGACTTGCTCTGAGACCAGTCCTTGACGCCGAATATCGCCGAGATGCTTACCCATGAGGCGCATTATATGGTCAGGGACATTTTTTGCTTGATGCATACGATCATGATGTATGGATGCGACAAAGGGATCTATGTCCGCCCAAGGTGGCGTACCACGAAGCCTGTGGCGTACAGCATGTGCAAAAGCAATGGTCAGATATACCATGGTGCGCTGAGTCTCACGACCATGCTCGTTGTCATCATCTATAAAGGATAGGACTTGGCGCGTTAAGCTGCGAGCATCATATACCAACTGGCCCCATAGCATCCGTGCTTCCCACCAACGCTGATAGCTGGCATTATTTCGAAATCCCAAAAACAACGATAATGCGATTCCCAATAAGGTAAAAGTGGCGATACCATAATAAGGAAAAGAGTCAGGAATCCAGTGTTGAATAATGGTAATGGCTGTACTAAGGATGGTAACCAATAGCAGCTGCGGATATATTTTTGGAATGATTGAACCGCGAAGGGCGAAAAATATCTTAAACGGGTGGGGTGTTTGCCGGACAATCATGTCAGTTTCCTAGCGATGAAATCTGTGAGCGTAGTATTGCAGGTGCCGTATGATTCTAATACAGAATCTAAGTCTGTAAAGCCCAAAAGACTATAAATTTATTCAAACTAAGAAGTAGGGTGGTCACTTAAGCTCGGTAATTGGGATAGCCAAAAAGTTAAATCCTCGCCTATGCTTTTCGTCAGCAGAGCGTATGACTGAATCCTTTGATATTAAAGAGTCTGTCTCTAAAGGAGTGATTGACGTGTCACGAGCACATTTTTGGGATGTGACAGCAATCGCTGCGATTGATAAAGTCATTATCAAATTTCGCCGTGAAGGCACTGAGGTAGAGCTGTAACTATCCCCTAAAATAACACAGCTCAAACGTAGAATTTCTTATAAAATACCCATAAGGAGTTTTGATATGAGCAAACGAATGACTGAGACCCAAATAGTATCCATTTTAAAAGAAGCAGAAGCTGGAATACCTGCTAAAGAGCTGTGCCGTAAATACGGGATTGCTAGCTCGACTTTCTATAAATGGCGCTCCAAGTACGGTGGTATGGAAGCTTCTGATGTTAAGCGATTAAAAGAGCTTGAAGAAGAAAACCGTAGGCTCAAACAGATGTATGCTGATTTAAGCCTCAAAGCGCAAATGCAGGAAGAGATCATAAAAAAGCTATAGCGCCTGTACCCGAGCGCAAAGTCTGGGCGCAAGAATTACAGGCGCAGTATGATGTCAGCATTGCAGTGAGTTGTCAGGTGGTCTGCATGAGTCGAACCGCTTACTACTATAAGCCTAAGCTATTTGATGATAGTGAGATTGTTGATGTCTTAAATGAGCTTACTGACAAGCACAATCGCTGGGGCTTTCCAAAGTGCTTTAAACGTATACGTAAGCTTGGCTATTCATGGAATCATAAGCGCGTACATCGAGTTTATACAGCGTTAAACTTAAACCTACGCCGCAAGTCTAAAAAACGCTTACCAACACGTAACCCTCAGCCGCTAAGTGTGCCAAATGCATTGGGGCATACATGGTCAATGGACTTCATGAGCGACAGACTACACAACAATATTCGCTTTCGAACCTTTAATGTGATTGATGATTATAACCGTGAGGTATTAGGCATTGATATTGGTACCAGTATTCCCTCACTCCGAGTGATTCGCTACCTTGATCAGCTGGCTGAGTGGCATGGTTATCCTAAGCAAATTCGTGTGGATAACGGCAGTGAGTTTACATCCAGGGTATTCACTGATTGGGCATCAGCTCATGGCATCTATATTGATTATATCGAGCCTGGCTGTCCTTATCAGAACGCTTATATTGAACGGTTTAATCGCAGTTATCGCAATGAGGTTTTAGATTGCTACCTTTTCAACAATTTAAACGAGGTCAATATGCTGACTGAAGACTGGATCAAGGTTTATAACAACGAAAGACCCCATGATTCACTTAATGATATGACACCTGCTGAGTACAGGCAGGTGGCTTAACAATTCTACGATGATGTTGTGTTAAGAATGGGGTATTTACAGAGCTTATTGGTTTGAACGAGGCAAGCCAGACGATGATAGACAATTTCGGTGTGCACGACAAACCAGATGCTGAGCAAAATTTAGGCGCGCATTGATAACATAGATTAACAAACACAAAAAAGCCGAGATAAACTCGGCTTTTTTTATTTAGCTTCATTGAATATTAGTCATTTTCAAGGAAAGAACGTAAATGCTCAGAACGTGAGGGATGACGCAGTTTACGCAACGCTTTTGCCTCGATCTGACGGATACGTTCACGGGTAACATCGAACTGCTTACCAACTTCTTCTAAAGTATGATCCGTTGGCATGTCGATACCAAAACGCATCTTTAATACACGGGCTTCACGCTCAGTCAGGTTGCCGAGTACATCACGAGTGGCTTCTTGTAGTCCAGCAGACGTTGCATCGTCGACAGGGCTTGAGATCGTACCATCTTCGATGAAGTCACCTAAGTGTGAATCTTCATCATCACCGATAGGCGTCTCCATAGAGATAGGCTCTTTGGCAATCTTGAGCACCTTACGGACTTTGACTTCGTCCATCTCTAGACGTTCGCCTAATTCCTCAGGCGTTGGCTCGCGGCCCATTTCTTGTAGCAGCTGACGTGAGACACGGTTGATCTTGTTGATCGTCTCAATCATATGCACAGGGATACGAATGGTACGCGCTTGGTCAGCGATAGAGCGCGTGATTGCCTGACGAATCCACCATGTGGCATACGTTGAGAACTTATAACCACGGCGATATTCAAACTTATCAACCGCTTTCATCAGACCGATATTACCTTCTTGGATCAGATCCAAGAACTGTAGGCCGCGGTTGGTGTATTTTTTGGCAATAGAGATAACCAGACGCAAGTTGGCCTCAACCATTTCTTTTTTCGCGCGGCGAGCTTTTGCTTCACCAACGGCCATACGACGTGCCACGTCTTTCATGTCGTGGATTTTCATATCAAGCTGCTGCTCATAATCACGAATACGGCGCTGAAGTAAAATAACGTCATCGGTGACTTTTTCTAGTGTGCCCGCAAATGCAGGCTTACCTTTGATACGCTCAATGAGCCAATCGACATTGGTTTCATTGCTAGGGAAGGTCTTACGGAACTCTTCACGCGGCATACGACCACGGCGAATCACCAAGCGCATGATTTGACGCTCTTGCTTACGCACGTCGTCGTAGACGTCATGCATGATCGCCATGACTTGGTCTGACAAGCGATTATTGAGCTTTAGCATCATAAAGCGTTCAGCAAGTAACGCGTACGCAGTATCCGCCTGCACGCTACCACGACCATAATCAAGCAGCGCTTGCTTGGCTTTGATAAATAGATGCTCGATCTCTTCTAGACGCAAACGTACTTCTTCTGGATCAAGACCGCTGCTTTCTTCTTCAGCTTCTTCTTCAACGTCGTCTTCGTCTTCATCTTCGTCATCATCAAGTGCGGCTGCCTTGGCATTCACTTTAGCTTTGATGATAGGCGGGTTTTCTTTTTCTTCTTTGATGCGCTCACGCTCTTCTTTTACCGCATCTTTGGCTTCTTGAGCGGCGATTTTATCTTCTTCGGTTTCAGGATCTAAGAAACCAGTGATGACGTCAGATAGCTTTTTTTCGCCATCTTGTACTTTTTGGTATTCATCAAGGACGAACTGTACGGTGCCAGGCCAGTAAGCCATGGCATGCTGTACATCACGAATACCTTCTTCGATACGCTTAGCAATGGAGATCTCACCTTCACGGGTAAGAAGATCAACTGTACCCATCTCACGCATATACATACGGACAGGGTCAGTGGTACGACCAGGCTCGGTTTCAACAGAGGCAAGTACTGCCGCTGCTTCGTCTGCTGCCATGTCATCATCACTTGAATCATCGTTCATCAAGATGTCATCGGCATCAGGGGCAGACTCAAAGATTTTGATACCAACATCGGTTAGCATCTGCACAATATCTTCGATCTGATCGCTTTCGGTAATAGAGTCGGGCAGCTGGTCATTCACCTCAGCATAGGTAAGATACCCTTGCTCTTTGCCCATTTGGATTAAGGTGGCCAGTTGAGATGTGGACTGAGAAACTGACTTATCGTTCATAAATACTCGCTTACTTGCATCGGACATTTTTATATTGTGACTCGCTATCGCTCGCTCTTTGCGTTGATCTTATCAATCGATTGATCAAAATATGGCGTAGAGGTTGTCAATAATATCAAAAATGAGTTGATATGAATAAAGGCTCAAAACACTACAATAACAATGCTAAAAAACAGCTAAAAATTAGAAAAGCTAAAAAGACTTCAATACAGTACCTAAAAAAATATAGTACTTAAAATTTAATACTCAAAATAGTATCTAAAAGCAGATACGTAAAATAATACCTAAAATTTGTGCTTAAAGATGCATGCTCACAATCATTAACCAAGCAGTGCTGTCAATATACAGCGACACAGTTTAACACAGACCATCGTCGTCAAGCACGAGCTAGTGATAGCTACCGACCATTTTTTGCCGTTTATTTGCCGTCAGCTAAATGATTTAGGAGTGACTCATGCTACTGGGCATAATCATTAGTAGTGGGGGCAGTGGCTAGAATTTTAAAGGGGCATGATTTGATAATTAAACATTAAGACTGAACGGTGACCATCTGTGCCGATTGCTCTGCCTGCTGTGCCCGTAGCCAATCGTTCAATAATTGGGTTTGTTTACGGACGATCGCAAGCTTAATATGATCAGGGTTTTTTATCAGCTCTTGTATTTTTTTCTTCATATTGCGCTCAAGCAGCTGACTGACTAGCTCTTCGATCAGGCCATCAAGCCCCAAAATATTGCGTGCGGTTAGCGCTTTATAAAAGCCGCCCCAATTACGGCTCAGCATGTCTTGGGTCGCAGGCTTCACATTTGATAAGATAAAATGCGCTGCTGCGTTGGCATCTTTTGGCAAATAATTAAGACAGCGTTTGATAGTGCTCACGATGTCAAGCAGAGCCGCGTCTTGCAGGTCTTCCCAAGCAAGCGGACGCAGCGTATCGGCTGAAGCCTTTTGTTTGATATGCGCAGGTAGGTGTAAGCCATTAATACCAGACTGTTGCCAAATCGATTCGATAGGGTCATCAATGAGTGCGCGCGGCTGAAACAAAAAGCACAGCTGCAATTGTTGGCTGATGGTCATATCACCATCAAAGTCTAGCAGCGCATCTTTGGCCTCGACATTTTGACTGCGCCTGCCGCCAAGCTTTTGATAAATGTCATTATTGAGCAAATAGCGAAAGCTACTGCCTTTTGGCAAAGCGGTCGTCAATGAGCGTACTTGCGACATGAGCTTGGCTTTGCCTTCAGCCAGACTCATGTCATAGCGCTCACTTAAGTACGCAAAAATATACTGTGATAACGGCATGGCTTGGCTGATTTGCTCACGCATGGCATCGCTGCCATGACTCTTGATAAACGTATCAGGATCATGATTGTTAGGCAGGGTTAAAAACCGCAACTCTTTATCATCAGCAAGCACAGGTAAGGCAACTTCAAGCGTACGCCAAGCGGCTTTTTGTCCGGCACTGTCGCCATCAAAACTCAAAGTCAGCGTTGGATTGAGTGTCAATAGCCGCGATATTTGGCTTTCATTGATTGCCGTACCCATCGAGGCGACCGCGCCATAGATGCCCGCTTGATAGAGAGCAATGACATCCATGTAACCCTCGACCACCAGCCAGTCGTTAGCACGCTGCTGGCGCGACTCATAATAGCCATAGAGTACATGCTGCTTATGAAAGACGGGCGAGTCTGAGGAGTTGATGTATTTTGGCTTGACCTCATCGTCGAGCGCCCGACCACCAAAACCAATGGTGCGACCTTGGTTGTCACGAATAGGAAAAATAACCCGATCACGCAGCAGATCGTAGTCACGGCCAGACTCTGATTGGCGCACGAGCCCTAGTGCCTTAAGTCCTTCAATATCTTGTGGAAACTGATGCTCAAGATGCTGCCAGCCAAATGGCGCATAGCCAAGACCAAAAGTCTCAAAAGTCTCTTCAGTGAGTCCGCGTGACAAAAAGTATTGCTTGGCATGAGGGTGAGTGTGTAGATTATGCTGATAGAACTGCTGAATTTGCTCTAGCAGATCGTACAAATTGCCATCTTGATCAGACGTCTGATCGATACCAATACTATCCATGCCTGCGTCAGTTTCTGTCAGCCACACTGGCGGATAGGCACTATCGTCCGCATGGTTTGAAGAATACGGCTCTGATGGATACGAGTCCATTGAATAAGATGCTGACTCGTAAGCGTCTAGCGGCGGGAAATTATCGTAACCCTGAGCGTCATCATAACTTGACTGGTCTATGTGATTTTGGTCGCTTTGGTCAACATTATTTTGATGACTGGCTTGACGGTTGTTTTGATAGTTATTTCGATAGCTGTCTTGGTTTGTGCCGTCTTGGTTTGCACCGTCTTGATTTACTTTGCTGTGCTCTATCGTTGGGCTAGGTACATTGTGAACTGGCGGCGGTGCAATAGGTGTTGGCGTACGGCGTTGATAGCTGACGTTCTGTTGCTCTTCTTTTGGTACTTCAATGCCTGTTTGTTTAGATAGCTCATTGACTGCTTCGATAAAGGTAAGATTCTCGTAATCACGCAAAAAACTGATGGCATTGCCACCGACGCTACAGCCAAAACAGTGATAGATATTTTTTTGTGGATTGACATAAAAAGAAGGCGATTTTTCACCGTGAAAAGGGCAGCAGCCTTTATATTCACTACCAGCGCGTTTAAGCGTGGTGTGTTTGCCAATGATGCTGATCAGGTCAGCTTGGCTATTGAGTTGTTCAAGAATATGGTTAGGAATGCTCATACAAAAAACAGTTTACCATAGGTCGATTATGTTGGGGCAGAGGTAATGAGGTACTGCTAGAAAAATAAGGCCAACGTAATGTTGACCTTATTATCAATGAATACAGACTGTGTTAGCTAGGCTAAAAGACCTCACATAATCAATTATTATCCATATCACTCACACTGTCGTCATTTAGCGTAGTGCGACGTGTTGGATTGGTATTTAGTGGATCGACGTTGGCTTCTCGTGCAGTCGAGCCAGTGCTTGATTGGCTGGTCACGCGCTCAGCTGACGCTTCAGGCAGACCTAGGCCTACGCTAATACCATTACGTGCAGACGCATTGTTGGCGACTGGAGTGTTGGCAGGCGTTGTGTTTGTCCCTGCTAGTCTCAACTGGGCTGCGTTGCCAATCATTTGGGTTTTGGTCGCGCCATTATATTCGCCCGTTGCCACTGAGTTGTCAGTTGTGCTTGAACGACCAAGCTGTCCAAAGGTAATCTTATTGAGCCAAGAGCGATCACGTTTGGTGCTCAGTTTCACGCTGCCATTACTCGTCAGCATGTTTGGATAGTTGATTTGCAATAGGGTTTTGTACTCATTTGCCAAATCTGTTAGACCAAGTTTTTCGTGGCTATAGGCTAGGACAGCAATGGCATCTGGTACTGACTCACTCAGTGGATAGTACTGGAAGACCCATTTGGCACGGTTGACAGCTGCCACATAAGCTTCACGCTCGATATACCAGTTGGCTGCGCTCATCTCGCTCTCAGCAAACTGATTATAGATAAATGTCATGCGCTGGGCGGCATCTGGTGCATAGGGGCTATTTGGGTATTTGCTAATAAGTTCTTGGAAGTTGGCAAAGGCAATACGTAGATACGCAGTGTCACGCTCCGCTTGGTTTAATTTAAACAGCTTCAAACTCTCAGACGAGCCTTCCATATTGGCAACGCCGCGTACATAGTAAGCATAGCTGACTTGGGGATTAGAAGGATATAGACGGATGAATTGCTCAGCACTCGCTGCTGCCATCTCGTATTTATCGCTTTGATACTGTGCATACATCATATCAAGTAATGCCTGTTCAGCGTATTGCCCAGTTGGGTAAAAGGTACGCAGATTGGTCAGTTCTTCAACACCTTGAACATAGCGGCCTTTATCGATTTGAGCGATGGCATCGTTATAGTAACCTTGCTCTGACTTTTCCGCTGTTTCTACCGCGTCGACATCTTTGGCGCCAGTGAGGTTTTTGAATGTCTGGCAACCCACTAGATTGACGCTAAGCGCAAGTAAGGTGATTGAGGACAGTTTGATAAACGTATTGCCAACAGCTTGCATACTTCTTCTCCGACACAAGACGCATGATAGCAGCAGTGCTATCATGCTATATAAAAAATTAGTGATAAAAAACGATGCTGAGTATTCAGCGATGCACAAGCAACACGTTTTTCATCGAATGCAGTTTTTGTTATGACGTATTGTACTGGTAGATTGGGTCTGATACATAGAGCTTTTATAGTAAGCCTGTAATAGATCAAATGCATTTAATCATATTCAAAAGGTTTAAATGGCAAACACTGTCAATAAAAACCAATGGTATTTTTATACTGTATTTGAATATGGCATAGCAATACAGTGCCATAGCATACAGCAAAACATGGCTATACTTTATAGAATAACGTTTGCTTCGTCTATTTTTTCGCTATCTATATTTTACAGGCAGTTTACCATGAGCGGCTATCACGAGCGATACCGAATATCGCTGGCAGGAACAAATATACAGTAAATTACAGCAATGTTATGTTCTAGAGAGCTAAGCAGTAAAGCTTGGCACCTCAGAAGCGCTCAAAAATTCACAGATAGTATGCACTTTTATAGGGCTTGGACGCGTGACATGATACACTAGAGCGGTATTGTCTCCGCTTTTTTGACCTGCATAGCTTTTATTATTTGCTAGAGGTCAAAAAACGACAATTTTTTATTATTTTATCTTTGAATGAAGTCACCTAACAAAATATAGTTAGTAACTTTACATAGTTAGCAACTTTGCTAGGTATCAATCCGCTATGAATAATGATGCCATGACTACCCATTTATCACCGAATCAATCGCTAGAGACTGATTCATCAGCACAAGAGTCACCAATGCCAAATAACGTTTTAAATAATGACGAGCCTGACAATCAAGAAATGATGGATGAGCAGGAAATAATGGACGAGCATACTGATGCTCTTGATAATGACGACTTGCTCGAAGAAGATAGCGATATTGATGAAGAAATTGACGATGGCGACATGGATGAAGGCGACGACAATGAAGCGCCAGTAGCAGGTCAAGCGGTACCAGTGGTGGTAGATATAACGCATATCGTCACAGAAGATGAGTCTGGCTTACGTATTGATAAAGTCGCTTCACAGGTGTTTGCAGACTTTTCGCGCGTGCAACTACAAGGTTGGATCACGGACGGTAGCTTACTCTATAACGGCAGTGTGCAAAAACCAAAGGTTCGTGTCAAAGCAGATGACGTGCTACATCTATCGACAACATTGCAGCAGCATAGTGAAGATCAACCAGAAAATATCGATATCGATGTGGTCTATGAAGATGATGATGTATTGGTCATCAACAAGCCTGTCGGTATGGTGGTGCATCCAGGTGCGGGTAACCAGACAGGCACTTTGGTCAATGCTTTGCTATATCATTATCCGCAGCAGCATCACTTGCCGCGTGCAGGGTTGGTACACCGTATTGACAAAGACACCTCTGGATTACTACTCATTGGTAAAACCAAACCGGCTCAAATGGCGTTGATGGAGCAACTAAAAGACAAATCTGTTTATCGTCATTATCAGTGTGTGGTAGCAGGCGATCAAGCAAGCTTGCTGCGTCATCGCCGTATTGATGCGCCGATAGGGCGACATCGTACTCAGCGTACCAAAATGACAGTCATGACTGCCGGCCGTGAAGCGGTAACCCATCTATTAAATGTCACGCCACTGAATGACAACTACTGTCTGTTAGATGTCGGACTGGAAACAGGTCGTACGCACCAGATCCGTGTCCATCTGAGCCATGTGACCCATCCGCTAGTCGGGGACCGTGTCTATGGTGGTCGTCGTCAACTGCGAGCAGGTTTGACAGAAGCACAGCGCCAAGCCATCAGCAACTTCCCGCGCCAAGCATTGCATGCTTATACTCTTGGGTTTGTGCATCCGGTAACTGGTGAGGATATTGAAGTGACGACGCCACTGCCAGAAGACATGCAACAGCTAATAGCTGTATTAAGCGACGGCTATGATGACGAGTAAACGCTATTGAGAAAAGCGGCTGTCTAAAGGTGTTTACGACAATTGCCAAGTTTATAGTAGTGATTTAGTGATGCCAATTTTTAGACAGTCAAAGATAAAAGGATGGGGCAGTCGTGACAAACAAGCTTCCGATAATAGATAATTTTCCAATGACCATGCTCGCGCAAATGGATGACGTGGCTGTTTTCCAAACGGCTGCTTTTGCGCCGAATAATATTGACGAACCTGCTACCGCAAGCCAGCAAAGAGGGCTTGACAGTCAAGCAAACCATCAAGCAAATTATGGCGCGCTAAATCTAGGCCTGCATGTCAACGATGAGGCGGCAAAGGTATTAGGTAATCGTATGAGTCTGTTGGCTGCGATTAATACACAGATGGCAAGTGAGTCATCACAAACTGAGCAACATACTGCTATTCACAGCTTACATTGGGTCAGTCAGATTCATGGTAAACAGATCCATGATATTGATACGACGCCTTTGAGCATGGCACCAATGGCGGCTGACGCCATAATCAGCAAGCAAAGTGGTCGTGGACTGGCGATCATGACGGCAGATTGTGTGCCGATTGTCTTATACCAACCCGCTAGCGGTAAAATCGCCGCCATTCATGCAGGCTGGCAAGGATTGGCGTGCGGTATCATCAAAGAGACTGCTCAGCGCTTTACCGATTCAGGGGCTATACAGGCTTGGATAGGGGTGTGTATCAGTCAGGCCAATTATGAAGTGGGTCATCAAGTTCGTGACCAATTATTGGCTGGTTGCTTAGATAATCAATTACTCACGGCGTCAGATAGTGATAATTTTGACAGTTTATATGTGATGCGCTCAGATAGTGGTCTTGAAAATCATAGCGATACTCAGCATTTACATAAGACAGTTGATAAACTATCGAATTGCGCTACAGTGCACACGCATAAAGTTAAGCTAAACTTACCAAAACTGGCCGCTGATCAATTAACAGCTGCTGGCGTGTCGATAGATAGTAAAGAACCTATCAGCTGTAGCTATGCAGATCGGCATTACTATTCTTATCGTCGTCAAACGCATATGCAGCAGCCTGCAACGGGAAGAATGGCGCTTGTGATTGTGCGCCGCGCTGCTACGTAGATGTCAGCTCACAACTAACAAACCTATTGAGTGCGCTGAGTCGTTTTGCACTCGTACACTATATTATTTTTATTTAACCATTATTGTCATTATTAGAGTCTGTATGAATACAACTAGCGAATCCTCAAAAATATCTCCTGATAGTACGCCTAACGTATCGATTGCTGTTATTTTTCATAGCAACTACGGTCATACTAAGCGTGTCGTTGAAGCGATTGTACAAGGCGCGCATCAGCAATTACCAGAGGCCCAAGCAAAAGCGGTTGATATTCATGATATTGACTGGGATTATTTAGATCAGGCAGATCTATTGGTTTTCGGTAGCGCGGTATATATGGGCAGCGTCACCGCTGAATTCAAAACCTTTATGGATGAAACCTCAAAGCGTTGGTACAACCGCACGTGGGAAGGCAAATGGGCCGCAGCTTTTGCCAACTCAGGCGGTCTGAGCGGTGATAAACTTGCCGTGTTGCAGCAAATTTCTCTATATGCCATGCAGCATGGTATGAATTGGATTGGTCTGCCGCTTATGCCGACGGGTCATGAGGCGCACGATCTCAACCGTCTATCTAGCTTCTTAGGTTTGATGACACAATCTCTTGACGGACCACCTGAAGAAACGCCAGGGAAAGGAGATATTGATACCGCTATTTGGTTTGGTGATCATTTGGCTAAAACCATCATTAAACATCAGCCAGCGGATAGTAAGCGTTAGTTAACACAGTGGGTGACAGGCTACTCCAGTAAAAAAGCAGACACTATTGATGTCTGCTTTTTTTATGTCAATGTTATGGAGCAACCAGATTAGTCGGTACAGGCTTAACAGGAATAGGGCTATCAACAAATTGGAAATGTTGACAACCAGTCAGCATTAGCGACGCTATCAGCAGACAAATAGAGGTAAGTGACTTCATAATGGTATCTCAGAGACGATATATTACCCAATAATATATCTTGTATGTCTATCTATCGTTAGAAGCGATGACAGTTAAAAGTAAGGTTTACTTTTAGGTATTATATATAAAAACAGGTCGGTTATATAACCTTAAAAAGGTACAAAGACTTGGCTTTGTTTTTGAAGAAATTATTTATTCAGTCATGACGTAACTTGTCTACTATGCGTTTGTATTAGCTATAGTCAATCAATATTAAAAGTGGTACGAGGCAGACGAGTGCAAGTACTACAGTAGTAGGCTAAACGAGTCTAACGCTGTAACACTTTAATAGTGGTTCGACTATATATCAATGACTAACATGACGAGTCTTAGAAACTATCTCTGCTGTTAGGATTGATAGCGGTTATCAGATAGCGGCTTGAAGGTCAATCATTTAGCAGTATCGACAGATGTTTGAATGGGTTGTGTTATAAATAAGAATAGTGATAATATGTTGAAAGCTGACCAAATAGTCAGGTATATAGCAGTACTAATTCTTGGCAAAAGCTCCTGATAATTACTGCTATTTATGGTCGATTTATTTGCTATAAAAGAGTGTGCGATATCCTACTCATCGACATCCTGCAAATGCGACATAGAATAAATAGTAAGTATATTAAAAACTAAAAACGTACTTGCCGATAAACTTACTTGAGCGGTTGCAGCAAAATATAGATTAAGCGTTTACCTTTCGTACTCAAACCACTAATGCTTCTCAGTCTTATACTCACTTTCATTATTTTAGCCGAGCCTTGCTATGATTAGTTTTTATCTCAATGGAAAATACCATGAGCTAACCCAGCTTAACCCCAATACGACAGTGCTTGAGTATCTACGATTGCATGAAGGCCAAACGGATACGAAGGAAGGCTGCGGCAGTGGTGATTGCGGTGCTTGCACGGTAATGGCTCAACGCCTGCCTAGCACTATCCAGCAAACGCTTAATGATGAAAATGGCAACGAAAAAAATGCTACGCCTCCATTCTATACGATTAACTCCTGTATTACGCTATTGTCGCTGATGGACGGTCATCACCTGATGACAGCGTCCTACTTGGCGGACAATCCTGAGCATCATCCAGAACGTGCTTTGCTGCATCCAGCACAGCAGGCGATGGTTGAGTGTCACGGATCGCAGTGTGGTTTTTGTACCCCTGGGTTTGTCATGTCGCTTGCTTGCGTTTACGAAAATAATCGTATGCAGACAAGTTCAGAATCAGCAAGTCAGAGTGATGCTAAGCAGTTGAGCTATGATGAAGTGGTTGCGTCAATATCGGGCAATTTATGTCGCTGTACAGGCTATCGTCCGATTATCGAGGCAGGCCTACTGATGAGCGAAATCGGTCAGAAAAGAGAGGAAGAGCAGTCGGTGGTGAAAGACTTGACTATCAGTCTCACAACAGACGCGATGGGTAGTACAAAGGAATCAGCAGTATCTGCAAATGCGCCAGCTGAAGCCGAGTCGGACAATGTAGAGTCAACAGCTATTGCCCCTGCACTCAATGATGCTGGGCGACGGTTATATATACCCAAGTCACTAGACGAGCTTAATCAAATATTAGCAGCTAATCCGCAGGCGACGATCTGGGCAGGTGGTACGGATTTGGGGTTGAGTGTAACCCAGCATTTGGTTGATCACGAGATCATTATTCAGCTCTCAGGTATTGAAGCGCTAAAGTCTTGGTCGCTATCAGATGCAAATAGTAACACATCGACTGACGAACAAACTCAAAGTCAGTCGCTAGTGCTAGGGGCTGGCATGAGCTATCAGCAAATGCTCCCTGTGCTTGAGCAGTATTTTCCACGCTTTGCGCAAGTGTTTGAGCGCATTGCCTCTCCGCAAATTCGTAATATGGGCACCATCGGCGGTAATATCGCCAACGCATCCCCGATTGGTGATTTGCCACCGATTCTCTTGGCGTTAGATGCGTCAATTCATTTGCGTCATTGCGCGCCGAATCGTGAAGAGTCAGGTAAAGATTTAGATAGTAGTGATTCGGTTTATACGGATGAAATCATACCGTTATCAGCATTTTTCTTAGATTATAAAAAGACCAAGTTGCAAGCAGGTAGTTATATTGTCGCTATTCATATTCCTTTGATGCAGGATCATCAGCATTTATTTATTCATAAGATTAGCAAACGCTACGAAGATGATATCTCAGCGTGCTTACTTGCGGCGCGGCTTGATGTGTCAGCAGATGGTGCAATTATCGACAATGCAAAGCTTGGGCTCGGTGGCATGGCAGCGATACCACTGCTTGCGGTGCACTGTCAGCAAGCGCTCATTGGTCAAGCTACTGATGTTGCAAGTTTTGAGCAAGCAGCACAGGTGCTATCTGCAGATGTCACACCAATGGCGGATGTCAGAGCCAGCCGCGAATATCGCATGCATGTGGCGCAGCGTCTACTGGTGAAGTGCGGTAAACAATTGATAGCGGAGAGGCAGGCTGAGAGCGCTTGACTGTCAGCGTAATTGAGTATCAATACTGCGTCATGAGTGTATTTGTCAGAAATAAAAAAGCGCATCAGTAAATGCGTACTAATAGAAGAGATTTGCTATGAGCCATCATTCGTCTTTATTTGACAGTTATAGTATCCGCCGCGTGCGTCCGCCAAAAAACAAGATCGGCACGTCAGCCAAGCACGACAGTGCGATCACCCATGTCATGGGGACGGCAACTTATGTGGATGATATTACCAAACCACAAGGCACGCTACATCTAGCAGTAGGCAAAAGCAGCCACGCCCATGCACGTATATTAGGTATGGATTTGAGTGCTGTCAGAGAGGCTGATGGGGTCGTTGATGTTTTAAGTTTTAAAGATTTACCGGCGCAGACAGATATCGGTGCGGTGTTTGATGGTGAGCCACTGATGGTGAATGACATTACAGAGTATGTCGGTCAGACGCTATTTGTGGTGGTGGCAACCAGCCATCGCGCTGCCAAAAAAGCCGCCACCAAGGCAGTAGTAGAATATGAGCCATTGCCAGCGGTACTTAGTATTGATAAAGCGCTAGAGCAAGAGTTATTTGTGCGTCCAAGTCATTTTATGAAGCGTGGTGATGCGGCGACGGCGCTTGAGAGTGCACCGATTCGTATTGAAGGTCATATTCATATGCGCGGGCAAGAGCACTTTTATCTTGAAGGGCAAGTGTCTTATGTGGTGCCTTGTGATGATGGCGGGCTGGAAGTGTACACGTCGTCACAGCATCCAAGTGAAGTGCAGCAGCTCGTCGCCGAAGTGACGGATTTGCCCTTTCATGCGGTCAATACGGTCGTACGCCGTATGGGTGGTGGTTTTGGTGGTAAAGAAACGCAAGCCGCGGCGTGGGCGTGTCTGTGCGGTATCGTTGCCAAGCGCCATAACGCTCCTGTCAGTATGCGGTTAGATCGCCAAGATGATATGGTCGTGACCGGTAAGCGTCATGAGTTTGCCAATCGTTATGAGGTTGGCTTAGACGAGTCTGGGCGTATATTGGGCGTCGATATGCAACTGGCAGGTCTGTGTGGTTATGCGCCAGACCTGTCTGATGCTATCGTCGATAGAGCGATGTTCCACTGTGATAATGCCTATTATTATCCAGCGGCTCGTGTGGCGGGTCATCGCTGTAAGACGCATACCGTATCCAATACGGCCTATCGCGGGTTTGGTGGTCCACAAGGGCTAATGACCGCTGAATATATGATGGACCATATTGCCTATACATTAGGGCAAGATCCGCTGCAAGTGCGCTTAGCAAACTTATATCAAGATGGTCAAAGCACCCATTACGGTCAGACCATTGAGCATTTTGATTTAGCAAACATCATGACCAAACTGGCAGCGGATTGCGATTACGACAAACGCCGCCAACAAATTATAGCAGCCAATAAACAAGCCGCCGCTGAAGGTAGTGACAAGCGTTTGGGTCTTGCGTTAACACCCGTAAAATTTGGTATTTCATTTACGGTGCAGACGCTCAATCAGGCGGGTGCGCTGGTACACGTTTATACCGATGGCAGCATCCATCTCAACCACGGTGGTACGGAGATGGGGCAAGGTCTGTACATCAAAATCGCCCAAATTGTCGCCAATGAGTTCGATGTGGATCTAGATACAGTAAAAGTGTCAGCGACTCGTACGGATAAAGTACCTAATACTTCACCAACTGCCGCGTCATCAGGTACCGATATCAATGGTAAAGCGGCGCAAAATGCTTGCTTAAGTATCAAAGCGCGCATTGTTGAATTTGCTGCTGAGCATTTTGAGGTGTCACAAGAAGACATACGCTTTGAACAAAACCATGTCTATATCGGTGATAAAGAGACACTAACCTTTGCCGAAATGATTCAGCTGTCGTATCAAAATCGCATCAGCCTATCGTCTACTGGCTACTATAAAACGCCGAAGATATTTTATGATCGCTCCAAAGCATGGGGACGTCCGTTCTTCTACTTTGCGCTAGGTGCTGCTTGTGCTGAGGTTGAGATTGATACGCTGACAGGTGAGTACAAAGTGCTGCGCTGTGATGTGCTGCATGATGCAGGACAATCGATCAACCCTGCCATTGACATCGGTCAGATTGAGGGCGGTTTTGTGCAAGGTATGGGCTGGCTCACAGCAGAAGAGCTGATCTGGAATGATAAAGGAAAGCTTGCATCCGACAGTCCTGCCAATTATAAAATTCCAACGGCGCATGACTTGCCTAAGCAGTGGAATGTCAAATTATACGATCGCAAAAACGAAGAACAAACGATTTATAATTCTAAAGCCGTTGGTGAGCCGCCGTTTATGCTGGCAGCTAGTGTCTGGTGCGCTCTCAATAACGCGGTGGCTAGCCTTGGTAATTATCAAAAAAATCCAGAATTGACCATGCCTGCGACCCCAGAAGCCGTATTAAAAGCAGTTATGCGTATGGAAGGTTCGTCTTGGGATCTAGAGACCAAGGCGGACAAGGATACGATGGATAGCCTTATTGAAGGTATAGAAGAAAAGGGCGATCTCTATAACGACAAAGTCATGCCGCAAGATGTACGCCATGCCAAAGATATTGATCCAAAAGAGGTAGCCGGCAAACAGACTGATGAGCAGCCAGAAGCGATAGAGCACCCAAATGTCGCAGGGGCAAGGGGTCCTGCGCACAGTGAGTGAGTCATTGGTTCCACCAAACATCTGGTATGAAGGTCTAGCGCGATATCAGCAGCGCGGCATGGCTCATGTGTTGGCAACGGTCGTGGCTGTGAATGGCTCGGCTCCGCGTGCGCTACAGGCAAAGATGATTATCACGCAGGATGGTATTGTAGATACGCTGGGCGGCGGCGGTCTAGAGCACGATGTGATTACTACTGCTCGTCAGCTATTAAGTGGCGAGATATCCACCACGGTATCCAAACAAGTCAAACCAAAAATTTCTGAAGCTAATGAGACAAGCGCGTCAGCTCCTTCTAAAGCAGTACGCCGAGACGCGGTTTATACTAAGCATTACCCGTTGGGTGCGAAATTGGCCCAATGCTGCGGCGGTAGCGTCACTGTTATGTTCGAATGCTTTAATGTGACGCCGCCGATGTCAGTACTGGTATTTGGAGCAGGTCATGTGGCATCAGCGCTCATGACTATCCTTGCTGAATTGCCATGTCAGGTAGATTGGGTAGACAGTCGCCCAGAGATGTTTGAGCGTTACTTGATTGATAAAACCAACTCCAGTGAAACGGGCCAACCAGGCAACAGTGCCTACCAAAACCCCACACCGAATCAATCACAACTCTATCAGCTACCAAGGCATATCCGTCCGCATATCGATGACGATCCTGTCGATTTTGTGCGTCCATTTATTGAGCAAGGTGGTCAGCGTTTTATTTTGGTTATGACGCATGACCATAGTGTGGATTTTGAGCTGGTGCGCGCAGCATTAGATACTATTTCTGATATCTGCTTAGCTGATAGTAAGCGCTCAGATATCTCATTACCTTATATTGGCTGTATTGCCTCATCCACCAAAGCCAAACGTTTTAGAGATCGTTTGATTCAGCGTGGCTATAGTGAGCAACTAGTCAATCAGCTCATCATGCCAATCGGATTACCCATCGGCGGCAAAGAGCCAATGGCGGTGGCCGTATCTATCGCGGCACAGCTATTACAACGTTATCATCAGGTTGCTCTTTGAAGGGACTAATTACTTCATGAAGCCGTGTCATTTTTTATTAAATAATTAAAACGCTCAGTACTACTACGCCATTGTGAGACTACCAAATGACCCTACATATTTATCAAGCTCATTTATTACATTATATTAGCGAAGATGACCTTGCTAAGCGTACGGCTGCTGAATTATCCGATACTAGAATTCCTGACTTTCTCGTAAATCTGACCGTTGATAAAGATACAACGTTGCTTCCAGTAATTGCAGGCGTGCGTGTTTACCCTGAGTATATTGCCGACGGTGCACTTGTTATTGATGATGAGACTGGACTGATTATTAATTATGGCAGTCGAGAGGCGATGCTAGCAAATTATGTGCTGACCGCTACTAATGACAGTCAAGAACCAGTACAGATTCATGACCATCGGCACAAACTCATCATGCCGGGTTTTATCGATACCCATGTGCACTATCCGCAGATAGATATGATTGCCGCTTATGGTGAGCAACTGCTTGATTGGCTCAATAATTATACTTTTGTGACGGAAGCCAACTTTGGTGATCCAAAAATAGCGCATGATACCGCGCAGTTTTTTTTGAACCAATTACTTGCCAATGGCACGACCAGTGCGATGGTTTTTGCAACCAGTCATCCGTTATCTGCCGAGGCGTTTTTTGCTGAAAGCCACAGGCTCAATACGCGTATGATCACGGGTAATGTCTTGATGGACCAAAATGCGCCTGAGCCGCTATGTGTGCCTGCTGAGCAAAGTATCCGTGACACTCAAAATATCATTGATAATTGGCATGAGCGCGGGCGTCAGCATGTGGCCATTACCCCGCGCTTTGCGATTACGTCGAGCCCTACACAATTACGTCTGGCAGGTGAGTTGTATGCCAGCCATGACAGTGTGTATTTGCAAACGCATCTGGCAGAAAACCGTGATGAGGTGGCTTTTGTGCAGGAGCTGTATCCCAATCATAAAGGCTACCTCGACGTCTATGATGATATGGGATTACTGGGCCGCCGTACCACCTTGGCGCATGGTATCTACCTTGAGACACCAGAATACGAGCGTCTACGCGCGACTGGCACGCAGATATCACATTGTCCAACGTCCAATCTGTTTTTGGGTAGTGGGCTGTTCGATTTACCAAAGACGTTAAGTTATACCGGTGTTAGTATCGCCACCGACGTTGGAGCAGGCACGAGCTTATCGATGCTCACGACGTTATCAGAGGCATACAAAGTCCAGCAACTACAAAGTAATCAATTATCAGCACACCAAGGGTTGTATCAGATCACTTTGGGCAATGCGCAGTCGCTACTATTAGATGATAAGATTGGTAACTTTATGCCCAGTAAAGAAGCGGACTTTGTCGTGATTGATATGAAGGCCACAGCATTGTTAGAGCGGCGTATGGCGCAGACCAAAACCCTTGAAGAGCAGTTATTTGTGCTGATTATGCTGGGTGATGATAGAGTGATTGAGCAGACGATAATTGCTGGTCAGAGCCGCTATCGAAAATCTGCGGTCTGATAAACTGGCGAAAAACATGAGTCACAAAAAAGCCCCGTTTATATATCATAAACGGGGCTTTGATTGGTCTGTATCTTTTGTTCTGTGCTTTTTTGTCTGTGCTTATGAGATAGCTTGGCGACTTTTTTTCTAACTGACATTTTCTAACTGACGTCTTCTAACTCAATAAGCACACCCCAGTCCGTAATGTCTATCTCATGGCAGTTGTTACCTTCGCCATTGATACGATCAATCACTAAAAAGTCACTGTCGCGTCCAAGCGCCAATAAGGGATGATGCCAGACGTTGGCAGCATACTGTACGCCTTGATGCGACTTGGCATAAAACACGGCCAGATCATCAGGCGATTGTGGCGGCGTACCTGCTTTGGCAACGACGACGACATAGTCCTGACCTTCCATCGACACAAATGCTTGCGTGCAAAACGGATGATACTCCATGACGGAGAGGGCAATCGGATTCTCACGTTTTTTGGCTCGAAAGATACTCATACCGACAGTGCCACCCTCAATCTGACTCGCAGCAAGCGCATGATGGCGAACCGCATAGCCATTATTGATCTCATAAGTGTTGTCAGCGGTTTGCTCCTCCTCACTATAGCGCTCGATAACCGAGCCGTAAGGGGCAAAGTCGCCTTTGGTCAAAGGCTGAGCCGTTAAGATAACACTCATTATTTGACCTCTGTATTATCAGTAGTACCAACATGATCTGCTACTTTGCCAAACACGCGCACGCGGCTGATACCACCATCAGGGAAGATATTGACTCGGATATGGGTGATAGGCTGGTCTATTAAGAGCTTGTCGTTACCGAAGGTATGGATGTCATCCGCATTGGTTTTTTGCGGCTCAAGCAACGTATCCCAAAACATACTTTGAGTGACCAAGGTTTGCTCTGGCGTATTTGGCGAGTAGACGGCTTGAATGGATACTTTATCAGGATAGTTGCCTTTAAAATGAGCGGTATCTATCTCGATAGAATCCACGATACCTGCTTGACCTAAGGCAATAATGCACCAGTCATTGCCTGGCTCACGGCGGCGACGCGTCTCCCAGCCATCACCCATATTGGGCGCTTTGGTCGGTAACAGTAAGTTGCTGGCAGCACCAAAATGTGCGTCGTTACTGGCGATTGCACGACCGCCATTTAACGCGCCTGCCAAGTCGAGCATTTCACCTTGATTGTTTAGGCTGGCATCAAGTTGGATATCACCATAGACACGCAGTCGAGCCACGCCGCCATCTGGGTAAATATTCAAACGGATATGGGTGACCGTTTGCTCGTTATCAGTTTCGATAAACTCATGATTGTGTCCTTGTAGCGGCGTCATATCCACTAGCGCCTGCCAGTTTTTACTGTCCCAGTCTTTTTTACTGAGGCTAGTAAGCTCAGTTTCATCTTGCTGTAGTAGCTCTGGCGCGTATAAGCTATCGACACTGGCAGAAGAGGGGAAGTTACCCGTAAAGTGACTGGTATCAATGTCAAGGCCCGCGATTTTGGTCGGACGCGCCAGCTGAATGACTAAATAATCATAGCCCAAATGACGCTTACGGCGCGTCTCCCAGCCGTCCATCCATTTACCGTTATCGTCAAATTTGCCGACCACAAAAATAGGCGCATCAGGATTTAGGATGCGGCTTTTATCCGCAAAAAAGTCATCGGTCGCAAATAGCGCTTTGGCACCCAAGCGACTGTCGGCTACGTTGGGTTTTTTAGTAAAGGCTGGCAGGCTCTCAGGTAGATTATTTGCTGAGATGATTTGTCCCACTTCTGAAGTGTTTTGACTCATCATGATTCCTTTTATTTGATAGTAGATTTAATTGATCGTGTGCCACTTGTTTTATTTATTCGACACACTGCGATGTATTCAATGAGCGAGGCAATGGCAAAAGCTACATCCAGTTGGCTGTGTTGTCTGGTGTTGCAGGATGGTTGTCGTACCAGTGTTTGGCGATCTCATCACGGCGGCATATCCACACGTCAGGCTTATTGGTGATGTATTGCAAAAACTGCTTTAACGCTTTGATACGTCCTGCCCGTCCAATAATGCGGCAATGCAAACCGATGGTCAGCATTTTGGGGGTTTCTGCGCCTTCTTCATAAAGGGTGTCAAAGCTGTCTTTGAGGTACTGATAAAACGGCTCGGCATGGGTAAACCCTGGACTCGAAGAAAAGCGCATGTCATTGGTCTCTAGGCTATAAGGGATGACCAAATGCGGCTTGCGTGTGATTAGATCGCCTTCTTGGGCTTTGACATTGAGCCAGTACGGCAGCTCATCGCCATAGGAGTCAGAGTCATAGTGATAGCCACCTTGTTCGACGACCAGCTCGCGCGTGTTTGGGCTATCGCGTCCCGTATACCAGCCGAGTGGCTGCTTGCCGAGCATGCGCTCAAATATGTTGGTTGCACGGCGGATGTGCTCACGTTCCGTCTCGCGGTACATATATTGATAAGTAATCCAGCGCAGGCCGTGACTGGCAATCTCATGACCGTCTTCTAATACGCGCTCGATAATATGCGGGGTTTTTTCGGCAGCGGCAGCACAAGTAAAAGTGGTGATAGGAGCGCCGTACTCTTTAAACACATCCAACACCCGCCACACACCAACACGGCTGCCGTATTCAAATGCAGACTCAATAGACTGGTGACGGTTGTTAAACTCGGGCGTACCCAAGATATCCGACAAAAAGCGCTCGGACTGTCCATCGCCATGGATGACGCTATTTTCTGCCCCTTCTTCGATATTCAAGACAAACTGTACGGCGATTTTTGCACCGCCTGGCCAATTGGCTTTTGGTGGCTTGCCACCGTAGCCTTTTAGGTCGCGTGGGTATGTATTTTGATTAAAATCACTGATGATTTTTTTGCTCATTGTTTATGTTCCTATATCTCGTAGAGCCTTAAATATTTAATTGAATATTGCTCGCCAAGGAAAGTTTTCTATTGATAACAAACTACAGGGATGATGCGTACGCTACAAGCTGCTGACGTTCTATATCTGTTAACTGAGTGATATTACCAAGTGGCATATAGCCAGTTTGTACCGCAGTGACGATTTTTGCTTTGTGTGTTTTTAGATCTTCTGGTGTTTGCAAAATGATACCTGCTGGCGGTGCGGCAAAGCCTTGCTGTGTGGGCTGCACTGCATGACAAGTGCTACAGCGTGTATGTACAACATCCATCATAGCGTCATCTACTGATGCGCTCACTGGTACGGCTTCAGCAGCAGTGGCGGCATTATTGCTAACACTGCTATTATTAACGTTATCAGTATTAGTAGTCGCGCTTGTAGCTGTTGGGGTGCTATTAGTTGTCGTAGGTGTTACTGCGGCAGTAGCGGGCATTGCAGGCGCTGGATCAATTGGTTCAGGTCGCATCCAAATAATTAATAATACGGTCAGTATGGCTGGGATAACCAAGTAGCGTGGTTTTTTATGCCCTAAATGTTTTTGGTTAAAATAATGACGTGCCGTTGCAGTGATAACGCCAACGAAGACCAATACCAACCAACCTTTTTCATGAGCATACATCATCGGATAGTGGTTGCTAATCATGGTAAAGATGAGTGGCAGAGTAAAGTAGTTATTCATCAGTGAGCGGTTTTTGGCTTGCAGTGCCAATTCAGCGACTTCTTTGCCCGGTTTTTCGCCGCGGCGTACACAATCAACGAGTGCGCGCTGCGCTGGCATAATACCGAAGAATACGTTACCGACCATCACCGTGCCCAAAATCGCCCCGATATGGATGAACGAGGCGCGATCACTAAACAGCTGATAAGAACCCCAACTCGCGATAACCAACAAGATAAAAATCAGGGTACTAAAGATAAAGGCGTTTTTGCCCAAATGACTGCGCACAATGACTTCGTAAATAAAGTAACTACCAAATAAAAACAGCAAGCTTGTCGCAATGGCACCGATACTGGTAAAAGGCACTTTGCTTGGATCGATCAGATAGGCAGTTGCATTGGCATAATAGACGATCGACATCATCGCCGCACCCGTCAGCCAAGTCGTGTAAGCTTCCCACTTAAACCAATGTAGCGTTTTTGGCATTTCCTCTGGTTCGAGCTTGTATTTGGCAATCTCATAAAACCCTCCGCCATGGACGGCCCACAGATCACCTGAGATGCCTTTGTCTGCTTTCCACTGTGGCGGCTTGCGTAGGCTCAGATCCAGCCACACAAAATAAAACGATGCACCAATCCATGCCACCCCTGCGATAACATGAAACCAGCGAAAAAATAAACTCAACCATTCGAGAAGATAGGCGCCCATGCGGTAAGTGTCCTTTAATATGACAATGTCTAAATAAAATGGCTATGAGCGGATAACGATTTTCGCTCACAGTTTTTTGATAATAAGGGTCAGTTATGATCCGCGGTAGGTACTATAACCATGCGCACTCAGAAGTAATGGCACGTGATAGTGGCTTGCGTCTTTTATCACAAAGTCGATGACTACCTGCGGATAGAATGCCGTCAGCTGCTGGGCATCAAAATATGCCTGAGTATCAAACGTCACGGTATAGCGCCCCGTATCTAGCTGACGCTCAGTGTCATCAATGCTTGACTCAAACTGCCAAGCATCTGGTGTCACGCGGCCATCGTGATTGGTCGTCCCATGCGCAAGCAGTATCGTGTCTCCGCTGTCTGGTACGCGGTGTAGGCGGACGGCGATATCAGCAGCAGGCGTGCCCAAATGAGTGTCTAAGATATGTGACGATAAGGTGGCAGACATAAGGCTTCCTTTGTATTTAGTAAAGACGTAAATAGAGTAATGATGCTAGCGTATTTGATAAGTAGAACGTCGGACAAACATCGATAGTAATAATGTGGTTTGATAGCTGTTGATCATCTAAGCATTACCTAATAGTTTGCTTAGACGTAAACGTGTGATTTTATTTTGCTCTGCGGCGGCATTGGCCAGCTCTGTGGCACGGTCGTTTGGCAGGCGCGCCAAGAGCAAATCGAGCATTTGCTGTGCGCTTTTGCCGGTTGCAAAGACAATAAAAATGAAACCAAATTTATCAAGATAATCTTGATTGCCTTTAGCGAGCGCTTCGAGTACATCGTCTGCCGCATCGTTAGCGCCAGACTGCTCATGTGCGGCGCTATCTTGTGTATTGCGATATTTCTCTTTTAAAGAAGCCACATTACCGATTTGTGGATGTCCATCAAATGCTTCTAGCAAGTTGGCCTCATTGGTTTGTACCTCATCCCAGATAGCGTCGCTATTCGCTAAGAGCGCATCGAAATCTGCAAAAGGACGCGCATTGGCAATTTTATTTGCCCAAACGCTACTGGTACAGCAGATTAAAAGCTGAGCAATAGCTACTTCCTGAGACAAATTATTAAATTGCGCTAAGGTTAAGCTCATGGTGATATCCTTTTTGTTGATATGACAGCCCATTATGTGGACTGGATAACTATTGTTTAATAAAGGTTTATACATGGTGGTTTTTTGCTTAGACTTAGCGATAGCAATCGATGTTTTTATGGTTCATTTTTTAGTTTTTCGACGTTTGCATTGTTATTTAAGCAAACCCACAGTGCGTATTTAAGTTGCTAGCTTTCTAATCATGATAAATTGACGATACAGAACGTATTTTTTGAGGAAATACTAATAGTTGAGCCGCAAAATGACATGGCAGTATAGTTTTGGTCGTAATACGTGTGATTTATAATTACCATTCTGCTAAAACCTGACTAATTGGTCAACTGTTTTATGAGAATTTTTTTATTTGGTGGCTCATGCTGCGAAAATCTGTGCATTGATATATAAAAACATTCAAAAATATAGCGACTATTTTGTCGAACCAGCCACTTGGAGTGAGATACCATTGTTATGACTCAAAATAATCAGAAAGAGGATATCCTGACTACTGATGCGCCATCGCATCGTAGTCAACAAGTTACGCGCGCGCACAATCAAGCGTTGATACTGGCAGCAGCTGAAGAGGAGTTCGTGCTCCAAAGCTATCGCGGCGCTACGATGCAAGGCATCGCTGATCGAGCAGGACTGCCTAAAGCCAACGTTCACTATTATTTTAAAAACAAAAAAAACCTATATATGGCGGTGCTACGCTCGATTATTGAAGAATGGAATGACGGCTTGGTGACCATGACAGTGGACAGCGATCCAAAAACTGTCATTGAAAAGTTTGTCCGTACCAAGCTGCATCAAGCTTTTGTCAATCCTAGTCGTCATAAGTTGTTTGCCATTGAGGTCATCGGCGGTGCGCCTCACTTGCACGAATTTATGTCAACAACGATGAAAGATTGGGTAAATGATAAAGCGCAAGTCATGAAAGAGTGGCATAAGCAAGGCAAGATTGGGATTACAGATCCCTTGCAACTACTAATTTTGATATGGGCGACGACCCAGCGTTACGCTGAATTTGAGATTGAAATTGTCGGCCTGATGGACAAAACAGCTTATGACGCAGAAGATGAAGCGCGCGCAGCAGATTTTCTAGTGCCTTTTATTTTACGAGGCTGTGGACTTGAATGATTATATACAGTTAAGTCATTGTGATTAAGCGATCACAGTGGACGAGGTGCATAAACAAATTTTATGGCACCTCGTTTTACTTTCAGACAGGGCTAAACATTCAAATTTATGCCACTTTTTGCGCTGTTTTTAAGCCATCTTCGGCATGTTGTTCAGCCGTATCAAATTCTACACCGTAGTTTTTTGGTAGGATTATATCAAGCGTGATTGCCACAATACCGGACATCGTCACCGCTGAGCCAAAGATGTTTTGGAAAAATTGCGGCGTCTGTGAGAGTACGTCAGGAACGAATGCAATACCCGTTGCTAATCCTAGTGACGTGGCGATAATCAAGACATTACGATGGGTAAAATCCACGGTGGATAGTATACGAATACCCGCAGTTGCGACAGTGGCAAACATCAGTAGCGTGACCCCGCCTACGACAGGCTTGGGCAGCTGCGTGAAAATCGCACCAAGGATAGGAAATAGACCCATCAGGCACAAGATACCGCCAACATAAAAACCAACATAGCGACTGGCAATCCCCGTCATCTGAATCACGCCGTTATTTTGGCTAAAGGTTGTCACAGGAAAAGTGTTGAATACAGCCGCAATCAGCGAGTTGACACCATCACCCAACACACCACCTTTAATGCGCTTCTCATAGAGAGGGCCTTTGATCGGTTCGCCTGAAATCATCGAGGTAGCGGTCAAGTCGCCTGAGGTCTCAATACTGGTAATGATGTACATAAAGGCAATGGGAATAAATGCCTGCCAATCAAAACCAAAACCATATTTGAAGGGAATGGGAACGGTGAAAAAATCCGCTTTAGACACCAATGAAAAATCAATGCGCCCCATAAATACGGCAGCGAGCAAGCCTAACATCAGACCGATAAAGATAGCACTTGAGCGAATAACCTTATTGTTAATAATGCTAATGAGCACCACACTGACGAGTACGCCACCACCTAAGAGTAGGTTTGGAATACTACCGAAATCCTCAGCACCAAACCCACCTGCCAAATCAGTGAGACCTACCTTTGTTAGGGACAAACCAATCGTGACAATCACACAGCCAGTAACAATAGGGCTCATAAATGATTTGAGTTTGGTGATAAATTGACTCAAAAATATCTCAACAAATGCACCGAGAAACGACACACCAAAGATAACGGATAAAATCTCTTCAGGACTACCACCGCGGTTTTTTACTACAAATCCTGCGGTCAATACTGCCGCCAAAAAACCAAAACTGGTGCCTTGTAATGCCATAAGGCCAGAGCCGATGGGCCCTACTTTTCGCGTTTGAATAAAAGTCGCGACTCCAGATACGATTAAGGACATGCTTAGCAGATAGGGGATATGTTCCCCTAAACCTAAAGTGCCACCGATGATTAGTGAAGGGGTAATAATACCAACGAAAGCAGCAAGTACGTGCTGTATGGCACCTAAGAATGCTTTGATAGGGTTGGGGCGGTCGTGCAGTCTATATAATAAATCAGTATTTGCTGGAACGTTTTCACTCATGGTGGTTTCCTCCTAGAATAACTGCTTAGCACCCAATTAGCTGTATATATCAGACAACGTAACAAATCATTAGATAAAAATTAAAACCCAATCCTTGACCTGTTTTTTATCGATTCAAATAATAGGGGTAAGTTCCCGACCTTAAAATAGACAACAGTAATAGTTTATATTTGTTGGCCAATATCTAAATAACCTGACCAATTAGTCAGACCTATTTAGGATATAGGTAAAATGAAAGTTAATGCAATGTTTTTTTTGGTACTAACCGGTTTACGGGTTTATTACTAACAATAAGGAAGAAAAATGAGTTCGAATGAAGGGTACCTAAGAAGAGTGCATAAGACGGCGGGCAGGTTTTACTAAGTAGGTTTTATCACTTTTCTTCTAGCAGCTTATGACACAAAAAAGCCTTAATCATATTCATTATGATTAAGGCTTTTTGTATGAGTAAATTCTAACGTTGTGATTCAGTTGCCTAAATTACTTTGGACTTGATGACCATACGGGTGAGCGGATGATGCCTTGTCCTGATTTGCCGAACGCTTCGCCACCATTCAATGATTTAATCGTTAGTACACCTTTGCCGCCTTGGGTTGACGCATAGACCACGCGCTTGCCATTGGGTGAGAAGCTTGGGGCTTCATCGATACCCGTATTACCAAGGTTGGTCGTCACCGCACCATTGCTATTCATAATCGCGGCTGAGCGTCCACTTAAAAAGGCGATTTGTGTTCCGTCGCTGCTAAACTGCGGACTGGTTGCATAGCCACCATTAGATACTTTGGTGGTGCGTCCCGAGCCAAACTCATAACGATAGACTTGTGGTTTATTGAATCCAGCTTTGTCACTGACAAATACAAATGACTTGCCATCAGGAGCGTAGCTTGGCTGCACCTCACTGCTTGGCAAATTAGTGAGGCGTCTAGGCGTACCGCCGCTTGCGCTTATCTCATAGATATCGGCGCTACCCTCAAAACTACTAGAAAATAGGATTTTGCTGCCATCAGGGGAGAATGACGGACTCAAGTTACTACCAGAAAAAGGCGTTAGCACACTGGCGCCGCCGCCGCTGACGTTTTGAATGTAGATGACAGGATATGATTTTTCACGTTGTACCGAGTAGGCAATGCGATTGCCGTCAGGTGACCATGCTGGTGAGAAGATAGACCCAGCTACCTCAGTGATGGTTTTGGCGTTTTCACCATCAGCATCCATCACTTTTAGACGAGAGACTTTTTGTTTGCCAGTGCCTGTTTCTTCTATATAAGCAATACGCCCTGAGAAATCCCCTGGAATGCCCGTAATCAGCTCATAGACTTTATCTGCGATGACGTGACCGGCGTAGCGCATGCTTTCTCTGTTATTGTCAGCGGTTAGGCTTTGCTTGCCTTCTATCACGCGACCAGATTTGACATCGATGACCTCGTAATCGGTGACGATTTTGCCGCGATTGGTACGAGTGCTGCCGACGACTAGATAGGGTATGCCCATACTTTGCCATACTGGCAGTGTGCCTGCCAGTTCGCTACTGCTGCGTGGCTGCTGCGGTAGGTTTTGGCTGGTGACTTTTAGTTCTGTATTATTCAAATCATTTAAAATAATAGGGGACAAAACAGAATCGCCTGCGAATGGTACAAACGCGACTTGGTTTTGTTGGACAGGAATCTCATAGTCCAATTCTAATACGACAGGGGCTGCGAGCACGTTTTGCGAGATAAGTAATGCTGAACTACCCGCAAGTAAAGAGGCTAGTAGTTTTTTATGAGTATACATGGGTCAATGGCGCTCCTAAAATTAATATGATAGTCATTTTTATAGTCGATGAGGCAAGTATAGATAAGTCAATTTAAAAATGACACAACGAGATTAAAGGCTATTTTTCGTAGCCTCTGGAGACGAAGTCACAGCAAGCAAGGAAAATAGTATTTAATCGAGTGTGTTTGTGATGCTATATCAGTTTTATTTGGGCTTTACTATATTTAGATGAAAAAACGATGCGATAAAAGCCGCTTAACATCACGTTATCAATAATACAAGACGCTAGCAACTGATTAATTGCTACCTTTAAACTGTATAGTAAAGGTAGGATATTTTGGGTCATCAGCATCGATTGGTAGGCTACCTGTGTTGAGCACTGCTTGTCTGGCAGCTTCATTGACGACGCTATCAGGACCAGATGCGGTGACATTGACCACGTCACCATTGGCATTAACGGTGATGTTTAAGGTGGCACGCTGGGTAGAGCCTTTCGCTGCGGTAGGCGGCGTATAGTTGCGCTTGATTAGATTGATGATTTCACTATTGCTGGCACCGCGACTACCACTTGAGGCAGAGCGACTACTACCTTTAGAAGTACTAGAGGTTGAGGTCTCGCCGGAGATGGTTGATTGACCATCTGAGAGACTAAAGGTTCGGCCTGCATTGCCAGAGCCATCGGTATCAATCTGTATATTACGATCGTTAGCCGTGGGGCGTCTGATCTTGGGTGGATTGTTTTGCTTTTGGCGAAAATCTCCAAGCCTTTTTTGCTCTTCGATCATCTGCTCTCTTTTGTCTTGCTCTACTTGATCAAGCTCCTCTATCGCGGATTCGTCTAGCTGCGCTGCCCACTCAGCCATTCTGCGCTCATATTCTTGGTTTTGCTCGCGCAGGCGTTGATGTTGCTCTTCACTCATAAGCATAGGCTGACTGGCAGGCTCGTCAGATCGCGTAAACACAGGGACACGCTGGGAGTTAGGCTGGCTTGGATTTTGAGCGCTTGAGCTACTACTACTTGAGGTTTCTTGTTGAGCGCTACTGGCTGAGTCGCTGGTGCTGCTGTCCATTTGCATGGCGCTGGCTGCTGCACGATTGGCCAATATCTGTCCTTGCATTTCAGCGAGCTGCTCAGGAGTTACCATGACCGTCTCGATGCTACCAGCAGTCTCAACCTCAGTGGTCTGATAGTTATAAATCAGTATGCCGATTATAAGACCATGTGCTAGCAAACTGAGTAATGTAGGCAGTGTTAGCCCGTTGCCTTCAGGTTCGGTGGGGACATAGACGGCAGGCGCATTATGCATGATATGGATACTCATGAACGTGGTTTATCGGATTGGCTGCTATGATGTGACATACCTATATAGAAGGTATAGCTATTGGAGTGATGGCGTCGGTAAAGGCGCACCAGTCAATAACCCTACTTTTTCAATACCTGCCTGCTGCAAAGTTGCCATGAGCGTCATGATAGCGCCATATTGGTTATTTTGATCAGCATTAATCATCACTTGCAATGGCTCAGTGTTGGTATTACCGCTCTGAGACTGTAAGTTGGATAAAGTGTTAATTAGCTCAGGCTCACTAATAGGCAAGTCGATATTATTTTCATAACTGATAAAAATCTCACCCTTGTCAGTCAATGAGACAATGACGGGCAACTGGCTCTGACTCATGGTATTGGTTTGCTCTTTTGGCAAATCAACATCGACACCCGTAATGAGCATGGGTGCGGTCACCATAAATATCACCAATAGCACCAGCATAACGTCGATGTAGGGAACGACATTCATCTCTGCATTCAGCGCTTTTTTCTCACGGCGATAGGGATTTGGTTTCATAGCCCATTCACCTGAGTGGCACTCACTTGCGTCTCTCTAGCAACGGGGATTTGCACACTGGTCTCGCGCTGTAGCATGCCTGTCATCTCGTCACAGAACAGTGCTCGTGAATCATAAAGACGGCTAGATTTTGCCGTAAAATGATTGTATGCCAATACAGCAGGAATAGCGGCAAACAAGCCCATGGCTGTCGCAATCAGCGCCTCAGCAATACCAGGCGCGACAGAGGCTAGGGTGGCTTGCTCGGTTTGCGACAGTCCCAAAAACGCGTTCATGATGCCCCAAACGGTTCCAAACAGTCCAATGTAAGGAGCCACCGAGCCGATACTCGCTAGCGTCGTCAGTCCTGACTCGAGTAATTGCTGCTGACGGCCCAAGCCGACACGCAGTTTACGTTCAACACCGTCGATGATGTCATCTTTAGGTTGACGCTTTTTATGCATTCTCAGGTACTCTGAAAATCCCACATAAAAAATCTGCTCAAGTCCTTGGCGATCAGGTGAGCCTTGTACGCCTTGATACAGCTTTGCTAAATCTTCGCCTGACCAAAACCAAGTCTCAAATTGTTGATCAAAGTTTTTGGCTGTACCGAGCCGCGCACTCATACGGAAAATAATGACCCAACTGAACAAAGAGGCTAATAGCAATAACGCCATCACAATCTGTACCAATAGACTGGCTTGGGTAATAAGATCAATAATATTTAATGATTCAGGCATGTAATGGACTCACGGATAATTGACAACAGCTGGTTTAAATAAAGACATCCAAACCAAACGAACCCTAAAAATAATAAGCATACTTTATCGTTGAATCTTAAGCGCAGTAAAGATCTCGGCAATCGGGTTTAGTAAGAGACTATTTGAGACCACGCTCAACCACTGAGACATCAACATAATAACCTGTTAGTTTACTTCTAAATAAAAGAAACGTCATTATTAATGTGTTAACCAGACAAAAAGTACGATACATCAAATATTTTAACAATATAGTGGCAACACGCCCTACTAGTATACATAAATGATTTGAGCTAGAGACTATAAGAAAATTCAAATTTGTATAGACTTTTTATCGTTATAAAAGTGGTGTTTTTAATTGTTTTTTATACGAGTTAGACATTATCAGCGATTGAGTTTGTAAGACAACTCGTCTAATATGTTACGCTTTGTTACTACATTATTCTTACTGCGGCATCGCCATTTTGCTGAGGTCATGTTTAGTTTTAGGTAGTGGTGATTTTTTATTAGCCAGTTGGGGGCGAACACTTATGAATGCAATTGAACGCTATTTTGGGATTAATGGTGACAATACCACGATCAAAACAGAAATCGTCGCTGGTATAACCACGTTTTTGACGATGGCTTATATTATCTTTGTTAACCCTAATGTCTTAGCCGATGCAGGTATGGACAAAGGGGCCGTATTTGTCGCAACCTGTGTGGCCGCAGCAGTCGGTTGTTTCATCATGGGTATCTATGCCCGACTACCAGTGGCATTAGCGCCAGGCATGGGACTTAATGCTTTCTTCACCTATGGCGTGGTCTTAGGTATGGGGTATGCATGGCAAACCGCGCTGGGTGCGGTGTTCTTGTCAGGTTGTATCTTTGTTCTATTAAGCCTCTTTAAGATTCGTGAGGCAATCATCAATGCGATTCCAAACTCTCTCAAAAACGGCGTGGTCGCTGGTATTGGTGCATTCTTGGCTTTTATTGCTTTGCAGAGTGCAGGTATCATCGTCAATCATGATGCGACCTTGGTTGCTCTTGGTGATATGACGTCATTTGGTCCTGTATTGGCATCTCTAGGTTTTGTCGTCATTATTGGTCTGTCTTATAAAAGAGTCCCAGGTGCGGTAACCATTGGTATTTTGCTGGTTGCTCTGATTAGTTTGCTAATGGGCTATACACAGTTTACCGGTATCATATCTGCACCGCCTTCAATCGCGCCGACACTGATGCAGCTCGATATCGCTGGCGCATTTGATGTGGGTATGATCAGTGTGATCTTCGCTTTCTTATTTGTGGACTTATTTGATACTGCAGGTACGCTAATTGCAACCACTAGCCAAGCCAAGTTGACTGACAAAGATGGCAATATTCCTAATATGGGCAAGGCGCTATTAGCAGACTCAACAGCGACAGTTGCAGGCTCTTTACTTGGTACGTCATCGACAACCAGTTATATCGAAAGTATCTCTGGTATTGCCTCAGGTGGCCGTACAGGATTGATGGCAGTCACTGTTGGTGTGTTATTTTTACTAAGCATTTTCTTTTCTCCATTAGCCGGTATGATCCCAGCCTACGCGACGGCCGGTGCCATATTTTATGTTGCCGTACTGATGATGGGCACCCTAAAAGACATCGACTGGAGCGACTTAACAGAAGCAGCGCCTGTTGTAGTTGTATTGCTGTTCACGCCGCTGACATACTCTATCGCTGATGGCATCGCACTTGGTTTTATCACGTTTACGGCGGTCAAAGCGATCTCTGGTAAGTTCGCTGATATCAGCATTGCTGTATGGCTTTTGACTCTTGTGCTATTGGTTAAAATTATCTTCTTATAAGGCGTATTGCGCTAGGTATGAGACCTAACCATACAACCCTCTTTATCACTTGATGGTAAAGAGGGTTTTTATTATTTGGAGATGGTACTTAGCTTACTAGTGAGCCCAAAATTGGTACGATTAAAACCCAAAATTTTGGTAATAATTAATCAGTAATAGTAAACTAAAAAATATAACCAAAGCGACATGACTGAAAAATTGCTTGTAAATATTTGTTTTTTAAAGAAAAATCTATTTTTAAAAATAAAAAAAAGCGTTAGTTTGAATTTTTTTTTCATGATATTATAGCCGAGTTAAGCGCATCACCTCAATCAACGCCGTAGAGGTTTTTCTTACAGTGAATTTGCACATTTAAGATGGTATGTTTGGGCTTGTTTAAGTGATTTTTTATCACTTCATTCAAGCGATATTTGTCCATCACACTCCTTTCACTACTAACAAGAAGAAGGCACTAATGCCGCTTAATTTTTCGTTGTTGCCTTTGTATTGTTAACGTAGCCCGTTTAACAGTGGAACGACCTACTTAACCATCTCCAGCATGTGCTGGATTTTCTAGTTTTGTGATGGCGCCGTTTGGTCTTTTGATTATTGCTGTGAATATCCTTCCATAACCTCTATTTTGATAGCGGTTACGAGCAGTTATGCAGGACGATCAGACTTCCTAAAGCACCATTTATTATGGTTTTTAAACGATAGTTATGGAGTTGTTATGAACCCAGTAGACCAGTTTACCCCGCAAGAGCCGATTTTGTTCAATCCTGTTGATATGCTGTCGCCAGAGTATCTTGCCCAGCCAATAGAAGAGTTATATAAGCGTATTTCGCCACTATATAGCGTTGATGAACAGCGTTGGTTGGCTGATTTATTGCCACTTGCCAAGCCTAGTGCAGAGGAGCGTGATGCTGCCGCTGAGCAGACACGCAGGCTGGTTGAGCATGTGCGTAACGATGGCAAAGCCGTCAAGATGGTTGACTCATTATTGCTTGAGTATAGCCTTGATACCCAAGAAGGTATCTTGCTCATGAGCTTGGCAGAAGCGTTGATTCGAGTGCCGGATAATTATACTGCTGATGCATTGATTCATGACAAAATGAGTGTGGCAGATTGGAAAAAGCACATCAAAAATGACAATGGTTTCATGGTTAATGCCTCTACTTGGGGCATGATGATGACAGGCCGTGTCGTCAGTATTGATAGCAGCACTACTGCATCAGGTTTCTTGGATCGCATGACCAAAAAGATGGGTGAGCCTGTCATTCGTAGTGCCATGCAAAAGGCCATGCGCATCATGGGCCATCAGTTTGTATTGGGCGAAACCATCGAAGACGCCAATAAAAACAGCCAGCCATATCGTAATAAAGGTTATACCTATTCATTCGATATGCTAGGTGAAGCGGCTATCACGCATAGAGATGCTGAAAAATACTTCAATGACTACTTGCATGCGATCAAAGCGACGGCCAACGTCAAAGTCAAAGAAGGTATGCCTAAGCCATCAGTATCTATCAAATTGTCTGCGCTGCATCCTCGCTATGAAGCGACACAAGAAGCTCAGGTCATGGGTCTATTGCGTCAACGCTGCTTGCTCCTTATCGAAGCGGCACGCGAGGTCAATGTTGATCTTAGTATTGATGCCGAAGAAGCGGATCGTCTTGAGATTTCTTTAAAACTGTTTGAGTCTCTATACCGTGATAACTCAACAGCTGGTTGGGATGGCCTAGGTATCGTTGTACAAGGTTATTCTAAACGTGCTATTGCTGTATTGGCTTGGCTTGCTCGTTTGTCTTCTGAAGTAGGCGATCGCATTCCAGTACGTCTGGTAAAAGGCGCTTATTGGGATACTGAGATCAAACTTGCTCAGCAAAAAGGTCTATCAGGCTATCCAGTTTGGACACGCAAAGAAGGTACAGATACCGCATATCTTGCCAGTGCGCGTTTCTTATTATCAGACCATCTGCGCGGTCTTATTTGGCCACAGTTTGCGACGCATAATGCGCACACACTGTCTTCAATCATGACCATGAGCACCCATAAAGAGTTTGAGTTCCAGCGTTTGCACGGTATGGGTGATGCACTTTATGACCATATTTTGCAAGCTTATGAGATTCCTGTACGTATCTATGCACCAGTTGGCGCGCACAAAGACTTGCTACCATATTTGGTACGTCGTTTGTTAGAGAACGGTGCCAACAGCTCGTTTGTCCATCAGTTATTAGACAAGTCGTATCCGATTGAAAAACTAACTGTGCATCCATATGACAAGCTACTTGCCAACCCAACCTTGCACAACCCAGATATCCCGCTACCACTAGAGATTTATGGTTCGCGCCGTGCAAGTTTTGGCCCTAATATATTTGTAGAGTCACAGTGGTTGCCGTTTAAAGCCGCTATTGATAGCCATCTCAATAAAAAATGGTCAGCGACACCCATCATCAATGGCAAAGCGGTCACTGACTATGAAGTAGATGGCGTCACCCATCAACTTGATGCGCAGCCTGTACTTGCGCCTTGGAATCATGACGTAAGCGCTGGTGAAGTCAAATATGCCAATGCAGAATTGGCTCGTCAAGCGATTGATGTGGCTGTCGCTGGTCAAAGTACGTGGCAGAACGTGACAGTGGCCAAACGTGCAGCAATACTGCGTAAAATCGCTGAGCTATTTGAAGAAAACTACGCTGAGCTAATGGCACTATGCCAAGTCGAAGCTGGTAAGACTATGCAAGACAGCATCGATGAAATCAAAGAAGCCGTTGATTTCTGTCGTTTTTACGCTGATGAAGCAGAGCGCCTAGACGATGTCGTGCATGAGTTTACAGATTTGTCTGGTAAGCAATCGCGTCAAGTTTATAAACCACGTGGCACTTTTGTGTGTATTAGCCCATGGAACTTCCCATTGGCTATCTATACGGGTCAAATCGTGGCGGCACTGGCAGCAGGTAATACGGTAGTCGCTAAGCCTGCTGAACAAACCAGCTTGATTGCTCATTTTGGTGCGCAACTCATGTATCAAGCGGGTGTACCAGCAGAAGCACTACAATTGGTGACAGGTGCCGGTGATGTGGGCGGAGCGCTAACGGCTGCTGACAATATCGCAGGTGTGATATTTACTGGCTCAACGCAAACTGCTCAGCGTATCAATCAAAGCTTGAATGATCATGCTCAAGCGAGTGGCGAGCTGCCTGTATTTATCGCTGAGACTGGCGGTCAGAACGCGATGATTGTTGATTCAACAGCACTGCCAGAGCAAGTCGTTAAAGACGCTGTTCTATCTGCATTTGGTTCAGCAGGTCAGCGTTGTTCAGCTTGCCGTATATTGTGCGTGCAAGATGAGATGGCGGATGATTTGATCGAGCTATTGCAAGGCAATATGGCTGAGCTGTCTGTTGGCAATCCACTATACGCTGCCACAGATGTAGGTCCAGTCATTGATGCTGATGCCAAAAATGGTTTAGAGGCGCATATCGCGCGTATGGATGCTGAGCCAACCGCTACTATCTTGGCTCAAACAACAATGAGTGCAAGCTCGGTTGTCAGTCAAGAAAACTCTACCTTTGTATTGCCAACCGCAATCGAGGTAAGCAGTATTGATGTGATTGGTGGTGAGCACTTTGGTCCAATCCTGCACGTATTGCGCTATCAAGCACGTGATCTGAATAAGCTGATTGACGCTATCAACAACACAGGCTTTGGTTTGACGATGGGTATTCATAGCCGTATCGAAAAAACTGTTGAGCATATCGAGCGCCGTGCTTTTGTAGGCAACACTTATATCAACCGTAACCAAATCGGCGCGGTCGTAAACGTCCAGCCATTTGGTGGTTGTGGTCTGTCTGGTACTGGCCCGAAAGCAGGTGGCCCGCACTATGTTGCGCGTCTGATGCAGCTTAGCTCAGAATCAAATGGTAGCAACCAAACAAATGTTAACACCCAAACAACCACTCAAACAGAACTCGCATAAGGAGTAGCAACATGGCGACTGAATTCAAAAAAAATCATGCCCAGGTTTGTGAATCTTGGCGACTACTTGGCGCGGTCAATCGCGCAACGTACCTAGAGGCGGCAATTCCAAAGTTGTCTCTATTGACTGGTGATGCCAACAAAGCAAAGCGTTTATTCAATCACCTATTGAACGCGGCGCCAAGCTTAGATGAGACGCATCGTATGACTGGTGCGACAGGTGAGTCAAACGACTTGTACGTCACTGGTCGTGGTAAGACAATGGTCGTTGGTGGCGAATCAGCCAGAGCAATGGCCGTACTAGGTCAGCTTGTGGCTGCATTATTGACTGGTAATGAAGTCATACTGCATTGCCCAAGCCAAAATGAGATGTGCAATGAAGCCGCTAAAATCCTGTACGATACGGGTATTAGCGAAGATGTATTGAGCGTGGCTAATGACTCGCAAACCATCACGCTTTTATACATTGATCGTCTTGCTCAGGTGGCCGTTTCTGGCAGTCGTAGTGAAGTACAAGCCATCAGTCAAGAGCTTGCAAAGACAGATGGTATTTTGACTCAAGTCATCAGTGTCACTGATATGGAAGGACTGTCTGAGATGTTAACGCCTGATTATCTGCATCGTTTTGTCACTGAGCGTGTTAAGACGATTAACACCACAGCGATTGGTGGTAATGCTAGCTTGCTTGAGCTTGGTACAGAGTAATAGTATTAACGACCAACACGTTTAGTGTTTATAGTGGTTTTAATAAATACTAAGCGGCGTTTGATACATCATTATGAGTATTGAACGAGTAATTGTGTAATATGCATAAGAAAAAACCGCTATCTGAGTAATTATCAGATAGCGGTTTTTTTATTGTGCATTATTCAGCTAAAATTTGATGATTATGTTTTATTCAGTCATATTGACCCATATCCAACCGTTTTCTAACCATTCGCTTAAATCATCTGTATCGATATCCTTCACATCACTATATTGTAATGGCTCTCCATCAGCCAAACGTACCAACACTGCTATTGCTGCATCATCAAGTCCATCGAGACGCTGCCCATTGGCATACAGCACAATACCATTACCAGTTTTGTTATAGAGTAGGCGATTGCTATAGTCCGCTTGCAATAGCGCACCTTCAGACAATGCTTGTACAAGCTCATCGGTGCCCAGTGTTTCCTCTGGCATCAGCGCATCGTATTGGCGCTTACTCACCACCTCAGAGACTGCTTGACGAATCATATCATCACCACGCTCAGACTGTAGCATGTGCAAGAGCTGCTCTTTGATCGCACTGATACTCTCTGATTGCAATGCGCCAGATGCCTGTAGTGCTTGCGGCAATAGCAGCGGAATAAACAAATCGCTATCGTTGGTGGCGATATCCGCTAAGCTATCGATAATTTGCATCAAATTTGGACGACGGCAGCCAAAAGAAAACGTCAGACAATCATCTTGCGCCACGCCGAAATGCGAGAGTTTGGGCGGCACATAAAGCACGTCACCCGCTTCTAATATCTCATCAAAGATGATGTCGCCCATATCGTCAAACAAGCGAATAGGCTCATCAGCAACAAACTCTGTCTGCTCATCACAGAATTTGCCCAACTGCCAGCGCCGTAAACCATAGCCTTGTGCCAAAAATACATCGTAGTCGTCATAATGCTTACCGACCGATCCTCCTTTAGGGGCATAAGAGACCATAATATCGTCACGCTGCCACTGCGGAATATAGTCAAACGCTTGCCACAATTGCCCAAGCTCAGGCGACCATTGCTCTAGGTTTTGTACCAATACGGTCCATTGTTCTGGTAGGTTCTCAAAATCAGTCTCGCTCAGTGGGCTTTTTTTGAGTTGCCACTGCGCTTGACCTTCTTTTTTACTGGCTGCTTGGGTTAGCAAGCGTGCGCTAGCATCTTCTTCAAGGGCAAGACCCATCATATCATCGGGCTCAAACATATCGATCAGCTGCGGTAAGCCTTGCTTGATAAGCAGTGGTTTTTTCTGCCAGTATTCAGCCAAAAACTGCTCAGGCGTAATAGAGTCGGGTAGACAAAGAGGAATAGAGGTCATGGGTAAATCCATATTTTAAATACGTACAAGATTGATGGTAAGGGATGCTTTATAGGAAGGGATTAATCGTTTATGATGATCACCTATCTGATGGCTATCATCAGAGCAGCCATCAAATCGTAGGAAAGTTATGAAAAAATTACATTTTGTTGTCATTATTGCTAGCGTGTTTTTCTTGCAAGCTTGTGTCCATAAAATCGTCACCGTGCCTGCCAAAGTCGCCTATAAAACCACCAAAGGCGTAGTCAAAGGCACGGTCGCGGTCGGTAAAGCTATCATACCAGGCGATAGTGATGACGATGATGATAAAAAGGATAAAAAATAAAACCTTACTTATCACCTATGAGTTTTTAAGATCATCATAGCATGCAAAGTAAGGTTGTTTTTTTATAGACTTAGGCGAATGTATAGCCAGTTTGAACAAATAGAGATGAGGCAATTGTGCCTTATCTCTATTGCTTTAAGGTATTCAATTCATCTTAGCAAACTTTACAGCTTGGCAAACTTTACAGCTTGGCAATCCACTCTTTAATAGCACGTGCTTGCTCAGCGGCATTACCGATATAAGTAGCAGGCGTCAATGCACGTAGGCGTTCTTTATCCGCATCGCTAACAGCCAATAGCTCATCGCTTTCAACAAAGGTTAGCATGGCTTCACGAGTCATGGCATTACCGCGAGTCAAGGCTTTTAGTTTTTCATACGGGTTTTCAACACGGTAGCGACGCATGACCGTTTGAATCGGTTCTGCCAACACTTCTTGCGCTTGATTCAAGTCGTCATTTAAACGCTGTGCATTTAGCTCAAGTTTACCCACCCCTTTTAGGCACGCATCAAAAGCAATCATGCTCTGTGCTAGGCCAACACCGATATTACGTAATACGGTAGAGTCTGACAAATCACGCTGCATACGTGAAATCGGTAACTTCTCACCCAAATGGGCCAGCATCGCGTTGGCAACGCCTAAGTTGCCTTCAGAGTTTTCAAAGTCAATTGGATTAACTTTATGCGGCATGGTAGAAGAGCCAACTTCACCGTCTTTTAGGCGCTGTTTAAAATAGCCTAAGCTAATATATTGCCAAATATCACGGTTAAAATCGATCAAGATGGTATTGAAACGCTTAACAGCATCAAACAACTCAGCGATATAGTCATGTGGCTCAATTTGAGTCGTATAAGGGTTAAAGGTTAACTCTAGACGCTGATTGATAAATGCTTCAGCATGACTCTGCCAGTCGACGTCAGGATACGCTGAAAAATGCGCATTGTAGTTGCCAACGGCGCCATTGATTTTACCCAATAACTCTACTTGATTGATTTGCTTGATTTGACGAGCAAGGCGGTAGGCCACGTTTGCCATCTCTTTACCCAATGTCGTTGGACTGGCTGTCTGACCATGGGTGCGTGATAGCATTGGTTGATCAGCATGAGCAATCGCTAAGTCAACGATGCTATCAGTCACTTGCTGCATTTTGGCAACGACAAGCTTGCGGCTGTCTTTGAGCATCAATGCATACGATAAGTTGTTGATATCTTCACTGGTACAGGCAAAGTGAATAAACTCAAGAGAATCAATTAAAGCGTCCTGACCCCGGAACTTGTTCTTGATAAAGTACTCAACCGCTTTTACATCATGATTGGTCGTCGCTTCGATGTCTTTGATCGCTTGGGCATCGGCTTCACCAAAATCATCAACGATTGCATTCAAAAAAGCGTTGGTCTGGTCATCAAATGCTGCTAATTCACCAATTGCGCTGTTGTCAGCTAAAGACTGCAACCAGCGAATCTCTACCGTAACGCGAGCTTTGATTAGACCAAATTCAGATAAATAAGGACGTAAGCTGTCAGCCTTTGATGCGTAACGACCATCAATTGGAGAGAGAGCGGTAAGTGGGGTCATGGTTGTGCCTCAGTAGTTATGAAATAAAAAACTGCAAGAGTCTAGATAAAAAATTACCATATAAAAAACGACGTCGAAATCGTTGCGCGTAATATAGCAGAAATATGATATTAAAAAAGTGGTCTATGCAAATAAAGCGATGTTGACCCTCGTCAAAATAAATCTATTTGCTGCATCAACATCTGTGCTTTAAGTTGGGTGTTAGGAATCAATTAAAATCCACATGGTGCATCGATAGATTCAATCACGCCGCCGCCTAAACATACTTCATCGATATAAAATACCGCTGACTGTCCAGGAGTGACAGCGCGCTGCGGCTCATCAAATACCACTCGAACCTCACTGCCATCAGCATTGGTCGCAAACACGCGGCACGCTTGATCAGGCTGGCGATAGCGAGACTTCTCCATACAGGCTAAGCCTTCGTCGCTAAACACATCCGCAGGTGGTAAACCATCAATCCAATCGAGCTTATAGGCTTTTAGCTCGTTGCTCATTAGCATGGGATGTTCATGCCCTTGACCGACGATTAAACGATTTTTCTCTAAGTCTTTTGCCAATACAAACCACGGCTCCTCGGGACGGTCTTTGACACCGCCAATGCCAATGCCACCGCGCTGACCCAATGTGTAGTACATGAGGCCATCATGAGTACCGATGACTTTATTGTCATCAGTAAGTATCTCGCCTTTTTGGGCAGGCAAGTACTGTTGTAGGAAATCTTTAAAACGGCGCTCACCAATAAAGCAAATACCCGTAGAGTCTTTTTTCTTAGCCGTCGCTAGGTCATGCTCTTCAGCGATTTGACGTACCACTGGCTTTTCAAGCTCGCCAACTGGGAATAAGGTTTTAGCGATTTTGTCACCGCCAACCGCATGCAAAAAGTAGCTTTGGTCTTTATTATTATCAAGACCGCGTAAGAGCTGCGCAACCTCGTCACCTTCGGCATTGATATAGTTCACACTGCGGCGCGTATAGTGACCGGTCGCGATATAATCTGCACCAAGCGTCAACGCATAGTCCAAAAACGCCTTAAACTTAATTTCTTTGTTGCACAAGATATCAGGGTTAGGGGTGCGGCCGGCTTTATATTCTGCCAAAAAGTGCTCAAATACGCGATCCCAATATTCCATCGCAAAGTTGGCCGTGTGCAGTTTGATGCCAATTTTGTCACATACGGCTTGCGCGTCTGCGAGGTCATCCATTGCTGTACAGTATTCGGTGCCGTCATCTTCTTCCCAGTTCTTCATAAACAGGCCTTCAACCTTGAAGCCTGCCTGCTGAAGTAATACGGCTGATACAGAAGAATCGACCCCACCTGACATACCGACGATCACATGCTTGGTGCTAGGATTTTCGACATCAGCAAGTGTTAAAGGGCGATGAGCATTAAAAGACTCAGAAACGGTTGTGCTTGAAGTGTATTGTATGGCTGACATAAAACGGCTCAACTATTTATACGTTATCCAAAGTACATGCCGACGCCAAGCGTTATGCAATCACTACAATGCGTAGTCTCAGCAGAACAACGTCATCTTGTCTTTTGGATCTGGTATTATGATAAAATAAACGTCATATTATACCAGTTAATTGAAACTGGTGGCGACCGATGGTGTCTGGCTACTCGTAAAACCACTTTGAAAATTCAGATAGTGGTTTTGAATTATTTTAATCACCTTTAACTCATCTTGGAATAATAATGATAAAAATTGGTCAAGGTATTGACGTTCATGCTTTTCATAATAATGGTCAGCAGCAACAATATGTCATTCTAGCGGGCGTGCCGATTGAGCATTCTCATAGTTTGCTCGCACACTCTGATGGGGATGTGGTCTTGCATGCATTGGCTGATGCGCTGCTGGGCGCACTTGCACTTGGCGATATTGGGCAGCATTTTCCTGATACCGATGCGGCGCATGCTGGATTGGATTCAAGGATTTTGCTGCGTTATGTTTATAGTAAAGTGCAAGAGGCTGGTTATAGTCTAGGCAATGCTGATATCACGGTGATGTGTGAACGTCCAAAGCTGGCACCGCACAACAAAGCGATGCGCGCTAATATCGCGAGCGACTTACAAACAGATATTAGCAATATCAGTGTAAAAGCCACCACGACTGAAAAATTGGGATTTACGGGTCGTCAAGAAGGCATCATGGCCAATGCCGTGGTATTATTAGTCCCTAATACTGTTGAACCTACATAGATCGAAATTCGTGCTTGTAATACAGCGGCAGTTGCCCCATGTATCAGCCACGTCTTTACACAATTATTTTTATATAAATAATCATTTTAATGAACCGCTTTATCAATAGGAGCTTTTATGAGTGAGCAAACCCCAAACACTACTGCAAACGACGTTGAACAATTGATCCGTGATCAAATCCGTGACAATAAAGTCATTATTTACATGAAAGGCACACCGCAATTTCCGCAGTGTGGTTTTTCAGCGCGCTCTATCGAAGTGTTGACTCAGATTGGTCGTCCATTTGCGTTTGTAAACATTTTAGAAAACCCAGAAATCCGTGCAACGTTGCCAAAAATTGCGAACTGGCCAACGTTCCCACAATTATGGATTGATGGCGAGTTGATGGGCGGGTCAGACATCATCTTGCAAATGTATCAATCAGGCGAGCTAAAGCCATTGGTTGAAGCAAACAGCCCTGCTGCTTAATAATTAAAAGTGTGAGTTGGATGTCTTTAATGTCCAATTAGTCTTTGTAAGATACGAGTGTAAGATACGAGCACAGCAAACCCAAGTAGTCATTAATGGCTATTTGGGTTTTTTTATTATTGCTATTAGTGTCACTAATACTCTATCTATTCTTGTCCCTACTAGTATTTCCACGCGCCTATGTCATTAGGCTTCGTTGTTTTTATGGGATTTACCCCCATATAGTGTCCAAGATACCAGCGATATAAATAATAATTATCAGATAATTAAGAGAGCTTTATGAATAACCAAACCAATGAACAGTCAAATGAGCAGAGAGAAGCGGCTGCGCAAGCAGCGATTGAAAAGCGTCGCGCGCGTTTAAAAAACGAATCTACGCGGATCATTGAGATTGCTAATAATGAGTCATACTCAGCACTGAAGTGTATTCATCAGCTTAGTGTGGCAGGCGGTGCAACTGAAGCGACGTATATCGCTATTGAACAGCGCATTGTTGTGGACCAAGATCCAGCAGGTGCTTATCACTTGGCATTGTTGGCTCAAAACACGCCAGATTTGCCAATCGATGCTCGTCAACTTATCGAATTAGTAGTCAACAAGGGTGATAACCATCAGCGCTTGGCCTTACTCAAAAACTTACCATTACCGCCAGTTGAGCTTATCAAAGCGCAGATTTTAGCGAGTGATGATGGTGAGGCGATTGGTCAAATGAATGCCTATCTACAGATAAACCCAGAAGGGTATGGTAGCCATCATATGCTGTCTAGCGGTCAATCGGATCAGATCGTACCCTTGAGCCGTGGAAACAGTAATAACTAAGAGATCATTACGAACTCAAAAGCTAACAACCAAAGTGATGCTGGCGTAAGTATCTTTGCGCTTAATTATAATAGTTTTTATCCTAGCGTTTTTTAAGCGTGAAAAAATTGTTATAATGATGGGTTATTCAACCAATTATGAACGACTTAACTGAGTCGTTATCTTTTTTATAAATACGACTGACGTTTATTTGCTGATGGTTTTCTTATTTGAACATAAGATACGTCAATCAGCAGCGTTATGAGTCAAGTGAGGCACACATGCAATACCCAAAACATTACGACGTGATAGTAATCGGCGGTGGTCATGCTGGCACAGAAGCTGCTCTGGCGGCTGCACGTATGGGCGCTCAGACCTTATTGTTGACCCATAATATCGAGACGCTTGGTCAGATGAGCTGTAATCCCGCGATTGGCGGTATCGGTAAATCGCATTTAGTGCGTGAGATTGACGCGTTAGGCGGCGCGATGGCGCTAGCAACGGACAAAGCAGGTATCCAGTTTCGTGTACTAAACAGCCGTAAAGGCGCTGCTGTGCGTGCCACACGTGCGCAAGCCGACCGTATCTTGTATAAAGCCGCCATTCGCCACACACTAGAGAACCAACCCAATCTGGATTTGTTCCAACAAGCTGCTGACGATATTTTGGTAGAAAATGGCCGTGCGACAGCTGTTGTGACTTCTACAGGTATTATTTTTAAGACCGAAACAGTCGTATTAACCTCAGGCACTTTCTTGGGCGGCGTCATTCATATTGGTCTAGAAAACTCAAATGGTGGCCGTGCAGGGGATCAGCCTTCTATCAAGCTCGCCGATCGTTTGCGTGAGCTTAAGCTACCAGTCGGTCGTCTAAAAACAGGCACGCCAGCACGTATCGACGCCCGTAGCGTTGATTTTAGCGTGATGACGGTACAGCCAGGTGATACGCCGCTGCCTGTCATGAGCTATATGGGTGATGTCTCTATGCATCCTGAGCAGGTTAACTGCTATATCACACATACCAATGCGCGCACCCACGATATCATCCGTGAAAATCTTGACCGCTCACCGATGTTCTCTGGCAAAATTGAAGGCGTCGGCCCGCGTTATTGTCCGTCTATCGAAGATAAAATTCATCGTTTTGCGGACAAAGACAGCCATCAGATCTTTATTGAGCCAGAAGGCCTGACCACGCATGAGCTGTATCCGAATGGTATCTCAACCAGTTTGCCGTTTGATGTGCAGTTAGATTTTATTCATAGCATGAAAGGGCTTGAGAACGCCCATATCACGCGTCCAGGCTATGCCATCGAGTATGATTATTTTGATCCGCAAAATCTCAAGCCCACGCTTGAGACCAAATCAATTGATCGTCTGTACTTTGCTGGTCAAATTAACGGTACGACTGGCTACGAAGAAGCGGGCGTGCAGGGTTTGCTAGCAGGGACCAATGCCGCATTGGTCACTACTAACAATAGCGAGTTTGACACGTGGACACCGCGCCGTGATGAAGCGTATCTTGGCGTACTTGTGGATGATTTGATCACCCATGGTACGACCGAGCCTTATCGTATGTTTACGAGCCGTGCAGAGTATCGTTTATTGCTACGTGAAGACAATGCCGATCAGCGCTTAACTGAGACGGGTCGCAAGCTAGGGCTGGTAGATGATGTGCGCTGGCAAGCATATCAAGAAAAAATGGAAGCGATCTCGACAGAGACGTCACGCCTAAAAGACATGTGGGCCACGCCGACAAATACCTTGGGTCAGAAACTGTCTGAGCAGACAGGTGAGGTACTCTCTAAAGAATCGACTGCCTTTGATTTGTTAAAGCGTCCGCAAATACGTTTTGCTGATATCGCGGCTATTACTGACTCAACCGTTGATGCGCAAGTAGGAGAGCAGATCGAGATTTCTGTCAAATATGCCGGCTATATCGATCGTCAGCAAGAAGATATTGATCAAATGAAGCGCTTAGAAAACACGGCGCTACCGCTAGATTTTGATTATAGGGTGGTATCAGGGCTATCAAACGAGATTGTACAAAAACTCACGCAAGTTCGTCCTGCGACGCTAGCTCAAGCTGGACGTGTCAGCGGTGTCACACCTGCGGCCATACAGTTATTGGCGATGACGGTCAAAAAACATAAAAAAGCAAAGGCTGCGCTTGACTCGTAACGGTAGTATGCCAAAGCCTTTTATAACAACGCATCCATGATATAAAAAGCCCGTAATAATATTTTATTGCGGGCTTTTGTTTATTAAAAAACCACTCTATTATCGAAATAAAGTCTCATTCAAACTTGTCTTACTTGCTGCTTTGTCTCTATACTAGGTCGTAAAATCTGATTATTACTTATTAAATTTTCTTGTTGATGCTCATATCATGATGGGCTTGTCACCGAATTGAGCCTATTTATGATTGATGCTATTGTTTTTGCTATTACTATTGTATTCCCCAACCTTGCTTTGATGTGGTTGGGTTTTTTTATGCAAAGACGTGGCGAGGCGAGCCAAAGTTTCATTGATCAGGCATCCAGCTTTGTTTTTAACTACTGCCTGCCTTGCTTGCTATTCTTTAGCGTGGTCGATAGCGATGTTGATTATGGTCAGCAAGTTAAGCTAATTTTTGTTGGTATTTTGGTGACATTTGTCCTGTTCTTTGGGGCGGAGCTGTATGCCAAACGCTTCGTCAAACGTCCTGCCGACCAAGGCGTGTTCGTACAAGGTATTTTCCGTAGCAACATGGCTATTATTGGCCTCGCAACCGTTGCCAATGCTTATGGTGAGCGTGGTTTAAGTATTGGTGCCGTTTACATGGGCGTAGTCACCATATTGTTCAATATTTTAGCGGTCATTACGTTAAGTCGTGTCTCTAAAAATGTGGATGATACTTTGATCAGTCGCAGTATTATGATCATCAAAAAGGTATTTACCAACCCACTTATTTTGGCATTGCTATCAGCATTTGCTTATAAGGCATTGCCATTGCCACCACTCACAGGTGTGATTCACACGACTGGTGATTTGTTGGCAGCGGTTGCATTGCCGCTGGCACTGATTTGCGCTGGTGCTAGTATTGATTTGAAATCGATGCTGAGTGCCTCAGGGTTATCTATGCAGGCAAGTATTGGTCGGATTGTGATTGCACCCCTCGTCGCCATTGCGATTGGCTTGGCATTTGGTTTATCAGGCGTTCATATGGGCGTGTTATTCTTGATGGTGGCCTCACCAGCTGCTGCGGCCAGTTATGTGATGGCGAAGGCTATGGGTGGCAATGATGTGCTCGCGGCAAATATCTTGGCGTTTACGACGGTGGTTGGTATGTTTGGCATGGCGTTTGGTGCGGCCGCCTTACGTGCGCTTGGTCTGATGTAGCTTATATAGTCAGTGCTTTGTTGGACATAGCGTCAACTGGTCGTTGTAATACTAAAAACCCCCTTTTTTCTATTTTGAAAAAGGGGGTTTTTAATGTCAATTTATATTGTCTCGGTTACGCTTTTCTTCTTGACGTTGCTTACGCTTAGGACTGGTACGGTAGGTCAGATACCCACCGATAACCATGACTGCAAGAAATGCCAAGATATACATAAATATCGACGAGCCAATCATAAGTGATGCACCGATAACCGCAGTTGCTTCCATGTCAAAAATCCAGTTAAGGTTTGGCAATAATTATGCAAGTGTCTCATTTGATTGTAAAGTAAATAAGTTTAGCTCCGGTGTAAGTTCAAGTGAACGAATACGCGCTGCTTGATTATGTACATTAGCGGTTACAATCAATTCATCTGGTTGATGGGTTGCCAAAAACGCAGCCAATTTTGGTTTGACCGTTTCGACAGATCCGATGAATGAAACTGACAGCGCATTATCTACCATCATTTTTTCTGCTTGGCTCCAGATGCTGTCCATATCGTGCGTAGGTTTTGGCATTTGACCTGTCTCACCACGGCGCAAACGTACAAAACTCTGCTGTGCTGAGGTAAAGTGATACTGAGCAGTCTCATCGTCGTCAGCCAGTAACAAGTTTGCAGCCAGCATGACATAAGGCTTATCTAAATAGGCAGACGGCTTGAATTGCTCACGATAGGCTTTAATTGCTTGTCCGAGCATTTGCGGTGCAAAATGTGAGGCAAACACATAGGGCAGTCCTAAATGCGCGGCTAAGGTCGCACCAAATAGGGACGAGCCCAATATCCAAATAGGGACGCCTGATCTGGCGCCGGGGAACGCTTGTACAGGGCTGCCATCTGTATCATTGCCCAAAAAGTACATCAGCTCTTGGACGTCTTGCGGGAAGCGCTCAGCATCTTTCATTTGCCGGCGCAGTGCCTGAAACGTCGCGCCATCTGTCCCCGGTGCGCGGCCCAAGCCTAAATCAACGCGGTCTCCGTACAATGCCTGCAATGTGCCAAATTGCTCAGCGATAACGAGCGGTGCATGATTTGGTAGCATCACGCCGCCTGCACCAATACGGATACGCTTGGTTTGGCTACCGATATGTGACAGTAGGACTGAGGTCGCTGCACTAGCGATACCCGGCATATTATGATGCTCTGCCATCCAGTAACGGTTTAAGCCAGACTTCTCTGCTTGTTGAGCGGTTGCCACGGTTTGGGCGATGCCTTCAGCGATGGTATGGCCTTCAGGTACAGGTGCTAGATCCAAAAACGATAAAGGGATTTTGTTATTCATAAATTATCCAGTAGAGTGATTAATTACTTTCTCTTGATATGCTTGTCATTGATATCGATTTCAAGCCGTGTGACCAAGCAGTAATAATTCATAACAAAGCGCCATTAGTGGGTAGTAGGTATAGCTAGCAAAAGATAAGGCTGCTGATAAGCTTGCTATCAAACATATCTATATCAAAAGTATTTGTATAACAAAACCAGTCGCACATAAAAAAAGCAGGCAACCTAAGTTACCTGCTTTTTTGAAATGACATTATGTAAATGGTAAGTTTTTTAAATCACTTATTTGGCTTGATCGCCAAGCTTATAAGCGACCACATAATCACCAATCTTCGTACCTACTGAACCATGTCCACCAGCTACCAATACCACCATCTGCTCACCTTTGGAGTTCAAGTAGGTCATAGGTGTAGCTTGACCACCTGCTGGAATACGTACATTCCATAGGACATCGCCATTTTTCAAATCATAAGCACGGAAGTTGTTTTCTGTTGCTGCTGACAAGAATGCGACGCCACCTTTAGTGATGATAGGGCCGCCAATACCAGGTACCCCCAATTCAAACTTGATTGGAATAGGAGATAAGTCCTGTACAGTACCGTTTTTGCGCTGATACGCAATCTCGCCTGTGGCCAGATCAGCACCTGCGATCGTACCCCATGGTGGCTGCTGACAAGGTACACCAAGTGGTGATAAGAATGGTCCCATTTCTACCGCATAGTCTGCGCCTTCATTGGCATTCACACCTTGTTCACCTTTATTGGTCTCAACATCGCCAAGTGTGTCTTTAGGGATGAGTTTTGAGGTAAAGGCAAGGTAAGTTGGCATACCGAACATCACGCCATTTTCAGGATCGACAGCGAGACCGCCCCAGTTAAAGGTACCAAAGTTACCAGGATAGACTAACGTACCGTTGGTTGATGGCGGCGTATAGCGACCGTCGTAGTTGAGTTTGTTGAACTCAATACGGCACATCATCTGATCGATGAGACTTGCGCCCCACATATCTTTTTCAGTCAGTTTCTCAGGCGCAAAGCTCAGACCAGAGTAAGGCTGTGTAGGCGATGCATGTTCACCAGCAATGAGGTAGCCTTGCGGTGCATCACGTTCTTTGATAGGTACAATAGGCTCGCCTGTGGCACGGTTCAAGACATAAACATCGCCTTGTTTGGTCGGTATAACCAATGCAGGCTGGACACCATCAGCGGTATTTAAGTCAAGCAATGTTGGCTGAGCAGGCGTATCCATATCCCAAAGATCATGATGGACAAACTGCTGTACCCAGCGCGCTTCACCAGTTTTCAGATCTAGTGCAACCACAGAGGTTGCATACTTTTCTTCAGCAGCATTACGATAGCTACCGAGCTGATCGGGCGTGCGATTGCCCATTGGGAAGTAGGCCAAGCCAAGCTCTTCATCAGCACTGGCAGTCGACCATGAGTTTGGCGAGCTGGTGCGATAGACTTGAGTTGGATCATTGACATCAAAAGGGGCTGTGTTGTCAGGATCGCCTGAATCCCAGTTCCACATAAGCTCGCCAGTATTCACGTCATAAGCACGGATCACACCAGAGGGTGAGTTTACATCGTAGTTGTCGTTAACAGCACCAGCGACAATAATAACGCCGCCTGCAACCACTGGGGCAGACGTTGAGTAGTAGTAGCCTGCTTGCTGGAACGGCATGTTGTGCATGAGGTCTAATGCACCATCTTCACCAAAGTCTTGACAGCGTTGTCCTGTTTTTGGATCGAGGGCATATAGCTTGGCATCAGAAGTTGGGATAAAGATCTTGGCATCGCATTGCTTGGAAGGATTTTCAAAGGTATTTCCAGCAATTTTTTGCACCAATGTATCGCCAGTCGCAGCCGGTTTATTAGCCGCTACTACGTTATTATCAGTGGTGTCACTGACGGCGCTATTGCTAGCTGTCTCGGTATTAGCATTAGCTGCTGGCGTAGTGCTGTTTGTACCAGCTTGACCAGCGTAATAAGAGACACCGCGGCAAGTTTGATGCTGACGTTGGAGGTTTTCGCCAACCTTAGGATCGAACTTCCATAGAGTCTCACCAGAGTCGGCATCTAATGCTAGCACCCAGTTATGCGGCGTACACATATAAAGAGCGTTGCCGATCTTTAGTGGGGTTGCTTGATAAGTGGTTTCACCAACGTCATTAGGACCTTTGATATCGCCTGTTTGGATTTGCCAAGCGAGTTCTAAATCTTTGACATTATCAGTGTTGATCTGAGCCAGAGGAGAGTAGCGTTGTCCATAATCAGTACGGCCATAGGCGCTCCATTCGCCATCTGGTGTTTGCTCACCAGTGGATAATGGGTCGCCAAGGTTGGTAGAAGTGGCATTTTGATCGCCGTCATCTTTGGCAGTTAAATCGAGCTCGCCCAATTTGTCGGTGGCATTATTGGCCATACTACCAAAAGAGAGCAGTGCGCCCACAACCACACTGGCCATTAGTCCCCAATAATAAAGAGGACTTTTCTTAGTGTTGTTTGTGGTTGTTACTTGAGCGTGTTTCCCGTGCATCTTCTTAGAGACCCACGGTAAAAGCATTAATAAACCAAATATTAGTGGGAAACCCAAGCGAGTTGCCAGCGCCCACCAATAAAATCCAGATTCCCAAAGCGACCATACTAGTGTCACAACGATAAATATCGCGTACACCCCGTAAGCGCTCCAATGTTTTTTGAACAACAAAAAAGCGGTCGCAAGCATCGCTGCGCCAGCAAAAAGATAGTAAGGACTACCGCCTAAAGAGAGCAGATAAGCGCCGCCAATAAGCAAAGGGGCGGCAAAAACTGCCATAATGATCGCTACGAGTTTTTCCATGAGCGGTATCACCTGTTACATAGAAGCAAATGGACATGCAGTGATCGACACCCAGTACAATTAAATGTCTAGGCGTCCAGCAATACATGCAGAAATAAAAACGAAATAAAACGTTGAATAACGTTCTAGACTGTATTTTATCACTTATGCATAAGCTCGGTAAAGGTGGGGTAAGGTAAGACCAGCGATTTAGACCCTTTGTTTTAGTTGTCGAATTGCTTCTGACACAGCTCCATAAAGGCACGACCATACTGGCGGATTTCCGCATCATCACGCACCGCCATCCAACTGGTAAAGCGTCCGAAGTGATCGACTGGTATGGCAGTTAGGTTCTGATAATGACTCGGTTCAAATGCCATCTCGGCAATAATACCAATGCCTAAGCCAAGTCCTACATAGGTACTAATGACGTCGGCATCAAGCGCGGCGATTACGATATCTGGCTCTAGACCTGCTGCTTCAAAGGTTTTATCAATCGCGCCGCGTCCAGTAAAGCCGCCGTGATAGGTCACAATAGGATAGCTGGCAAGGGTTGGCAAATCGATAGAGTCTTGCTTGGCAAGCTCGTGATCGCTTGGCACGATGACACGATGCGTCCAGTCGTAATAGCGGTAGCATCTGAGATAGTTATTGTGAAGTAGGGACTCCGTTGCGATGCCGATATCAGCCTGACCACGAATCACCATCTGCGCGATGGTCTCAGGATCGGCTTGTTGCAAGATCAAATTGACTTTGGGAAAGCGCTCTTTGAATTCTTTAACCACCTTCGGCAGCACATAGCGTGCCTGCGTGTGGGTCGTCGCAATGGTCAATGTGCCGATATTAGGATTATTAAAATCAAGGCTTAGATTTTCAATGGTACGAATCTCGGCAAAGATGGACTCGATATGTGGCATAAGCGCCGTACCCATGGTGGTCAGCCCTGTCAGCCGCTTTCCTTGACGAATAAATACTTCGGTCTTCAGTTGGTTTTCAAGTGCCGCGATATGCTTTGACAAGCTCGATTGACTGGTATGTAGCACAGTCGCTGCTTGACTTAAGTTATAGCCATTAATCACCGTATGCCATACTGTTTCCAACTGTTTGAGCTGAATTTGCAAATGTCGCTGATTGACCACTACATCGATTGCCATCACTGAATCCTATTGTGTAACAATACAAACCTTACCTATATCTGAAAGATTTGTATATGAAAGTAAAAACTTACAAATGTGCCATAAGAGCGTAGTGTAAAACAAAGCTATTATTCTTGTATATAATAAATAGCTATCAATTTATAATAATTATGAATATAGGAGTAGGGTTTTTAATATTAGTTATAAGTATCTATTTTATCAACGCAAAACAACCAAAATAGTACTAGCTATTGTGTTAGACACAAACATAAAAACAGCTGCCTTCTAAAAGACAGCTGCTCATCATCTATATGCTCATCTATGACCAATCAGTTTGGCGAACCAGACTTATTTGGCGATATCGTAACGATCCGCATTCATGACTTTGCTCCAAGCGCTAACGAAATCACGAACGAATTTCTCTAAGTTATCGTCCTGCGCATATAGCTCAGCATAAGCACGCAAGATAGAGTTTGAGCCAAATACTAAATCCACACGGCTGGCTTGCCATTTGGTATTACCGGTACTACGCTCACGTATTTCGTAACTATTGACCGTGTTGCTTGGCTCGTCACCTGTTTTCACGGGATGCCACGTGTAGTTCATGTCAGTCAAGTTGACAAAGAAGTCATTGGTCAAGACCCCAACACGGTCAGTGAAGACGCCTTGTTGGCTCTGTCCATGGTTGGTATCAAGGACGCGCATACCGCCAATCAATACCACCATCTCAGGCGCTGTCAATCCCATTAGCTGCGTGCGATCGAGCAGCATCTCTTCAGGAGAGACCGCATAGTCTTCTTTGACCCAGTTGCGATAGCCGTCATGCAAAGGCTCTAAGTCTGCAAAAGATTCGGTATCGGTCATTGCCGCTTCTGCATCACCGCGACCTGCGGTAAATGGTACCGTAACCTCTATGCCTGCATCATTCGCTGCCTGCTCAATAGCAGTATTACCAGCAAGCACAATCAAATCGGCCAAGCTCACGTCTTTATCAAAGTCAGACTGAATGCGGGTTAACGCCTCAAGAACACGTTGCAGCTGCTCTGGCTCATTGCCTGCCCAGTCCTTTTGCGGGGCTAAGCGGATACGTGCGCCATTTGCACCGCCGCGATAGTCTGATGCGCGGAATGTACGTGCGCTGTCCCATGCGGTAATGATTAATTCACGGCGGCTCAAATCACTGTCCAATATTTGCGATTTCAGCGCTGCAATATCATCAGCATTCAAGTCTGCATTGCCTGCTGGAATAGGATCCTGCCAGATAAAGTCTTCGCTCGGTACATCTGCCCCTAAGTAACGAGATTTAGGCCCTAGGTCACGGTGAGTTAGCTTGAACCATGCTTTGGCAAACACCTCATCAAAATACGCTGGGTCGTTATGGAATTTCTCTGAAATCTCGCGATAAACAGGATCTTTGATCAATGCCATGTCAGCATCAGTCATGATCGGATTACGGCGGACACTTGGATCATGAGCATCTAATGGACGATCTTCTTCTTTAATATCTGTGGGCTCCCACTGCCATGCACCTGCTGGACTTTTGGTTAATGCCCAATTGTGGTTCAATAATAATTCAAAATAGCCATGATCCCACTGAGTTGGATTGGTTGTCCACGCGCCTTCAATACCACTTGAAACAGTATCACCTGCATTGCCATTACCTTTAGGATTGCGCCAGCCTAGACCTTGCTCTTTGACGTCTGCCGCTTCTGGCTCGTCTTCTAGTGTGGTCGCATCGCCATTACCGTGACACTTACCAACGGTATGACCACCCGCGGTCAAGGCAACCGTTTCTTCATCATTCATTGACATACGCGCAAACGTCGTACGCATATCTTGAGCGGTTTTCAACGGGTCAGGGTTACCGTCAACGCCCTCAGGGTTGACATAGATTAAGCCCATTTGTACCGCTGCTAGTGGGTTTTCGAGGGATGCACGGTCTTTATCGCTATCGTAACGGTTTTCGGTCGGTGCCAGCCATTCGCGTTCAGAACCCCAGTAGATGTCTTTTTCTGGATGCCAAATATCAGCACGACCACCAGCAAAGCCTAGCGTTTTAAAGCCCATAGACTCGTAAGCCATGTTGCCTGCCAAAATCATCAAATCAGCCCATGACAGTTTGTTGCCGTACTTTTTCTTGATGGGCCATAGTAGGCGGCGCGCTTTGTCTAGGTTGGCGTTGTCCGGCCAGCTATTTAGTGGCGCAAAGCGTTGATTACCAGTATTAGAACCGCCGCGACCATCGGCACCGCGATATGTACCCGCTGAATGCCACGCCATACGAATCATCAAGCCACCATAATGACCCCAATCTGCTGGCCACCACTCTTGTGATTCAGTCATGAGGTTTTTCAAATCGGTTTTGACCGCTTCTAAATCAAGTCGTTTAAAAGCTTCAGCATAATCAAAGTCTGCTCCCATTGGGTCAGTCTTTTTGTCTTGCTGATGCAATATGTCTAGGTTCAAGCTATTCGGCCACCAGTCAGTCGCAGCAGAGGCGGTGGTAGTATGCGCTTGATGCATGACGGGACAGCCGCCCATGCTAGGACGCTGCGGTGCGTGTGTTTGATCAACGTTTTCACTATGAATCGTCGGTCCCTTATCATCACCTTGATCATAAGTTGTATTGGTTGCGGTGTCGCTGTTACCTTGGTGGTTTATCGGGCAACCAGCGGTATCTTGCGTGGTGTTTTTGTCGGTTGGGGTGTTGGTTGAATCGGACATGGCAAAACTCCTGGGCTATGATAATAGAAAGAACAAACCGTCAATTAAGATAATCATTGTTGATATAGAGAGCATAACGAAGTACTGTTTATTTATAAAACTAATATATAAAAATTATATGTTTTAAATTATTAATCATTAATTCTTGGTGTAGTACCTCATCCAGCTTGCTATTAACGCCATTGCTTTATCACGAGGAGAGATAGTGATGAGCCAAGCAAACTGATACTGATGCTATCTCTATCTACATATTGCCGATAAATGAAAGCGTTGTTAGACATCTTTGATGAGAGTAAGTAGTAAGAAAACTAAGGACTGGTTTAACCATAGTGAAAGGTTGCTATAATCTTCGTTACTGCAGCGAAATATAAGCCGTTATGAAAGTGCCAGAATCAATGAGTTAATGCAAAAACATCTAGTCAAGGTAGCGGTTCTCAAGTACCATAACTGAATTTTGTTGTAATGATCATATTGGTGCAACGTAGAGCAATTTTTATCGATCTTTTTATGGATAACTGATTCTAAAGATTGATAAAAATTGTGCGCAGTTGTGTTATTTGTCTCAATTGTTGGTGAGTTATTATGTCTGCTGTCAAATCTGTACCACCTAAACCTCCCATCGCCAAAAAATCATGGGGCGAGGCGGCGAAAGCCTATCTTGATCGGCGTGCTATGATCATGCTGTTTTTGGGTTTTGCGGCTGGTATTCCTATTTTGCTTATTTTCTCCAGCTTGTCGTTATGGCTGCGTGAGGCGGGATTTGATCGCAGTGTAGTGACGACCTTTAGTTGGGCGGCATTGGGATATTCGTTCAAGTTCATTTGGGCGCCCCTAGTAGATGCGGTGCCGCTACCGATATTGACTAGATTACTGGGCCGCCGTCGTAGCTGGATTTTGATTGCACAGCTCTTAATTATTTTGGCGATTTATATGATGGCCAGCATCAATCCGACCGATGAGAGCAGTTTGCACTATATGGCCATGGCAGCCGTGCTATTAGGCTTTTCATCCGCCACGCAAGATATTGTGGTCGATGCCTATCGTATTGAGCTTGCCCCTGCGAGTTTTCAGTCAGTATTGTCGGCAATGTATACCGCAGGCTACCGTTTAGGGATGATTTTTGCAGGCGCAGGTGCGCTCTATTTGGCAGATTATTTCGGTTCGACTGAAGAGTTTTATAGTTACGAAGCGTGGCGCAATACTTATTGGATCATGGCAGCAGTGATGGGCGTAGGTGTGGTGACCACGCTGATAATTCGGGAGCCTGTGAGCGAGCAGATACGTATTGATCGTCCCGCCTCTGACTATGCCCGTTTGGTATTGGTATTTGTATTGTCGGTCGCCGCTTTTATCATCGCTTTTGTCAATGTTGGTGCGTTACTGCCAGAGACAGACAGTGTGATGTTTGCTTTTTTACTTGAAGTTGTCCATCTGTTAACCAGCTTACTGGTGGCATCAGTTGTGGGTTACTTATCTGTCAAAGTGGGCGTGGTCAAACAAGAAATGGCTTATACCACTTGGGTCGAACCAGTCGTTGATTTTTTCCGTCGTTATGGCAAAAAAGCATTATTGCTACTGGCCTTGATTGGTTTATACCGGATTTCTGATATCGTCGCAGGGGTCATCTCGAACGTCTTTTATCAAGACATGGGGTTCAGTAAGACAGACATTGCCAATGCTGTGAAACTGGTTGGTGTCATCATGGTTATTGCAGGTGGCTTTTTGGGTGGTATTTTGGCTCAAAAACTGCGTATGATGCAGGCGATGATGGTCGGTGCCATCTTGGCTTGTGTGACGAATTTATTATTTGTCCTGCTCACTTACCATCCTGGTAGCTTGCCGCATATGTACGTGGCAGTGATTTTTGATAATCTAGCGGCAGGCCTTGCCAGCGCTGTATTCATTGCGTTCTTGTCTGCCTTGACCTCGATTCGTTTTACCGCGGTACAGTATGCTATTTTCTCCTCATTAATGACGTTGCTACCTAAGGTGATGGGTGGCTACTCTGGGGCTATCGTTGACAATATGGGCTATCCATTTTTCTTTATTTTCACCTTTGCGATTGGTATGCCAATTTTGATCTTAATCTACTTGGTCGATAAACACATTGTGATTGGTGATAATGATGACATATATGGTGATGACAAACTAGCGAAAGCAAATCCAAACCTGACCGATACCAATGAGCCACCGCGCGCTTCAGAGTAGCATTGGCAGTACTTTTATCTTTATTTACGATATCTTTAAGAGTGACTTATGACCGCATTGACCATTCGTCAAATAAAGCAGCAAATTGGTCAACTGATGAATGGTGAGACAAATCGTCAGATACCGTCGTTTTGGCCAACGGATTGGCTGCTATATGTTATTGATAAACCTTCACTATTTTTGATTACTGACGAAGATTATCAGCTGACAGAAAGTGAGCAAAGGCGGTTTTATACTGGTATGGTTAAGATGCAAGAAGGGACGCCGCTCGCTTATTTGACGGGTCAACAAGCATTTTGGTCGCTGAATTTTGTGGTCAATGAGCATACTTTGATTCCCAGACCCGATACCGAGGTATTGGTCGAGCAAGTATTGAATTGGATTAATGCTCAGCCAGTATCTAATCCTCATAAGCGCTTACTTGACTTGGGTACAGGCTCAGGTTGTATTGCTATCAGTTTGGCTCATGAATTAAAAAAAGACAATTGGCAAGTGGTCGCCGTTGATTTGTCGCTTGAGGCGCTCGATATTGCTCGGCATAATGCGGATTTTAATGGTGTCACTAATATTGAATTTATCCAAAGCAGTTGGTATCAAGCGCTATCTACTGATGACGAATGTCGGTTTGATGTGATTGTCTCAAATCCGCCTTATATTGATGAGGCAGACGAGCATTTGGCAGGTCTAACCGCTGAACCGATCAGCGCGCTGAGTGCACCCAATCATGGTTTGGCTGATATTGAGCATATTGTCCAGCAGGCACCGTCTTATTTGTGCAAAAAAGGACTGCTGGCTATCGAGCATGGCCATGACCAAGGGGTTGCGGTTCGACGGTTATTTTTGGAGAATGGTTTTGAGTCAGTACACACGGTACAAGATTACGGTGGTAATGATCGTGTCACAGTAGGGCAATATCCATAAATAGGCTTTATGGATAGACATTTTTAATTATAGGTTGCAAAAAATATGGCAGACGATTTGGCACAGCTATCAGATGATGAGCTGCTCCGTTATGCACGGCAAATACTACTCGACGGTTGGGATATGGATGCTCAGCTGCGATTAAAGTCAGCACGCGTGGTAATAATAGGCGCAGGCGGCCTTGGTTGTCCAGCGTCTGAGACACTAGTGCGTGCAGGGGTTGGTTATGTGCATCTGATTGACGATGATGCGATCGAGGCAAGCAATCTGCAACGGCAAACGCTGTTTTTGCCAGAAGATATCGGTCAGTCCAAAGCGCTGACAGCAGCGGCTATGCTGGCGCGCATCAACCCTTTGATAGAAGCTTACGGCACCGTAGCGCGGTTAGATGAAGACAATGCTTATGAGTTGCTCGATCTAGCCTCTGGTAAGCCAGACTTATTACTAGACTGTACGGATAATTTTGCGACTCGTGACGTCATCAATCGCATTAGCGTCCATTATCGGATTCCATTATTATCTGCCTCGGCAATTGCGATGCAAGGGCAGCTGGCGCTGTTTGAGCCACCTCTAGACACAGGTTGCTATCATTGCGTGTTTGGCGCGCTTGTGCATGATGAGGTTGCCGATGAGCGTACCTGTGCCAATTCAGGTGTGCTTGCGAGTACCACTGCGGTTATGGGTAACCTACAAGCCAATACCGCCTTGCAGTATCTGGGGTTAACCAAAAATCCACTGACAAATAAACTGCTTATATGGGATGGTAGGCAGATGCAGCAGCGGCTGATGGGTTACAGAAAAGATCCAGAATGCCCAGTCTGTAGTAGCCCTGATTGAATACTATGTCTTTGATATATTTTTAGTCTATTTTCGAAATTATCTATTTTCAAATCCTTTCTATTACCATAGTTGTTTTTTATGAAAATTCATCGTCCGCATTTGTTAAAGCATACCTTTAATGTCGTCAACCGTGTTCGCCAAACCGCGAGTGTGGCAGGTCTGTCTGCGCTAAGAGTGGCAAAAGGGGAGAAACCTGATGCAATGCTACTCAAAGAAACCTTTGAGCAGTTAGGCACGACTTATATCAAAATCGGTCAGTTTATCGCTAGTACACCCTCGCTGTTTCCACGTGATTATGTCACCGCTTTCCAGAGCTGCTTGGATCAAACCACGCCATTATCTTATGCTTATATCGAGCAGGTGCTAAAAGAAGAGCTGGCGACTGATGGTATGAGCCTTGATGATAAGTTTGCGCATATTGACTCAGAGCCGCTAGCCTCTGCCTCTATCGCTCAGGTTCATGCTGCCCGTCTGCATAATGGTGATGAAGTGGTGCTAAAGGTACAAAAGCCTGGCGTCGAGACGATTATGCAGACCGATTTGGGCGTATTGCATGGCGTGACCAAGCTGCTTGAAATAGTGATGCCATCGATGAAGTTCGCAAGTATCGCGCCAATTATCGATGAGATTCGCCTGCGTATGCTTGCCGAGACGGATTTTATCGCTGAAGCACAAAACATCCGCGATTTTCAGCAGTTCTTAGCCGTCTCAGGTAATACTCGGGTAGTGGCACCAACAGTGTATGACGATCTGACCACCAAGCGTGTATTGACGATGAGCCGCCTATATGGGGTTTCTATGGTTGATGAGTCGCTCATGCGTCAGTATTGCAGCGATCCTGCGCAAATCATGGCAGATACATTAAACACCTGGTTTGCCAGTCTTATGCTGTGCAATAGTTTTCATGCTGACCTGCATGCGGGTAACTTGATGCTATTAACCGATGGACGTATTGGTTTCTTAGACTTTGGTATTGTCGGTAAATTAAAAGCCGAGAGCTGGCGTGCGTGCATGGGTATGATGCAAGCGATGCAAGACAGTGACTATCAAGCGATGGCACGTTATATGATTGACATGGAAATGACGCATGGTGGCAATAAAGTTGATGTGGTTGCCTTAGGTAACGATCTAGAGCGCATGATGATAACGATCATGGCAGAAGATAAGACCTTTACCAGCGGTGTGCCTTTTAACAGTAAAGAGCAAGCTGACGAGCTCAATAAAATGATGCTTGAGATTGTCGAAGTTGGCAAACGTCATGGTATCCATTTTCCACGCGACTTTGCTTTATTGACCAAGCAGATGTTATATTTTGATCGGTTTATGCGTACGCTAGCCCCTGACATGGATATGTTTAGCGATCAGCGTGTACAAATGCTAGGACAGGATACGATAGGGACAACCACGTTAGATGTATTGTAGGGTTTGTTTTTATTTTATGATGTCCCAATAGCTCTAATAACTGTTTGACTCCTACTTATTTTACTATTGCTTTTAATTATCTAACACAAAGGATTGTGTGCTAATTGCCACAAAAATGGCGCTGTCATGATGACTGCTATTAAAAGCCGTGTCGCTCCTACCATCACCAATGAAGCGGCCATTGCCTGTATCGGTATGTACTGTTTGGCAGTTGTCATGGGCTATGGACGCTTTCTCTTTACCGCCACTCTACCTGATATTATGGTGCAATTGTCACTATCAACGACGATTGCTGGCTGGCTAGCATCAATCAACTATATCGGTTATTTTATCGGTGCCCTCATTGCTATGTTTGTGCCTCAGCGTGCGACATGGCAGGCGATGACGCTTTGGGCAATAATCAGTGTTGTCACAACAATGCTACTCGTTATACCAAATATGTCGCTCACGTTATGGTATATCATTCGCCTAATCGCAGGCATTGCAAGCGGGGTAGCGATGATATTGAGCTCATCGTTTGTGATTCAAAACCTGAGCCCCGAACGCCGTTCTGTACTCTCGGCCGTACATTATGCAGGCATTGGCGTTGGTATTAGTGCTTCTGCCATTGTGACGTGGTGGCTTCTAACATTGGGCTATCACTTTGATGTGATTTGGCTGGTTGCAGGCTGTACCAGTTTACCGCTGATATGGCTCCTCTACGCAATAAAACCCAAACCAGTAAATAGTTTGGAGTCACAGTTGACCGATTTGAAACAGCACGTCTCAGTGCATCAGAGCTATTTGAACTTCAAACGCTCTTTATATGAAGCGATTTCTGGACACTATAAAGCGCTTGCTTTACTTTTTATGAGTTATATATTGGCAGGATTTGGCTATATCAGCTCAGCAACTTTCCTGCCTGTTATGGCAGCGCAGCGCTTAACGACACAGACCTATGCTGGATTGATGATTTGGTTGGTGGTTGGTGTTTTTGCGATGCTATCAAACCCGTTATGGGGCGCGCTTGCCAAACGCATCGGTGAGGTAAAAACCCTCATGGGTCTCACGGTATTACAAGCGTTTGGCATGTGTTTACCTATATGGTTTGATGGTGCGCTTGGATTATACGGCAATGCTATTATTCTAGGGTTGACCTTCGTCGGTATGGTATCGATGACCCTCACATTGTTTAAAAATATCAATCCTGCTTATTCTAATTTACTGATTGCATTGGCGACGCTCGCCTATGCGCTAGGGCAGTTCTTGGGACCTTTGGTGACGGTAGCATTGGCAGGAGAGGAGGGCAATTTCAATGCAGGGTTACTGGTCGCTGCTATTGGATTGATGATTGGACTGATTTTGATAATAATGTTTCGTAGAAAGTCACCAACGCTCGCTTAGCATTTTTAACGCCATGAGCGCTCTATACGACGCTACGGCTGAATACCTCGCGCAGCTCAAAACTGGTATGTACTTGAGCAACGCCTTCAATACGATTGAGGCGATGCAATAAAAACTCCTCATAATGTGCCATATCACGCACTCTGACTTTAATCAGATAGTCTTCTGTACGTCCTGTAACAATGCTACAGCTGACAACTTCATCAAAACTCTGAACGCTACGCTCAAATTGCTCAAAACGCTCAGCCGTATGACGATCCATACTGACGGCGATAAACACGGCGAGCGGATAGCCCAGTTTTTGCGCATCGGTTTTGGTATGGTAGCCTGTAATGATATTAGCGTCTTCTAAGCGTTTAATACGGCGGGCACAAGGGGTGGCAGAGAGATTGACACGCTCAGCAAGCTCCGTGATACTCATACGTGCCTGCGTCTGTAACAAGCGCAATAATTGCTTATCGATGTCATCTATATCTATTGTGCCCATACTTCCAAAATGACTTTCTGGCATTTTTAGTACCTTGATAGTGAATTTAGTTGATTGTAACTACTAAATTGGGTTTTTTCACTAAAATCATAGAAAATAAAGTAAAAAATAGCAGGTTTCTATTCGCTAAACTTTGCTATTATTATGGTGTAACTACTCGTTATCTCGTATGATAAATACAATTCTAAACAACAGCTAATCATCTAGCTAAACATACAAATAACCATATCATCTAAGGATTGATTATGTCTGACCAAACCACGCCTACGGTAGTCGCAAAGACTGCAAAGATTACACCGAAAAATGCCGCTTTTGACTTCCGTAAATACCGTCCATTTGCCTTTGCGCCATCGCTGCCAGATCGTACGTGGCCGAGCAAAACAATTGAGAAGTCGCCGATATGGGCAAGTGTGGATCTGCGTGATGGTAACCAAGCACTGATTGATCCAATGACCATTGAACAAAAAATGCGCTTTTTTAAGACCTTAGTAGAGGTGGGTTTTAAAGAGATTGAGATTGGTTTTCCATCAGCGGCGCAGGTTGAATTTGACTTTACCCGTAAACTTATCGAAGAAAACCATGTGCCTGATGATGTGACGCTACAAGTATTGGTACAGGCGCGCGAGCATTTGATCGCCCGTACTTTTGAATCGCTAAAAGGCGTCAAACGCGCCGTCGTCCATGTCTACAACTCAACCAGCCGTGTGCAACGCGAAAAAGTCTACGCCAAAAACAAAGACGAAATTAAAGAAATTGCTATCACTGGCGCCAAATTATTGAAAGAGTATGCGGCCAAATACCCTGAGACTGAGTGGGTGTTTCAGTACTCGCCAGAGAGCTTTAGTCAAACAGAGACTGAGTACGCAGTAGAGGTTTGTGATGCGGTTTGTGATGTGTGGCAGCCACAACAAGGCCAAGAGGTGATTTTTAACTTGCCAGCGACTGTTGAAGCCTCTATGCCGAATGTCTTTGCGGATCAAGTAGAGTATTTCTGCCGCAATCTTCCTCAGCGTGAGCATGTCATTATTAGTCTTCATACTCATAATGACCGTGGCTGTGCTGTAGCCGCGGCCGAATTGGGTGTTTTGGCAGGTGCAGATCGTATCGAGGGCACGTTGCTTGGTAATGGCGAGCGTACAGGTAACATGGACATTATGGTCATGGCCATGAACTTGTTTAGCCAAGGTATCGATCCCGAGCTTGATTTTAGCAACATGAGTGAAATCGTACAGGTTGTGAGCGAGTGCAATAACTTACCGCTACACCCGCGCCATCCTTATGTGGGTGAATTGGTCTTTACCGCCTTTAGCGGCTCACATCAAGATGCCATTAAGAAGTCACTCGACTACAATGAAAATCATCAGAGCGAAACGGACAACGTGTGGGATGTGGCATATTTGCCAATTGATCCTGCGCACATTGGTCGTAGCTATCAAGATGTAGTACGTATCAATAGTCAGTCGGGCAAAGGTGGTGTTGCGTATATCTTGCAGCGTAATTATGGCTTTAACCTACCACGTTGGATGCAGATTGACTTTAGCCGTGTGGTACAAAAGCAAGCGGAAGCGGTTGCCCGTGAATTACAAAATGATGAAATTTTACAAACCTTTGAGGATACCTACTTGCAGCAAGGTAAGTTTGAGTTACTAGATTATAGTGTCAGTAACAAAGGCGGTGAGGTGTATTTCAGCGGCCAAGTCCAGATGAATAACGACACCATTGATATCGATGGTACGGGTAATGGTCCATTATCATCGTTTATCGACGGTCTTGCACAGCATACGGGTAAATCATTGCATATTATTAACTATGCAGAGCATGCCATTAACCCGCATCATAATAGTGGTAACGGTATCGATGATGATACCAATAGTGATAATAAAACGAATGCAAATGCCGCCGCTTATATTCAGCTGAATGTAGATGGCGAAGTGTACTCTGGCATCGGTACATGTAGTAGCACGGTCTCAGCCATGCTAAAAGGGGCGTTATCAGCCTTTGCTCAAGCATTGAGTGTAGCAGCTGCTTAGTATTAGATAACTATATCGTAATACTTTACTGGTCTTGATTTCATAAATATATAACACCGTAGCTCTTTGTACTCAACAAGCAAAGCTACGGTGTCATTTTTTTATGAGTAGAAAGCGACTAGATTATCGGGCATTATCTTACTTCAACGTCACTACTGACTAAGGTTTTGCTTATCGTTTGGATTAAGGTATTTTGCCCAATAGCATAATGTTACTTGTGTTTTTGGTGTCTACGACTTACGCTAATGTATATAAAATATTATAAATAAAAGGTTAATCATGGAACCTATATCATTTGCTTCATTTACATTGGCATCTATTCTGGCTTCATTGCCAGTGAATGGTGAGACAGTTACTGAGCCGACAATCACTACGCATATTAGTCCAGCCATTACAGGACAGTGGGAGATAGATTTAAACAGTTCTATCACCATGACCAAAGACGCGAAAGCTCAGCAAGCGGCATCATCGAATAGTCTGCAAAAAAACAGTTCAGAGCCTAAGGTGGTAGCTGATATGGACGGTGGCATAATCACTCAAAGTGAAGCGCGCATCGTGAACGCTGACCCAACAAGCCGCAAAAACTTAATGGCATCCGTAAATAAGTCAAACCAATGCCGTGAGCTATATAATTTTGGCGCGGACAATGAGATGTGGGCGGTCAGTGGCAAAGAGTGGACATACGGTCGCTATCTAGTCACACACCGCGAAGAAGGCCTGCCCGTCATCGCTATCAAGACGATTTATGATAATAACGAAGTAGACTGCTCAGGCAACCAAGTGGATCAAAGTGACGAAGCGTTGATTGCGTTTTTATACCATGATGGCAATCAGATGCAGTGGTGTGCTGATCCTGACGGTACAGAGTGCTTTATGACTTTTAATAGAGTATTGCCATAATAAGTGGCTTGTATCATATTGCACGAGTTATTCGACATCTACTAAGCATAAAAAAGCCGCTATATCGATAGCGGCTTTTTTTGTGGAAATTGATTTTTATGGGAAATGACTACTGTCCCAGTCAGTACGAGTAAGCAAACTACAGCTTAGCGCTGTTTTGATCTATGCCTCTTTCTCGGCTTTGTCTGTGTTTAGAAGCTCTCTTTCGAGATAATGAATGTTTTGCGCTTCCTTGGCAAAATTATCATCTGACAAAATCACATCACGGTGTAGCGGTATATTGGTTTTGATGCCTTCAATGATCAATTCATCTAATGCATGTAAGGTTTTAGCAACCGCTTGCTGACGAGTTTGACCATGGCAGATAAGCTTACCAATGAGTGAATCATAGTAAGTCGGTATCTCATAGCCAGGGTATAGATGTGAATCGAATCGAACACCTGCGCCACTTGGCGCAAACAGTTGATTGACAGTACCAGGGCAAGGAACAAAAGTTGCTGGATCTTCAGCATTAATACGGCACTCAATCGCGTGGCCTTGGATTTCAATCTCACTTTGACGATAAGATAAACCATAGCCGGCTGCAATTTTTAGCTGTTCAACGACGACATCGATACCAGTAATCATCTCGGTTACTGGATGTTCAACCTGTACGCGCGTATTCATCTCAATAAAGAAAAATTCATTATTCTCAAACAAAAACTCAAACGTACCAGCGCCGCGGTATTTCACAAGCTCACAGGCTCTCACACAGGCCTTCAGGATAGGTTCGCGGACATCATCTGGGATATCTGGCGCAGGCGCTTCTTCTAGTACCTTTTGATGACGACGCTGCAATGAGCAATCACGGTCATACAGATGGATAGCATTACCATTGCCATCACCCAGTACCTGTACTTCTACGTGGCGCGGGTTTTGAAGATAGCGCTCCATATAGACAGTATCATCACCGAACCAAAGCTCAGCTTCTTGCTTAGCAGCCTGCACTTGACCGACCAGCTCATCAAAACGTTCAACCACACGCATACCGCGTCCACCGCCGCCAGAAGCCGCTTTGATCAATAGCGGAAAACCGATATTGCGCGCTTGTTCTTCAGCATTATGTAGCGTAACGGCACCCACAGAGCCAGGCACGGTTGGTACGCCCGCTTTTTTCATGGCGTTGATCGCAGAGACTTTATTACCCATCAAGCGAATGTGATCTGCATTAGGGCCAACGAAGGTCAATCCTGCTTCTTCTACGCGCTCAGCAAACTCAGCATTTTCAGACAAAAAACCATAACCCGGATGAATAGCATCCGCGCCAGTGATTTCAGCGGCAGTTAAGATAGTATTAATATCAAGATAACTTTGATTGGCATTAGGCTTACCAATACAAATTGCCTCATCAACAAAGCGCAGGTGCATCAAGTTGGCATCAGCAGTAGAGTAGACGCCTACCGTTTCGATACCTAGCGCTTTACAAGCTCGAACGATGCGCAGGGCAATCTCACCTCTATTGGCAATGAGCAATTTTTTTATCATGGGTTCATCCTTGTCGAAGCATCAGTTATTGACCAAGTTTTGATATCTAGCATCCTGTTATTTGACTTTGATGCGATACCTATATCAAAAACCAGCCATAATGAAATAAAGTATGGCAAATATCGTTACGCTTTATAACGTATGACAGGTTGGCCGAACTGTACGACTTCAGAATTATCTACCAAGATTTCGTCAACAATACCGCTTTGAGTCGCTTCAAGAGGGTTCATAATTTTCATCGCTTCGATAATACCTAGAGTATCACCCGCTTGAACTTTTTGACCAACTTTTACAAATGGTGGGTCGTTAGGACTTGGCGCTGAATAGAAAACACCAACCATTGGCGAGTTTTCGACGCTACCCGCTTTTTCCGCAGGTTTTCCTTCAGCAGCAATAGGCGCTGCGCTAGCAGTTGGTGCGGCCATCATGGCTGGTGCAGGCGCATCATAGTGACGAGTCAAGCTAATATGCTCATCGTCTGAACTGATTTCTAAATTAACCAGTTCACTTTCTTCCATAAGGGCAATGAGGGTGCGTATTTTTTCAATATCCATAGTTTTTATCTGACCTTGTACTAAATTCGAAAATAGTGTAACTAAATATTGTCTAATTAGTTGCTAATGATACCTAGATTCAGAGTAATGAGCAATCAATGTACAGTTGTTAACTGAGATTTTTTACATATTTTGACGTAAGCCATCTTTTTAGCAAGAAATCATCTACGATTTATCATAGTCTATGTGACCATATATCGCTAGCAATGGTTATGAGGTGTGACGTTTTAATCAATCAGTTTCAACCCCACAGCGCGGTTAAACGTCTTTGCTGATAGCGCAAACGAAGGGTCAATAGAATAGAAGATAAGAATAGGCCAGTGATTAATGCCATCCAAAAGCCTTGAGCGCCAACATCAGTGAAACGCACTAAATAGATACCTAGTGGTAGCGCCACTAACCAATAGCAAAAAAGCGTGACCCACATCGGTATGGTGGTGTCTTGCATGCCGCGTAATATACCCGCGATATTGACCTGCCAGCCATCAAATAACTGATAGGCAAGGGCAAAAATGAGCAAGTGCATCGACTCCGTTCTGACCGCTGGATTATCGGTAAATGCTGCTGCCAACTCTGGTCTAAATAGCCATATACCAAGCATACAAGTGAGCGCAATCAATACGGTCCAGACAAGTCCAGTTGCTTGTACTTGACGTAAGGCTAAGAGGTTTTTTTGACCATAACGATTTGAGACCATAATCGTGAGTGCCATCGCAACAGATATCGGTATCATAAACAGCTGTGACGTCACTGATAACGCTACTTGGTGTGAGGCTGTTGCAAGCTCTCCGAGCGGACTGATAACAAGAGCGCCCAAACTAAATAAACTTGCCTCAAAAAAGATAGAGACACCAATAGGAATCCCCAATTTTAGAAGTTTTTTGATCTGTGTGCGATTTGGACTCGCAAATCCATAAAAAAAGCGAGTGCTGGCAAATTCCCGCCGCTTGCTGACGCTGGTATAAGCCGCCAGTAACAACACATTTATCCACAATACCAGTGCTGTTGCCACACCGCAGCCTGCGCCGCCCATCTCGGGCATGCCAAATAAACCATGGATAAAAATATAGTTCAGAGGAATATCTGCGAGTAGACCGACAATGCTAATAACCGTCACTGGCTCAGGTCGACCAAGCGCTTCGCAATAACTGCGTAACACAGCATAGACAGCTAATGCAGGGAAACCAAAAGACACACCATGCAAATATTGTGTTGCTATAGGCTGAATATTCTCAGGCACACCCATGATGCCAAGGACATTGGGTGCCAAATTGACAACAATAAAACCAATAAGGCCAAGAGCGCCTGCTGTCCACAAAGACTGCTGAGTAATATGAGGAACATGGTGATGCTGATCTTGACCGACAGCCTCACCAATGAGAGGGGTAGTGGCAATCAACACACCTGTTGCTAACAAAAACAGCGGTAGCCAAATGCCAGATCCAACTGCCACAGCTGCCAAGTCAAGCGCAGATACTTGGCCTGCCATAATGGCATCGACAACCCCAAGCGCTGCTTGGCAAAACTGAGTAATCAAGATAGGTAGGGCGAGTACCCCTAAGCGTAAACTGTAGCTTTTAAAGTCTCTGAAAGATAATGGGAAAACCATGGTAAGCAACTTTTTATTCTTTGCGGTAATTGTTATGAAAGTAGTAACGATGAATAAGCAAATATCGTCGTCAATTCAATATTGACACAGTATGAGAAGAGTCGTGCCGACGATGATACTCCGATAAATAATATGAGCAAGCTTATACAGACAGAGTCAGAAAATAAAAGTGAAGGCACTAAAATAAAAATAACCCGTCAATCCAAGCAGTAGATTGACAGGTCATATACACATAAGATGGTAAAGAAGCCAGACTATGATGTCAACGATTTAGAGATACTATGTGAATACTCATCTTAGGATTTTTTTACCTTGGTATTGATGATCAGTAGATAGAGGGTCGAGCTAATCGGTGTGTTCTGGCAGGAGTTCGAGTGTCTCGGCCATGTTCATAATCGCGTGCCAGTGTTTGGGCTCTAATGGAATGACCGTTAATTGCTCGCAGCCCTTTCTCAGCAGTAAAGAGTCCTCAAGCGCAGGCAAAAATTTCAGCGCTGATAATGGCAACACCTCTGTAAAAGCTTGCTCAAAAGTGAGATCCACCATATACCAGCGTGGCTCTTCTTCGGTTGCAATAGGATCGTAATGACGATGCTCAGGATGAAACTGAGTGGGGTCAGGGTAACCTGCTTGACTGACCGTCATAATACCAGCCACACCAGAGGGTCTTGCGCTAGAATGATAAAAGAATACCTTATCACCAACCTTCATGTCGTCGCGCATAAAGTTGCGAGCGCGGTAGTTACGGACACCATCCCAGCTATCTGTACCGAGCCGTTGTAAATCGTGAATACCAAAAAACTTTGGGTTTGATTTCATTAGCCAATAAGCCATATGTCTTATCCTTTGCTTCATGTTTAAATTTAATATTATCAGGGTGGTTTTTTATTAAGCAGATTTCAAGCGCGCCGCAAATGTAACGGTTATATAGTGAATTCAGTATAAAAACGATACAGTGTGACTGGGATAAATTTTTCGCAGCATCGAGCAGCGTAGGCACAGCACGTAAGGAAAATTTAGACCAGTTCCACCTTGATATATAATGTATCTGTTTTATTTAGGATTGACTATATTCTGAATACAGCGCTGCGCTTTGGATGCTGTACTGTTAATAGTCTTTTTATATACTGCCTGCAAGTTACCATGGTGAATAGGGAATTTGTGCGTGGCTTTATGCGTGGCTTTGTTAATAGTTTTACGTCAGTTAGGCTTTTCTTTATATCATCTAGCCGTTATCCTAGCGATACTTTTGATACTGATCATTATTGCCCATTACACAATAAGTTTATTTATGTCCAAAATGAATGCTGATAGCTCGCCAAATAACCTTGATACGTTACAACTCACAGAAAAGATGACAGAGACTAGCGTTGTAGATGTGACGAGCATTCCACTGTCGCTCTATATCCATATCCCGTGGTGTGTGAAAAAATGTCCTTACTGCGACTTCAACTCGCATGAGCTGCCTATAGACAGTCAGCTGTCTATGTATGATGATTATGTCGATGCGCTCCTTTTGGATGCGAATATGCAACAGTCATTGGCGCAAGGCCGTAAAATCAGCTCAATATTTATTGGCGGTGGCACACCATCACTATTGCCAATTGCTCAGTATCAGCGACTGTTCTCTGGTTTGCGGTCATGTTTTGAATTTGCAGAGGACATTGAGATTACGATGGAGGCCAATCCAGGAACACTCGAGCATGCACCATTTGCTCAGTATCTAGAGGTTGGTATCAATCGATTGTCTATCGGTGTACAGAGCTTTGACGCTGATAAGCTCAAAGTGCTTGGACGTATCCATGATCCTGTACAAGCGTTATCAGCGATACGCGCTGCTAAGGCTGCTGGATTTACGCGAGTCAATGTCGATCTTATGCATGGTCTGCCGCAGCAAACCATGAACGAAGCATTAAATGATATTCAAATGGCGCACGATGCTGGCGCAACGCATATCTCTTGGTATCAATTAACGATTGAGCCCAACACGGTGTTTTATCGTAGCCAGCCTATTTTACCCGATGAAGACAACTTGGCAGATATCGAACAAGCGGGGCAAGCGCTGTTGCAGCAACTGGGGTACAGCAATTATGAGGTGTCTGCGTGGGCGGGCGAGTCAGATAAGCCTTGCCGTCACAATATCAACTATTGGCAGTTTGGCGACTATCTAGCAATAGGTGCTGGTGCACATGGTAAAGTGACGATTGATTGTCACGCAGACAGGGGTAGCGCGCCGTCAAAGGAAAGTGATAAATCAGAAAACGATTTGTTAGCAGAATCTGGCATCTATCGTTTTAGCAAATCACGTTTGCCAAAAGATTATGTAGGAGATATAGAGACGGAAACATCCAAGAGCACTCAAAACGTACCAAAAATGGTTGGTTGGCAAGCAATCGATACAGATGAGCTGGTTAGCGAGTTTATGTTAAATGTACTGCGCTTACATGGCGGTGTTGCTTGGGCGTTGTTTGAGCAGAGAACAGGGCTTAAGCTTGAAAGCGTTACCACACAAGTAGACAAGTTGATTAAGCAAGGGCTACTGATAGATAGTAAAACTCAGTTACAACCAACATTGTTAGGTCAGCGTTATCTCAATCAGATATTGCGTGCTTTTTTGTAGCATCTGATAAAGTGTATGTGCAGTAACTACTTAGAATAAAGAATTCGTGACCAAAAAAAAGGACTTACAAAATAGTAAGTCCCTCAAAAAATCTAAAAAAAGCAGACCTTAGATTTTATTTTGTACGTCTTGTGCGCCGTCAGTTACAGCATTTCCAGCGCTTGATACGTCTTGGCCAAGGCCTTTAAACGTGTTGCAACCAGTTAGAACAAACATAGCAGCTAAAGATGCGATGATTACTTTTTTCATAATAGTATCCTCAAAGATAAATGAATGGTTATAAATAACAACAGTGACGCTAAGTATCTTGCTCAAGCTTCACTGAAGGGGTATTGGATGAGACAGTCATGCATAAATGCTATCTCGCTATCCATTACAGACATCATAGTGAAAGTTAAAAACCCTGCACAGTATCAAAATGTAATTATTGGCAGTAAACTGTAACTTTTAATTACCTACCGCTCATAAATTTAAATAACAGAGCATCGACTAGTTGTGGAGTAAACAAATATGACCATTCATATCGTGTTGGTCGCCCCAAAAATGCCGAGTAATACTGGCAATATCATTCGACTGTGTGCCAACAGCGGCGCGCAGCTGCATTTAGTCAGACCGTTAGGGTTTGAGCTTGATGACAAAAAACTACGCCGCGCAGGCCTTGATTATCACGAATATGCACATTTGCAGGTGCACGAAGATTGGGCTGCAGCGAGGCAAGCCTTGCAATCAGCGGACTGCCATATTGTCACCGCATTGACCACCAAACTGAGCAAACCATTCTATGATTATGATTTTGGCGGGCAAGCAGACAGTGAAAAACCTGACAATAAAACCATGCCCAATATCGCGTTAGTATTTGGTTCAGAGACAGCAGGTCTGGCAGATGATATACGGGAAGATATCGGTGCTGATAATTGGTTGAGATTACCAATGTTGGCTGATTCGCGCAGTCTCAATTTATCCAATAGTGTCGCCATATGCTTGTATGAAATATGGCGACAGCAAGGATTCTTGGGTGATGAAGGACGAAGTGTCGGTTATGAAACGCTGACAGTCTACGATCCGAAATAGCGATCCAAAGTAGCGATGTACCAAATGAGTCGATGATATGACTCATTCATCAGTGCTCACTTGGTAAATAGCTACAGTTAAAAAAGACACTTTTATAGGCAATTGGGCGGCTTGGGTAGCCCAGCTAGACGGTTGACATGGCGCGCAACCAATCCTGTATTAAATAGCTGCTGTAGTTTTTGATTGCTAATATCGTGCTCAGGCAAAGTTTTCTGTAGCCATTTAATCAATGGGCGAGTCGCTGGCGCATGATTAAATTTGACAAAAAACGCGCGCACTTGCTGCAAGATTTGTAAGTGCTCACTCGTTAGGCTGACATCTAGCGTGTCTGCTAGCTGTTGTGCGATATCAGGTGTCCAAATCGTATGGTCACACAAATGCCCATCTTGATCTAATGCAATATCGCTCGATGCTGTGGCAGTATGAGTTGTCGTAGAGGTATGAGTCGTCATAAGGCAATCGTCACCACTTTATCAAACTGACTATCCTGAGATAGGCTAATCCATTCTTCATCCGTTAAAATATCAGTCAATTTGCTCTCTAAATTTAGCTTGCCAGCAGTGTTAACTGTCAGCTGCGATATATCATCCGCTAATGCATAAATACCTGCAATACCATCTATTTCACTATCATTCAAATAGGCGTTGAGCCAGTCAATAAAAGCGGCTGTGGTGCCAAGTAAGATAATACTGTCGCCAGTACGCCAAGTGCGAGACATCTCTTCAGCACTGCGCCTGAGGGTATCCATCGTGCTGTGTAATTGATATAAAGTTGCCATAACAGTGTCCAAGTGTGTACTTTATTATTTTATAAGTCTGATTATATTGCCAATTAAAAAGTTAAAATCTGCTCAAAATCTTGCGAGCGGATCATTTCTGGCACCAGCATGAGCTGTGAAGTCAGATCTACTGGCAGCATCCCAATCACCCAACCACTAAAGACATCATCAGGTAGCCAAGCCGCTGGCATGTCGTAAAGATCAAGCGACTGAATCATACCGTGCAAACGTGATTCAGGCTGCATCAATAAGCCAAAAACAGGTGCATCCAAGTACAGCTGCACTTCATGACCGAATGTCGCTAATGTCAGTGCCAGAGCGCAGCCTTCGTAGCTTGCTGCTTCGGTGGGTGTATGCAGCTGGATTAATAATCTCATCATGTATTCCTAAATATATTTATCGCAGGCTAATGTCGTAATGGATACGCTATCAAAACTGTATTAAGCGGCAGCCATCCTGCATCATCAGAGCGAGCTCACTGAGTCCCACCAACGTAAATCCTGTCGCCAGATTGTCACCATCAAGCTGATGGCGGGTACTGTTGTCTGTGTCACTCACACCGCGGCTAAGAGCTGTGCTAACACAAACAGGCAGTGGCAACTGATATTGTTCAGCCAATATTTGCCATTCTTTGGTCAAATTCATTTGATCAGCGGACTGCCAGCGTAGCCGATTCGCCAGATGCGCCGAATCCCCATAAAAAAAGACATTGAGCAATGGCCGTTTGGTGATAGGATTGTCGATGCCTTCTTTATTGACGATATCGTCTGCGTGACTGTCGATATTATGATCAGCTGATGCGCTCTTAAGATACGCGCGCGCATAACGTAATGCTAAATGCGCTAATGGGTGACTAGGATCAGCGGTAATGAGTAGTAGCGGGGTAGTAGTCATAGGGACAGTATCACATATTATAAATAAGCGTTTGAAGAGTGTTATAAGGGTGAGACAATATTATTGAAAGGCTATAAATGTTTTGTGTAAAGTAATCTAATCGATTTATAGTCGAACTTTAATACTTCTTAATACCATTGAGTCAAAACGCTATTTTTATTGAGTATAAAGGTGCGCTGCAATGAAGCTGTCTCAAAGCATTTCGATTAAAGACGTTTATGCTACCATAAAGCGACTCAAAGCAAATAGAGTCACTGTTACTAAACAGGGCTTTATGTTTTGTAATGATATATTGAGTATGTTCATCTGATGCTGTGACTGTCTCGTAAGAAAAAACAATAAACTTATGAGTTGGGTTCACGTAGTCTTACCATTCTATGTAAGGAGTTTTTGTCACTATGTTACCTGCTATGCCCTCACGTATGAACAGTGGTACAGATTATCAGCCGACAGCAGAGCAACTGCAAGTACTGCAAACAGCCAGTGAGTTTGCTTATCAAATTTGGGAGAGCCGAACGGTTTCCTGCCAAACATTTTTGCGTAGCTACCCCCTGAACAGTACGCTGACTCGTCAGCAAATCGATGATCTGATACAAGATTATACGCTAGATGAAAACTATCAACTCGCCGATGAAACGAAAGTCATGAGTGGCTTACGTAATTTGCGTAAGTTGTTAATGATGCGCTGGATTTGGCAAGATGCCTTGCAGATGATTAGTCTTGAGCAATTGACTGATGAGCTATCAGAGTTTGCAGGCGGTTGTATCTCCTTTGCCAAGGACTATACCTATCAGCATTTGATTGCTAAATACGGTGAGCCAACCTTTATCAATGAACAAGGCAATGTGCAGATCGATGATATGGCCATCATGGCCATGGGTAAGCTTGGTGCTCAGGAACTGAATTTATCGAGCGATATTGACCTAATATTTGTACATCAAGCGCGCGGCGAAACCAATGGTGACAAGGCAAAGGGCACGCGTAGCATAGACAATAAACGTTTTATGACTCGTCTGGGTCAAGGGATTATTAAGCTGCTTGATAATAAAACGGCTGACGGCTTTGTCTTTCGGGTTGATATGCGCTTGCGTCCATGGGGTGATGGCAGTGATTTGGCCATCCATCTCTCAGCGTTACAAAAATATTTTGCGTTGCATGGACGCGCGTGGGAGCGTTTTGCTTGGCTAAAAGCACGAGTCGTTGGGCAGATAGATCAGCCATTTTATGATGCGATTCAGGCGCTAATCAAACCATTTGTCTTTCGCTATTATGTGGATTACAGCGCGTTTTCAGCACTCAGGGAGATGAAGTCGCTCATTCAAAATCAAGTTGCACAGCGTGAAGATCTAGACAATATTAAGCTTGGCGCGGGCGGTATCAGAGATATTGAGTTTATTGTACAAGCGTTTCAGCTGATCTACGGTGGTCGGCATCCTCAGCTACAGGTAAAGCCTTGTTTGGAGGCGATGCAAGTGTTGCGTGAGCTTGGATATCTAGAGCAGATTACCTACGATAACTTACAAGCCGCGTATCGGTTTTTGCGTCGACTTGAACATGCGATTCAAGCCATTAACGATCAGCAAACCCAAAGACTGCCGCATGATGCTTATTGGCAGCATAATCTTGCAGTGACGCTTGGGTTTAATGATTGGCAGGCATTACTGACCCAATTAAATGCTCATCGAGACAATGTTAATGTGCCATTTGAACGTATGGTGACAGAGCGCCAAGTACCTGATAACGAGGATAATGATTTAGAGCCTGAGCATTTAGAAGCGCAAATTGCGCGTTTAAATGAGGTACTAACAAAAGAAAATCGCGAGTTATTGCAGAATTTTTGGCAATCAAAGATGGTTGCCAACCTCAGCGAGGAGGCCCGAGAGCGCTTAGATGATGCGTATCCTGTCATTGTCCACGCGCTATTAGCCCATCAAGAGCAGCAAAAACTTGCCAATGCTGCCTTACCGCGATTGATTGCATTGCTTGAAGCCATTTGCCGACGTTCAATCTACTTGGTCATGATTGCAGAAAACCCCAATGCAACGATTGAGCTGATTCCGATGCTCTCGGCGAGCCCGTGGATTGCAAAAGAGTTGGCACAGTATCCTGTATTGTTAGACACCTTTTTACAGCAACACTATCGCCACCTGCCAGATAAGCCTGAGCTGCGTGACATCCTGCGCCAACAGCTATTGCGTGTCGAACCCAATGACGAAGAAGAGCTACTGAGTGTGCTGCGACTGTTCAAGAAAAACCAAGTGTTGGCTGTGGCTGCCAGCGATGTGTTGGCTGAGCGTCCAATCATGAAAGTCTCAGACTCACTGACTTATATTGCTGAAGTGGTACTAGAAGCCGCGCTAGAGCGAGCGTTTGCCGAAATCGTCAATCGTTATGGCTATCCTATCGGTCAAGATGGCGATCCAGTCACTGAGGCTGACTGTGGTTTTGCGATTATCGGTTATGGCAAGCTTGGTGGTTTAGAGCTCTCGTATTCTTCCGACTTGGATTTGGTATTCTTACATAAGATAAAAGAGCAGGGCATGACCACAGGTGAGAAGTCAGTGAGTGGCATGAAGTTTGCCGCACGTCTGGTACAAAAGCTGATGAATTATCTCAATACCCAAACGCGAGATGGTAGGGCATATGAGATTGACATGCGTCTGCGTCCGTCGGGCAACGCTGGCATGATGGTCGTGTCCTGTCATGCCTTTGAAACTTATCAAATGGACAAAGCGTGGTCATGGGAGCATCAAGCACTGGTGCGCGCTCGGGCGATTTGTGGTGACAGACGAGTGACTGCACGCTTCTGTGACATTCGCCGAGATGTGCTGGCGCTGCCGCGGACGTTAGAGCAAGTACGCTCTGAGGTCACCAGTATGCGTATCAAAATGCAGAAGCACTTAGGCACCAGCCAGTGGCAACAGCAAGCGGGCAAGTTTCAACTCAAACAAGATGCAGGCGGTATTGTAGACATTGAATTCTTAGCGCAGTTTGCGGTATTGGCCTATTCACATGAGCATCCAAGCTTGACCAAATGGAGTGATAATGTCCGTATTTTTGAAGAAGTTGCTTCACTTGGTATTTGGGAGGAGCAAGTCTGTCAGGCATTAACAGATGCTTATCTTAGAATACGTGCTGCGACTCATCAACTGGCACTATCAGAGCAATCATTATTGGTCGATGAGTCTCTTTGGCAAGAGACACGCGCACTGGTACAAGCGCAATGGCAGCATCTAATGGGCGTAAAATCTGTCAAAGAGTAATAGAGTAATTTTGAGATTTGTTTTTATTCTTGCTGATAACCAAAGAGGCGCTTAAACTGTAAGGCTTCATACTAGCTGGGAGCCGTAATTAAAAACTATAGGGTCTCAAACCAAAAGATTTCATTTGCCAACACGGCCAGTGATATAATCGGTCACACATCATTATAATACAGTCAAGTGTTCGTCATAATGAAGCGGTATTTGAGTAATAAAAATGAACGCTGCAGTATTATCATACGATGTTGATCACTACTGTTAAATAAAACCTACCTAAAAAAAGTTAGACGTTAGCGCTAGCATAAGGACTATAAAATGAATATGGCAACACAAGATGGTAAGCTTTGGATGAATGGCACAATAATTGAACAACCAGATGCCAACGTTCATGTGCTTACCCATAGCTTGCATTATGGCATGGCTGTGTTTGAAGGCGTACGCGCTTACCAAACAGCGGACAACCGCACCGCTATTTTTCGCCTAAAGGAACACACCGAACGTCTCCTTGGTTCGGCAAAAATCTTTCAAATGGACGTGCCGTTTGATGCAGCCACGCTAGAGCAAGCACACAAAGATGTGGTCAAGAAAAATAACTTAGCAGAAGCCTATATTCGTCCGCTTATTTGGGTAGGTGCAGAAAAGCTTGGCTTATCTTCGCGTGACAACAGTATCAATGCTATGGTTGCTGCTTGGCATTGGGGCGCATATCTTGGTGAAGAGGGTATCAAAAACGGTATCCGTGTAAAAACCTCATCATTTACCCACCACATGACCAATGTGACCATGTGTAAAGCCAAAGCCTCGAGCAACTATCCTGTCTCTATCATGGCCAATCAAGAAGTCACCCGCAATGGCTATGACGAAGCCATCCTAATGGATCCACAAGGTTATGTCTGCCAAGGTGCTGGCGAGAACTTGTTTTTAGTCAAAGACGGCGTGCTACATACGCCAGATCTGGGCGGCGGCGCGCTTGACGGTATCACTCGTCGCACTATCATTCAGTTCGCGGCTGATCTAGACATCAAAGTTGTTGAGCGCCGTATCACTCGTGATGAGTTCTACTTAGCAGACGAGATCTTTATGACAGGCACCGCTGCTGAAGTGACACCTATCCGCGAATACGATGATCGTACTATCGGGAATGGCGGCCGCGGACCATTGACTGAGAAACTCCAAACCCTATACTTTGATGTGGTTCATGGTCGTAATGAGAAATATATGGATTGGTTAAGCTTTATTGACTAATAAAGTCGTTAGTTTAAAGACCAAAAAGGCTGAACATAATTGTTCAGTCTTTTTTTTATGCTAATATAGCCATCATATTTATTCTTAAGATTAAAGTGAGCAGTCCATGCCAATAGATTCTAGTACAGCAGATAATAAAAATATCAAACAAATTATTTGTATTAAATGGGGTACAAAGTACGGGGCTGATTATGCCAATAAACTGTATGGCATGGTATCTCGCAATATTACGCCACCGTTTCGTTTCGTCTGTTTTACCGATGATACCACCGATGTACGTCCAGAAATCGAATGTCAAGAATTGCCACCACTAGATGTCACCATGCCAACCAACACACTTGGCAAGTGGCCAAAATCACGTTTGTGGGGTGAGAAGTTAGGTGATTTGACAGGGACAGTATTATTTGTAGATTTGGATGTGATCATAGTAGACAGCCTCGATCCTTTCTTCGAATATGGCGAGCCAGACGATGTTATTTTATCTTATAACCCAAGTAACCCGCTAGAGCGCCTAGGCCAGACTTCTTGCTTCCGCTTTCAGGTAGGGTCGCTTGTCTCACTACAAGAAAAATTCAAAGCAGATCCACAGGGCATTGCGGACAAATATCGTTTTGAGCAGCGCTTTGTGACGCGTAATGCGCCAGGCGGTGTCAAGCTGTTTCCAAAAGCATGGGTTGCGCATTTTAGACGCAAATGTCGTCAACCGTTCCCACTTAACTATATCAAAGAGCCAAAGATTCCTAAAGGTGCTCGAATTGTTATTTTCCCTGGCGACTTATATCCTACACATGCGATCGAAGGTAGATATAATAAAAATGCTGCTAACAATGCCAAAGATCATTTAAAAAGATTAGCTGAGCCCAAAAATCTAAAAAGACCGCTACGTCACTTGCGTCATTTCATCTTGCCGGTTGGATGGATTGAGAAGTATTGGAAAGAATAGGTCCCATTATATATTTGAGTATTATCGCATTGCATTAGCAAAGATAAACATTAGTCAGTGAACGGATAAAATTATGAATACAGAAGATACTATTAAAGTCTTTGTTGGTTGTGACCCAAATAACTGTGATCTAGAGCAGATGATGGTATTAGATTATAGTATTCATAAACATACCAGTGTACCCGTTGAGATAGTATGGATGCAGCTGTCACGTGATCCTAATAGCTATTGGTATTCTAATCCTGAGACTGGAGAGGGTTGGAATACCACTAAATGGTCAACGCCTTTTTCAGGCTTTCGCTGGGCAATTCCAGAGTACTGTCAATACTCTGGTCGTGCCATCTACATGGACGCTGATGTCATTATTTTAGATGATTTGGCAAAGCTGTGGCACCATGCTATTGAAGGACAGTCTGTTGTAGCTGCTAAGACTAATGCGGATATGACTCGATTGTGTACATGCGTATGGGATTGCAAGGCGGCAAAAAACATTGTCCTACCAATTAAAAAACTCAGGAAAGATCCCAAAAGCCATAAAGAAATGATGGCTGTATTTAAAGATAATAATCAGCTCATTGAGCCTTATCAGGATAGTTACAACTGTATAGATGGCGAAAACTTAGCGTTAGAAGATATTAGGATTTTGCATTATTCAGATATGGGTACGCAGTTCAGTCATAAATATTCATTACCTAGAGTCAGTGAAGAAGGTATCGAGCACTGGTTTGACGGTGAAATAATGTCGCACCCGAGGCAGGATTTATCTAAGGTTTTTGATGAATATTATGACGAAGCACTTGCTGCTGGATACGATTTAGACAGTTATAGGGTGGAACCTTTCGGTCATTTTCCTAAAAAATCTCAAGAAGGTTATACCGGTAATAAGGTGACTCGTCCACACGCTTCTAAATCATTTTTTTCGAAGCTATTTAAACGCTAGTTTTTTAATGAAGCAATGATAAGCCTTTCTAAGAAAGTGAAAAATTACTCCATAGGTTATCGTGTATGAAGCAGCATAAAAAAACAGTGTTACTCGTTATTAATTGTCTACAAGGCGGTGGTGCGGAACGTGTCGTATTAACATTGGGGCAAGGGTTTTATGAATTGGGCTATGAAGTACATATTCTAAGATTTAAGCCGTTAGTACAGTATGGCTTAAGTCCGAATCTTAACTACCATGTACTTAAGTTTAAGCCGTATAAACTTATACCAGGGGCACAAAGACGTGACCAGATTTTTGCACGTGCTGTTGATAAATACGTGTCGAAAAATATCGGTCAGCCTGACATCATACTGTCCAACTTAGATCGTGCCGATAGTATTCTAAGTAATAGTAAATTGCCTAATATCACTTATATTATTCATAACACAGTATCACTACTCTATAAGTTTAATAAAAATCACGACGCTGAGCAGTTAAAGCAAAGAATGATAGATATATATGCCAAGCACCCTTGTGTGTGCGTCAGTGAAGGTGCTCAAAAAGATTTTGTTAAGAGCTTTGGTCATATTACGCCAACCATTGCCATTCATAATCCAATAGATAAAAACAGTATTCAACAACAAGCCGATGCTTTTGTCCCTGACTACCAAAACTATATTATCCATGTGGGTAGTTTCAAAGATGCCAAGCGTCATGATGTATTGGTAAATGCTTATGCAAAAACAGATCAATCTATGCCTTTACTGCTCTTGGGTCAAGGAAAGCATAAAAGTGAAACAGAGCGACTGGTAACAGAGTTAAGCCTAGAAGACAAAGTAATATTTTTAGGATTTCGTGATAATCCCTTCCCTTATATCAAAAATGCGCAGTTTAAGATACTGACCTCTGACTGGGAGGGTTTTGCTTTAGTTATTGCTGAAGCTCTTGTGCTAGGTACTCCTGTTATCAGTACCAACTGTCCATCAGGCCCAAGTGAATTACTACCAGAACGTAACTTAATGCCGATGGGCGATGTTGATGCCATTGCCGCAAAAATGCAGCAAGCGATGAGTAATCCGCAAGCGTTTCGTGCGCCATTCGATGAAGCGCTGCTACCAGCCAAAATAGCAGAAAAATACGTAGAATTTACCCAAAATCTTTAGCTGGCAAAACAGTTGGGCCGCTACATCTCTAAGCCTAAATATTTATTTTTAAGAATACTTAATAAATGATTGATAATACTACAGAAAAAAAAGAAAATTCGAATAGTAAAGAAAAAGTGCTATTGGTTATTAACTGCTTGCAAGGTGGCGGTGCAGAGCGTTCGGTCTTGACGCTGGGACAAGGTTTTCACGAGTTAGGTTATGATGTCCATATTTTACGCTTCAAATCTAAAGTAGCTTATGAGCTCAATGATGATATTACTTATCATCAACTAGACCTAAATGATTATAACTCTATACCTACTAAAAGTCTTAGGTACTGGTATTTTGCAAAAGTATTAGACAGATACGTGCTTAAAGAGATTGGTACTCCAATATTGACGCTAGCGAATTTAGATAAAGCCGATATGGTCTTGCGCCATAGTAGTCTGCCCAATATCGCACACGTAATTAGAAATACTATTTCTAAAAAAATTGAATTGTTTAGAAGTCAAGGCAAAAAAGCAAATGATAAAAGATTAAGCAATATATATTCTCGGCATCCTTGTATATGTATTAGTAAAGGAGTCGAAAAAGACTTTCAAGCTACATTGGGTGTGATGAATACAACGACAATATACAACCCGATTGACTAAAGACAGATTGTGCAATTGGCAGCAGAGTTTGAGCCAGAGTTTGACAGTTACATTATTCACGTTGGTAGTTTTAAGACTCAAAAAGCTCATGAAGTATTGATTAGAAGTTATGCAAAGACTCGGAAAACATTGCCACTTCTATTATTGGGTGAAGGTGTATTGCTGGCGTCAATGAGAGAGCTGGTTACTTCTTTAGGTTTGGATAACCGTGTACATTTTTTAGGTTTTCAAAAAAATCCATATCCTTATATCCAAAAAGCACAGTTTATGGTTTTGTCATCAGTCTTTGAGGGATTTGGACGGGTTATTGCTGAATCACTGGCTTTAGGGACACCTGTTATCAGTACAGACTGCCCATCGGGTCCAAGTGAGTTGCTACCACCACACAACCTCGTCCCTGTGGGAGATATTGATACATTAGCTAAGAAGATGGATGAAGCAATGGAGAAGGCTGATAGATATCAGTCCTCGTTTGACAAAGAGTTATTACCAATTAATATTGCTCAACAATATATAGATTTTATGAGAACTAATGGTTAGACATTACTCGGTTGCAGCCTTGATAAAAGGTGTAGGGTGTAGTCGTGTAGTAATATATGAGATAGACTAATCCAACCACCATTTAGACCAATCATCTCTGTGCAACTGCCGTAGAGTAGCAAAAGCACTGTCATTATTCTGCAGTTTTTCAAACACTGCCAGTAATATGGTCGTGGCCAATTTATCAACTTTCTGAAATTTATTATAGCGTTTTCGCATATTTCTCAAGCTATCATCGGTGCCGATACGAAAATAAGTAAGACCATCGTACAGAGGCAAGTCACCAGCATAAAGCATATCGGTTTTTTCAGTTAGCAATGGCATAGATTCAGCATTAGTGGATAACTGCAGAAAGTTTTTGGTTTCATAAGTACGTAAAGTATTCATTAGAGTTACGACATTCATCAAGATAGCTGCTCTATGAGTATTGTTTGAATGATCAATAAACGTATCGCAAGCAGAGACAATCCAGCGCAAAGACAGATGTGTCAATAAATAGTCGCTCTCTGCTTCCCATAGTCTTTCAAATTCAGCGAATGTTTTATCTATTTTGTACTTACGGCGCATTAGTATAATAAGCGTGTTGTGATAAAAGCAGAGCTCAGACTCACCAAGCGATTTGTATTTCAAGTTATTCAAATGGTTTTCTAAATCTGTGCTTTTACGCTCATTAGTTAAGGCTTCAATATCACACATTGATTCAGTAATGGTTGTTGCTTTCATCTCATCAAAGCTTCTATCATTATAGGTTTTGATAATCTTACCCGCATTCAATCTTTTTTCGCTTCGAAAGATCAATATCAATTTTCTCTGCCAACTTGAAGGTGTAGCCATGTTATCAAAATCCTTTAAAAATATATAAAGATATTAGCGCCTTAATCTCTATGATATAAGCCTTAGAGATCATTGTTATTTGTTTAAACTGAATAATATTGTCTATACCAATCGACAAATTGTTTGATACCTTCTTCAATACTGGTTTCAGGCTTGAAGCCAATGTCCTCTACCAACTCATCTATATCGGCGTAAGTAATCGGTACGTCGCCTGCTTGCATGGGCAATAAGTTTTCCTGTGCCTTTTTACCGCAAGCATCTTCAATGGCAGTAATAAAACGGCGCAAAGTGACAGGCTGATTATTACCAATGTTGTAAATCTTATAGGGGGCAGCTGCAGTCGTAATAGTAGAATGCTGGGGCGAAGGGGCCTTATTCATAATGCGAATGATACCGTTGACGATATCATCAATGTAGGTAAAGTCACGCTGCATATCACCATTATTAAAAACATTAATTGGCTCGCCAGCTAGAATTTTCTTTGTGAACGAAAAATATGCCATATCAGGTCGACCATAAGGGCCATAAACAGTGAAGAACCTTAATCCTGTCGTAGGAATATTATATAAATGGCTATAGCTATGTGCCATAAGCTCGTTGGATTTTTTGGTAGCGGCATATAGACTAATAGGGAAATCAACACAGTCAGACGTCGTGAATGGCTGCTTAATATTCATACCGTAGACAGAACTGGAGCTGGCATAGATCAGATGCTTGATATCATGATGACGACAGCCTTCTAGAATATTAACAAAGCCAACCACATTTGAGTCGATATAGGCATTAGGGTTTTCGATAGAATAGCGCACACCTGCTTGGGCACCTAAATTGATGACAATATCAAATTGATAGGTGGAAAAAAGCTCAGACATGGCTTCACGATCAGCAAGGTCTAACTTAATAAATGTAAAACTTTCTGGATCTGATATCTCACCTAATATTCTCAAACGCGCTTCTTTTAGATCTGTATCATAATAGTCATTGATATTGTCGATACCAACGATAAAGTAATCCCTAGCAGATAGATCTGTTTCTAGTATCGCCTTGATTAAATGAAAACCAATAAAACCTGCCGCACCAGTGACCAGTATTTTCATTAGTCGCTCCCAAATAGATCTCTAGTAAACACTTTATCCGCTACGTCTTGTATATCAGTTGATAATCGATTAGCAACGATTACATCGCTCATCGCTTTAAACTCGCTCAAATCTTGAATCACACGCGAATTAAAGAAATTGTCTTCTTTTAGCACAGGCTCGTAGACAACGACTTCTATACCTTTTGCCTTGATACGTTTCATGATGCCTTGTATGGCAGATGCTCTAAAGTTATCTGACCCACTTTTCATCACTAGACGATGTATTCCTACGATTTTTGGCTGTCTTTCGATGATTTTATCGGCAATAAAGTCTTTGCGGGTTCTATTAGAATCGACAATGGCCTTTATTAGGTTGCTTGGCACTTCATCGTAATTTGCGAGCAGCTGCTTAGTATCTTTGGGCAGACAGTAGCCGCCATAGCCAAAGGAAGGGTTATTATAATGATTGCCAATACGAGGGTCTAAGCCAATCCCTTCGATGATTTGTTTGGTGTCGAGTCCAAAAGTTTGCGCATAAGTATCAAGCTCATTAAAGTAGGCCACACGCATTGCCAGATAAGTATTAGAAAATAATTTAATGGCTTCTGCCTCTGTTGGCTCAACGAACAATAGCGGTACGTCTTTTTTGATTGCGCCTTCAAGTAATAAATTGGCAAATATTCGAGCCTGCTCAGTCTGTGCGCCTACAATGATACGTGAAGGATAAAGATTGTCATGTAGTGCCTTACCTTCTCGCAAAAACTCAGGCGAAAAAATAATGCGATCAGTCGCATAACGTTCTTTGATACTGGTTGTGTAACCTACTGGCACTGTAGACTTAATAATAATGGTTGCTTGTTGATTCACTAACAGCACTTGCTCAATGACGGCTTCTACTGTGGAGGTATTGAAATAATTGGTCTTGGTATCATAATCAGTCGGCGTGGCAACGATGATGAAATCTGCATCTTTATAAGCTTCTTTGGCATCCAGCGTCGCAGAAAAATTGAGCTCTTTGTTCAATAAAAAATTGTCGATATCTGTATCTTCGATAGGAGACTGCTTATTATTTAGCAATTCTACCTTTTCAGCGACAATGTCGACAGCAACGACTTCATTATGCTGTGCTAACAGCATTGCATTCGATAAGCCTACGTAGCCTGTACCTACTACTGCTATTTTCATAATATATCCAAGTGATTTTTGAGCTTTTATTGGTTTAAATCAAGAGGAAGTGAAATTAATCACCATTCAATCTTAAACTAAATATATTTAAATTTATTTATCGGTGCTTGCTATCAAAGAAGCAGGTAGATAAGCCAAGAATTTGTGCCTCATAGCTTGGCTGATTTTTTTATATAAGTCTGGTTTGAGAAGATCCAAACTTTGAATACAGCCATATTTAATAGTTTTATCTTCTAAGGCAAGAATAAAATCTTCTACGCTATTCTCATTTTTTAAATAGTTGATAGAGGTGTTAGGTTTTAAACTTGCTTCGCCTTTTTGAATTTTTAGATGATTCATTAGCGTTATAGGATTCACTTGGGCCACATCTCTAAATTTATATTTTATCTGCTCGGTCAATAATTGCGGATGATTCAACAAATGGGACTTTAAGATATTTTTATCGACAATATGAGGGTAGTGATGAATTTCAAAAAACTGATTCATGCCCAGTATTTTAGCACTTAACATTTGCGCGATAGTATGCCTTGGCTGTATCGGTGTGCCAAACAACTTAAAGCGTGATTTTCGAAAATTGAGCTTGGCATTCAAAGCAGCACTTTTACGCCACTCACCATGAATGATTAGCTTCTCACTGTCTAAAAAGTCATCTATCGTCACTGGTTGATTAAAAAAGAAATCATCGTTCATATAGATAAAATAGTCAGACAATCCTTGGATATTCCAAATCATCGTCTCAATTGATCGAGTGTTGAAGGTCGGTAAAAATTCTTCATAACCCGAAAATATTTCCTTGTGATCGACAATACGTATTTTATCTGCTGCACAGATATTTTGCTTGGCAAATTCATCAATGAATGCAGGTTTTTGTTGGTCGGTGACCACATAAATATGACGACAAAAAGGCACGTATTTGATGATAGAGGCGATATTGTAATATATCTCATCATCACTTGCGAAGCGGGTGGCAGTTATGGCATCTGACGCTACGATGTTACTTGGCTTGTAGGACTCTCTTTTTTGTTTGAGTACAGGGTCTGAACCATCCACCCAAGCGATAACAATGTCTATTGCTTTCTCATCAAGTTGCTGCATGATTGATCCTGTTTTTGTCAATAGGTGTCTTTAGTGGCTATACATTCTATTTAAATGTTGTTTCTACTTAGATCAGCTATGATATTTATTGATACCTGTATTAGCAAAGGTTAACTGATTTATAAAATCAACAATATTCATGATTTTTTACGCGTCAGTTGATAAGCCTAGCTTATACTGTAGTGAATAAAAGTAGATGAGACTAGCACATAAAGTCAGAACGCTGCAATAATTATGACCTTTGGTAGCCTTGTATGACTATCATTCAAAAAACCAAGTTGAGATATCAATGCCCATCATTCTATTTATTTTAAAAGCACTTGAAGGCCGAGGTGCTGAGCGGATGGTGACTACATTGGCAAGCGCTTATGCAAAAGTGGGTCATAGCGTCCATATTTTATGTCTAGAAGAAACACAGGATATGCCGTTAGATGCTGACATTCACTATCATATCGTGCCATACGATGAGATGTTTTCTGAGCAAGATATTGAGCCAAACTCTAAGCAGGCACAGGCTTACGAAGCAGTCGCTAAGCGCATTGATGAGTATGTGCTTAGCCAAATAGGGACGCCAGATCTGATATTGGCTAATATTTATAAAGTGAATTGGATTATGGCGTACAGCCAATTACCCAACATCGTGAATGTGCTGCATACAGCGCTATCTAAGCAGTTTGAGTATCAATTATCTGATAAACCACTACAGACGATAAGTCACTTACGTATGGTCTATGGTGCTCATCCCTGTAGCTGCGTCAGCGATGGCGCTCGCAAGGACTTAATCTCAATTTTAGGAGACATCACTAAAACCACAACCATTTATAATCCTTGCGATGCCACTTGGATCCAAAGCAAAGCGTTACAAAAACCACGTATCGAACAGTTTGGCTTAATAGACAAACACTATATTATTCATGTGGCCTCATTCGATACGATGAAAGGTCATCGAGATTTGCTACAAGCCTATGCGAAAACAGAGCGGAAGCTGCCATTAGTATTGGTCGGTAAAGGCAAGCTTGAAGCAGAGATTAAAGCGCTAGCGTTCCAACTTAAGATTAATGACTGTGTTAGGTTTTTAGGCTTTCAGAGTAATCCTTATCCAATCATTGCCTCAGCGGCATTAATGGTGCTTACCTCCAAGTTTGAGGGTTTTGGCTATGTCATTGTAGAGGCGCAAGCTCTTGGCGTACCAGTAATCAGTACCGATTGTCCATTTGGTCCAAGAGAGTTGTTACCTGTCAAAAACTTGATACCCGTCGGTGATATTGAGGGATTGGTGATGCTCATCGATCAAGCAGTAGACAATCTGACGAATTACATAGTGCCGCTAAATCAGCAGCTACTGCCAAATCATATCGCGCAGCAATATCTAAAGTTTGGTCTATTGGTAAAGCAAGGTGCTAGACAGTAGAGACGAGAGATTAGAGAGTATCAAATAAGGCTTTTGAGACAGGAGAGTGATTGATGACATCGATACCGTGAGTCTTATAAGTTCTACCCAATAAGTTAAACGAAGGCACAATGCGCTCGTTCATGACTTTGTTCAGCGTACTTGGCGCGCGGTTGTGGTTGTTTTCATAAAACCGTGGTTGATCGCTATTGAGTAAGTCAATCCCATATAGGTGAATGGTCGCTGCATGGCGTGAGAAAGCCAGCTGTGTGGCTACGTAAGCAACCGTACCCGCCTCGACAAATCCATGAGTAACATTGAGTGAGACGCCGATCTCAGTTGCGCTTTGACTGCTATCAATAACAAAATTCGGATGATTGATAAAGTAGGATAAAGGCATTTTCTTATTTAGGCGTTTTTTCTTAAATATGAGCTTATTGAATGATAGCTTATTTGATTTGACGCCCCATGGTCTGTCTACTGGATACAATACCCGCATGGCGTGATGATACGTACGCATGATATCAGGATGAGCAGTTGCCATCGCTTCAAAGACGGCTAATGTTGCATACAAAGGTTGACCCGTATAATGCTGCCGTAGAATTTCAGGTTGATGATTGATAAAGCGCGCATCACTGATGACATAACCAGCAATATGATCGAAGGCGTGGTGCTCAGTAAGGCTGATACTACCGTTGACAAAAATAGTGGGCGTGTCTAATAGTTCTGACAACGCTAATTGTTGTACCGATGGCCCTGAGGCAATAATATTGACGTCTTGTCCAAGCAAACCTTGCTCTGCTTCATTGGCATTAAAAGCACTAATAACGATGAGCTCGTTATCAATGTTGAACCCAGCGGTAGCAGGTAATCTCAAATATAACGCCATACTATGTTCCAGTCGTTGACCTCAAATAACTTGTATCCTAATGCATTGCCTGCAAATTGTTTGGACTATTGGTGAACTATATACACATGGTTCATGGCTATATATTTACTGCCAGTATTGCTTTAACCATGGGCTTGGTTTCACATGTCGATACCATTTACCGCCGCTACCAGCAATGGCATCGGGCGGGTTAATCTCACCATGAAAGATGACGATTTTTGCATTATCAGGTAGAGCAGGCGCTCGCACAAAGTTAAAAGGGATGGGCGCGATACATTGATACTTGAAGCTCACGCACCATGTCTTATCCCAGTACTCTAGGTGATGATGCTCGCGCAAATAGTTAGAGAGGTAAGCCTGCTCGTGACGCACTTGCGTACGAATAGTCTCAAAATTGCGCTCAAAGTTTGCCAGCAAATCAGGATAGGTATTCATGCCAACATTGAAGCGATACACGGAGCTATTACCAATCATACGCCACGGCTTTTTCCAGTCGCGGATAATGACCACACTGTCTTCGTGCTTCGCTTGATAAGTGAAAAACGCATCAATATTATCGACAATCACAATATCAATATCTAAGAATAGTGCCACACCTTTTAAATCATATAGCTCAGGTTTAAAGGTCGTGAGCTTTTTCCAACCACGTTCAGGACCTGCTGGTAGATCCATGTCAGGTATGGGATAACAAGCAATCGCAGGATCAATACCTGTGCTGTCATCAGTTAGGCAAACCATTTGAAAATCTAAGCTCAGATGACGGCTCACCATATTGTACAAACGATTGACGTATTCAGGACCGTATTTATCACCCCATTTCATACAAATGATATAACGCTGTTCAGCAGTATGGTTTTGTGTTGGTTCTATAGGTAAGGTTTTAGTTACGTCAGATGTCATAATGCACTCGTAGTGAGATAATAGTGAGGTAAATGAAGGGCTAATAGAAATTAGAGGGTACAGAACTTAGCCAATATTAGCATAACTGTGATTGATGATATGTCTAAATCAGTAAACGATAGTACAGTTATTACTTGCGATTATCGATGTTAGTGTCATCAGTAAAAGAACCACTTACATCGTTACCAGAACGACTAGCATTAGCGTGATGAGACCGAATAAAGGCTGCTAAAGTGGCTTTATCTTTTCGGTAAGGATTGCCTAGATTTGGTATGCGCTTAAAACGTCGATAGCCCCACATATAGTGACTATAGTTGTCTTTAATCATATGCTCCATAGCTTGATTGAGTGCGTGAGTCGCGACTTCGGTATTGCGGTCATATAGCGCTGGATCGTCGAGCTTATAGCAGTAAATATCAAAACCGCGTCCATCATTACGACGAATACAAGACAAGCCAACTAAGGCACATTTGGTTTTGCTCGCCAGTTTTGAGGCAAGGGTACTGGTTAATGTTTTGATACCAAAGAAAGGAACGACTACGCCGCCTGACGGATCTGGGACGTGGTCTGGTAATACAATACTAAAGCCGCCTTGCTTGAGGGTTTTAAACACGGCTTTAACACCGCTACCATCGGTAGGCACCAAGGTTGCATTGAGACGCGCACGCCCTTGAAGAATAAACTCATTAGCGAATCTGCCGTCCACAGGCTTGTACATAATAGTTGGCGAACCAAACTGATTGAGCCACGCGTTCATCATCTCCCATGTACCGAGATGAGGGACGATAGCCAGCATGCCATTGGGATTGGCAAGACCTTCTAGTAGAATATCTTTATTATGGACGTCACGAATCTGGGCAATACTCCATTCAGGTGGCATTGCCCAGCTTTTGATAGATTCAATACTGCTCAGACATTGATGATAGATGATGTCTTTGGTCAGTGCGCGTTTTTGCGGCTCAGACAATTTGTCAGTAATCAGCGCCATATTAATATGAATGGTACGCATGATGCTAAGACTTGGTATCTTGACGATCACCCAAGCGACAAAACGTGCCAGCATCTGTAGTACAGACAATGGCACGAATTTGAAAACATGATACGGATTCATAACCACTCACATGGCGATGAATCGCGTAACAAGCACTGTAGACAGCAATAGTACATCATCAAATGTTTTATTGAGCAGGTTTGTTGGTGTCGGCTTGTGCTTTTTCACGCACACGGATACCAAGATCACGTAGCTGCTTACTATCCACTCCAGCAGGAGCTTGAGTTAGTGGGCACTCAGCAGTTTTGGTTTTCGGGAATGCGATCACATCACGGATAGAGTCAGCGCCTACCATAAGCATAATCAAGCGATCCAAACCAAACGCCAAACCGCCGTGCGGTGGTGCACCAAATTTTAGGGCATCAAGTAAGAAACCAAACTTGTCTTCTGCCTCTTGCTCGCCGATACCCAATGCCTCAAGGACGGCTTGCTGCATATCATAAGTATTGATACGTAAGCTACCACCACCAATCTCAGTGCCGTTCAATACCATGTCGTAAGCGATAGATAGCGCAGACTCTGGGTTGTTTTTCAGCTCCTCAACAGAGCCTCTAGGCTTGGTAAATGGATGATGCATTGACGTCCATTGACCGTCATCGGTTTGCTCAAACATCGGGAAGTCAGTCACCCAAAGCGGCGCCCACTCACAAGTGGTCATGTCTAAGTCTAGACCGATTTTCTGGCGTAATGCGCCGATTGCGTCATTCACGATACTGGCTTTATCTGCACCAAAGAAAATAATATCGCCATCTTCTGCAGCAGTACGCTCAATCAAGCTCACAAGTACATCATCAGTCATATTTTTGATGATTGGTGATTGTAGGCCAGACTCTTTATCCACACCATTGGTGATGAGGCTTGCGTCATTGACTTTGATATAAGCCAAGCCGCGTGCACCATAGATACCGACGAATTTGGTATAAGCATCGATTTGCTTACGGCTCAATGAAGCGCCACCAGGAATGCGAAGGGCAGCGACGCGACCTTTAGGATCGTTAGCAGGACCGGCAAATACCTTGAAATCAACGTCTTTCATCAAATCGGCAACGTCAACCAGTTTCAGTGGAATACGTAAATCAGGCTTGTCTGATGCATAGTCGCGCATTGCTTCAGCATATGTCATGCGAGGGAATTGCTCGAACTCAACATCCATCATGGTCTTGAACAAATGCTTGATCAGACCTTCGTTGATGTTCATGATCTCTTCTTCGTTCAAGAAAGATGTCTCGATATCGACCTGTGTAAATTCAGGCTGACGATCGGCACGTAAATCTTCATCACGGAAGCATTTCGCGATTTGATAATAACGGTCAAAACCTGACACCATCAATAATTGCTTAAATAGCTGTGGTGATTGCGGCAGGGCAAAGAAGTTACCAGGACGGGTACGTGATGGTACAAGATAATCACGCGCACCTTCTGGCGTTGCACGTGTCAAAATAGGTGTCTCTACATCCAAGAAACCATGATCATCTAAATAACGACGAATCGCTGAGGTTGCCTTGGCACGGAATACCATACGCTCTTGCATGTGCGGACGACGCATATCGAGATAGCGATATTTTAGACGTAAGTCTTCTGACACAGTCGTTTTTTCGTCATTCAAGGGAAATGGCGGTGTTTCAGATTTGGCCAGTACTTCAATTTCTTTGCCCAATAGCTCAATTTGGCCACTGGTCATATTGTTATTTTCAGTACCTTCATAACGACGACGTACGCGGCCAGTGATTTTTAGTACGTATTCAGGACGTACCGCATCGGCCGTTGCAAAAGCTTCTGGTGTATCAGGATCGACAACCACCTGCAAGATACCCGCGCGGTCACGCATGTCTAAGAAAATCACGCCACCGTGATCGCGACGACGATGTACCCAGCCTACGATACTAATGGTTTGCTCAAGCAAGCTCTCGGTTACAGCTCCGCAATATTCGTCTCGGTATTCGCTTTGCGTCATAGTGCTTTGCGTCATAATATTGTTATCCAGTTATCAGCCCAATTCGAAGTACAATAATGCAGCCATTGCTGTGCGTTTCAAGCGATTTGCCAAAAAAACACACAAACAACGCGATCAAGACAAAGGGTCATCACGTTGGCTGCAGAAAATTTGATATAAACGCATATTATGCCTAATCTACCTTTGTTATACAACCGGCTGAGTTCAATCAAAGCGTAGCCATGCATTGGTATCGGCTGTATTTATTGAGCGATATCTATATTAGGTTAAATATTGTCATTTTGCTTGAAAATACCAGCGAGCGTGCGCATATCAACCATACCTGAATAAAAACATCTATAGTGATATACCTACTGACTTGAGGATTTGTAATCATGCTATTTCATCCACCAAAAAACCCGGTTGAGCTAAAAGTAAGACACTTAAATGAAGCGCAAAAACAGCGCCGTGAAGATTTAATGGAAGCCACCCAAGGCAAAGCTGCGCTTAAAGCATTCAAAAAAACTATGGCAAAAAAAGCCAAGCAGGCGCTAAAAGTAAAAAGTAAAAAGCAGAAAAAAAATCCTGACAATGCCTCGCAAGTTTTTGTTTTGGATTTTGAAGGTGATATCAAAGCCACTGCCGTTAAGCATCTGCGCGAAGAAATCAGCACCTTAATCAGTACGGCTAACAAAGGCGATGAAGTGATTGTACGCCTCGAATCAGGTGGCGGTTTGGTGCATGGTTATGGATTGGCAGCCGCGCAATTGGTGCGCTTAAAGGACGCTGGTCTAAAGCTAACGGTCTGCGTCGATAAAGTGGCGGCAAGTGGTGGCTACATGATGGCGTGCGTGGCAGACAATGTGGTGGCAGCGCCATTTGCGATTATTGGCTCAATCGGCGTGGTGTCACAATTGCCAAACTTTCATAAATGGCTCAAAAACCATGATGTCGATTATGAGATGTTTACGGCTGGCGACTATAAACGCACGGTGACTGTGTTTGGCGAAAACGATGCCGAAGATCGTGCCAAATACCAAGAAGAGCTAGAGCAGACGCACGAGCTATTCAAGCATTTCGTCAATACCTATCGTCCAGAACTTGATGTTGCCAAAGTAGCCACAGGTGAGCATTGGTATGGTGAAGATGCGTTGAAGCTTAACCTGATTGACAGCTTACAAACCTCTGACAGCTACATCTTAGAGCGTATGGAAGACAATGAGGTGTACGCATTACATTCACGTCAAAAGCCGACGCTGGCAGAGAAGCTGGGTCTTGCGCAAGCCGCAGAAGCGACGCTCAGTATGGCAGTGGATAAACTGCCAGATGCGCTCGCACGTTTTGAGCTAAACAGCCGTTTGAATATTCTAAAATAGTGTTAGATATCATTATGATGTCTGATGGCTAATATTTTAGCGGTCATATGTTCAGCAATACACTGTTTGTATTTTGTAAAAGGCGTGTCCTAACGGGTCGCGCCTTTTTGCTGTTTAATCATAATTGCTGTGTTATAAATGTAGGATACAGAAAACAGTATACGTCCGTACACTAAAGCTCGCATTAAAGATCTCGCAGAGCTTTTTGTCAAAACCTGATTTAGACAATCAATAAAGAAAAGGAAGTCATTTATGTCTAGCGACAATTTAATGTTTACCGCAACGGAACATGGTCAAGCCATGCATGCCAAAGTCAAAGCGTTCATTGAAACGCATATTGAACCCATCGAAGCCCAATTCTGGGAAGAATGTCATAAGAAAAATCCTGATGGAAACTGGGAAAACTGGGAATGGCCAGACGCTTATGACAACCTACGCAAACAAGCACGTGAAGCGGGTTTATGGAACTTATTCTTACCTGACGACACTTTAGGTGCAGGGCTTTCAGTCACTGATTATGCACCAATTGCAGAGCTGACGGGTCGCAGTTTGCTCGCGCCGCATGTGTTTAACTGCAATGCGCCTGACAGCGGCAATATGGAGCTATTATGGCGCTATGGTACGCAAGAACAGCAAGACAAATGGCTCACGCCGCTATTAGAAGGTGAGACCCGCTCAGTGTTTTGTATGACTGAGCCTGATGTGGCCTCAAGCGATGCCACCAATATGCAAGCAACTGCTGTGGTCGATGGTGATGAAATTGTCATTAATGGTAGCAAATGGTGGTCATCGGGCCTTGGCGATCCTGCGGTTGATATTTTGATTGTTATGGCCTATACCGCGGATGAAAGCGCAGATCGTCATCATCAGCACTCGATGGTACTGGTACCAGTCAATACTGCGGGTGTGAATATTAAACGTATGCTTAAAGTGTTTGGCGATTATGATGCGCCGCACGGTCATGGTGAGGTCAGCTTTGATAATGTACGTGTGCCCGTCAGTCACTTTATTGGTGGGCCGGGTAAGGGTTTTGAGATTGCGCAAGGTCGCTTGGGGCCAGGTCGTATTCATCACTGCATGCGTTGTATCGGCGCGGCTGAGAAGTCTTTAGAGCTGGCGGTGAAACGCGGCATGTCGCGCACGGCCTTTGGTAAACCATTACTACAATTGGGTGGAAACTTTGAGCGTATCTCTGAGGCGCGTATCAAAATTGATCAAGCGCGCTTGCTAACCCTTTATGCGGCGCAAAAAATGGATGCTCAAGGAACCAAAGCGGCACTCACTGAAATCTCTGCGATCAAAGTGGTTGCGCCAACGGTGTTACAAGAAGTGGTTGATATGGCGATTCAGATTCATGGTGGCATGGGTGTGTGCCAAGACACATTGTTACCAAATTTCTATGCGCAAGCTCGTGTGCTACGGTTGGCAGATGGTCCTGATGAAGTACATAAAACCATGATTGCCAAGCTAGAGCTAAAGCGTCAGGGCTTTAGCCGTTCTAAGTCTAACAAAACCTAATATTAATCAATGGGTGTGAGTAAACCTTAAGTTGCTCACGCCACTATTGCTGAAAATAAAAAATTGGAAATTCACTATTAACGATTTAGTAGTGAATTTTCCATCACTATGACTGTTTTTTACTACTAATTTTTTACTACTATAAGCATAAGTTATAAAAATAACTGATCACAGGATAAGGAATGTCACATGTCAACTGACCATAGAGTATTAGATAAAGGCGGCGCGGTGCGTGAGGGTGAGGAGCTTGATGCCAAAGCTATCAGCGCATGGCTACGTAGCCAAGGTGTCGATGTCGTAGGCGAGCCTACAGTCACTCAGTTCTCAGGCGGGGCTTCTAACTGGACGTATCGCTTACAATATGAAGGCGATGATAAAAACCAAGATCTTATCTTACGCCGTCCACCAAAAGGTACCAAGGCAAAATCTGCGCACGACATGGTACGCGAATATACCGTTCAAAAAGCATTAAAAAATGCTTATCCTTATGTGCCCGAAATGATTGCGCTATGTACAGATGAATCTGTCATCGGTGCTGATTTCTATGTCATGGAGCGTATGGAAGGGATCATTCCCCGTGCCAATTTACCAAAAGGGGTCGATCTAGATCCTGAACAAATCCGTCAGCTTTGCACCAATGTTTTAGATGCGCTAGTAGAGCTGCATCAAATAGATTATACAGCGCATCCTGATTTGGTTGATTTGGGTCGCGGTGATGGCTACTGCGCGCGCCAAATTAGTGGCTGGGACAAGCGTTATATCAAAGCAAAGACACCCAACGTCCCAAGCTTTGCCTTGGTCAGACAGTGGCTCAAAAAGCATACCCCTGCTGATAGCAAAACGTGCATTATTCACAATGACTGGCGCTTTGACAACGTCATACTCGATGCAAACGAGCCGACTAAAGTTATCGGAGTCCTCGATTGGGAGATGGCAACCCTTGGCGATCCACTAATGGACTTGGGTAGTGCGTTGGCTTACTGGATTGAGGAAGACGACAATATTGTCATGCAGCAGTTTCGTCGCCAGCCAACTCACTTAGAAGGTATGATGACGCGTGACGAAGTGGTTGCTTATTATCTAGAAAAATCTGGACTACAGATAGATAACTGGACCTTTTATGAAGTGTTTGGGCTGTTTCGTCTATCAGGTATCATTCAGCAAATCTACTATCGCTACTATCATAAACAAACCACCAATCCAGCATTTAAAAACGCGTGGCTTGCCATACATGTCATGCATGCCAAATGTCTCAAACTGATTGCACAATATGAAGGCGAAGCGCTGTTCAATACACACGTTCAGCCATATTTAGAAGACAGAGGAGTCGATGCGGCAACGATTGAGAAATTGCCAGACCCTGTACAAAAAGTAGTGAAAGGCATTTTACCAAAAGGCTATTTTGCTAAGCCCTCTGATTCAGCTGAAGTATAAGAAAAACCGCAATTTGGACAATATAATAAAAGGCAGTATTTTATGACAACCATACTTTTAGCCCGTCATGGTCAGGCTTCTTTTGGTCAAGAAAACTATGATCGGCTGTCAGAGCTAGGTGAAACCCAAGCAAAAATGCTGGGTCAACACTATGCAAATACCCAGCGCCGTATCGATGCGATATTTACGGGTAATCTGGTCAGGCAACAAGACTCTGCTCGCCATTTTTGGCAAGGGTATCAACCGTTTGCTCAGGCCAATAATGACGACATGGCCATTGCGACAGCCATCAACTTTGATGAGCATGAAAGCTATATTTTGCCACAATTTGACGAGTTCAATCACAAAGATGTGTTTGTGAAATCCGCTGGTGATTTTGATAACCAAGCTGAGATATCCGCTGAAATTGCCAATGCTCAATCACCAAATCGGCGTCTTGCTGAGCTGTTTGATCAAGCGATGCAGCGCTGGCATGGTGGCAACAATGATCAGGATTATATTGAAAGCTGGCCGCAGTTCAATGAGCGAGCGCAGCAAGCGCTTGAACAAGTACGTACAAAGATAGCCGATATGCACTTAGACCAACATAGCACTGTATTGGTCTTTACCTCAGGCGGTGTCATCGCTGCCATTACCGCAAAGCTACTGAGCCAAGGCAGTCAAACCGCTTATCAGTTAAATAAGAGCTTAGTCAATACGGGCGTGACATCGATCACCCTAAAGAGTCAGCGCGCGCATTTATTGTCTTTAAATGAATACAGTCATTTATTTTCTGAAGGTAAGCAGTTTGTGACGTGGCGATAATTGAGTCAATGGGTTTGGATGCGCTTTTATACATAATCGCCACGTATTTGTAGAGCATTAGCCATTACAATAAACGATTTTAGTCAACCAGTTTTTGTCGTTGGTACAGAGGATCTATAAAACTGGAGTGTCATTTAGAGTCGATACAAGGGAGGGCTTATGCAACACAAACTGCTTAATTTAGTCACTAAAAGCGCCAAACAAAGTAAAGCTCAGGTATTTAGCGCCGTTCAGCCATCACGCTATCTAAAAGACCTAAACAAACAGCAGGTTGGTCAAGGCAAAACCGTCCTGATCACAGGAGCAAGCTCAGGATTGGGCGAGGGTATGGCAAGATTGTTTGCTAAGCTTGGTTATAATCTTGCTATCTGTGCGCGCCGTACTGATCGTTTAGAGCGCTTGCAGTCAGAGCTGGTAGCAGCATATCCTAATATACGCGTTGAATACCAAGCGTTAGATGTCAGTGATTATGATGCTGTTTTTAAGGTATTTGACGCATTTGCTGCTGACTTTGGCACTATTGATCGTATCGTGGTCAATGCAGGGATTGGCGATAGTCGCCGTATTGGTAAAGGACGTTTTGATACCAATCGCCGTACCGTTGAGATTAATTTCATCTCGGCATTGGCACAATGCGAAGCGGCGATGAATATCTTTCGGGCTCAAAACAGTGGTCATCTGGTCGTCATGTCGAGCATGTCAGCGATGCGTGGCCTGCCTAAGCACCTGACAGCTTACGGCGCGAGTAAAGCAGGTTTGGCACATCTTGCAGAAGGGATTCGTGCTGATATGCTATTGACTAAGTTGCCTATTAAGGTCTCTACTATTTATCCCGGTTACATCCGTACTGAGATTAATACGAATGCCAAGCCATTGCCGTTTGAAGTCGATACTGAGACAGGTACCAAAGCGATCGTTGCCGCGATTGAGGCCGAGGTAGAAGAGGCGTGTGTACCGAGCTTACCATGGTCAATCGTGGGACAGGCGATGAAGCGTTTGCCGCTGCAAGTGATGAGTCGATTGAGCTGATGCAACACGCTCGTGCAATAAAAACAAAAAGCCCACTCTAATAACAGTGGGCTTTTTTGTCTCTATGGCTAGATAATCATGTACAGATTATAGTGTTTACGGGTTGTCTGATATGTGCTGCTCACGTAGCTTTTGACGCAATACTTTACCGACATTACTTTTTGGTAGTTCGCTGACAAACTCGATATGACGCGGGCACTTATAACCCGTTAAATTGTCTAATGCAAACTCTTTGATGTCTTCTTTGGTGACATTGTTGTCTGCAGGCACAATATAGATTTTGACGGCTTCACCTTGTTTTTCATCAGGGATACCAATCACGGCGCAATCGACGATACCTTCATGGTCAAGCATGACCGCTTCAATCTCATTTGGAAATACATTGAATCCTGACACCAAAATCATATCTTTTTTACGGTCTAGTAAAGTGAAGTAGCCTTTTTCATCCATGCTCACAATATCGCCAGTACGGAAGTAACCATCGCTTGTGAAATCATTGGTATTGTCTCGATTGAAATAGCCTGACATGACGTTTGGGCCTTTGATGCACATCTCACCTGCCTCATGCATGGCGACACGTTCACCATTTTCGTCAACGACGATGATATCGACACTAGGAACTGGTATGCCGATTGTACCGTTGAACTTACGATCAGTAATGACGTTGGCGGTACCCGCTGCAACACCTTCAGTCATACCCCAACCTTCAACCATCGGACAGCCAGTAACTTCTAACCAACGGGCTGCTGTTTGCTCGGTTGCCGCCATACCACCGGCTTGCGTGATACGCAATGAGCTAAAGTCCAAATCTTTGAAATTTGGCTGATCAAGTAAACCTTTAAACAAAGTGTTTACCGCAGGGAAAATATGGAACGGTTGTTTTGATAGCGTTTTGATAAACCCTGGCATATCACGCGGATTGGGTACTAGAATAAAAGTGTAGCCTGAACGCATACCAAGTAAGCTGAGCATAAACGCAAAAATATGATAGAGCGGCAATGCCATTACCATATTGATATATACCTCATTGATATCTGAGGTGACTGGACGATACCATGCTTCTGATTGCATCGCCGCTGCGACGACATTACGCTGCGTCAAAACAGCACCCTTAGACAGACCCGTTGTGCCGCCTGTGTACTGCAAAATCGCTTTTTGCTGCAAGGTGGCTTTGGGTGCTTGAAGCGGTAGATTACGTCCTTTTTTCAGTACTTCAGGGAATTTCGTGACTTTGTACTTAGGGTCATTTAGATTGTATTTAGGCACTAAGCGTTTGACTTGACGGATGACAGTATTTACCAAAATACCTTTTAAGCCCATCATATCGCCCATTTTTGAGAGTACAATACGCTTGATATTGGTCTCTTCAATGACTTGCTCTAGCGCTTGAGCAAAGTTATCCACCACAAAAATCACCTGAGCGCCTGAGTCATTCAATTGATGACGCAGCTCACGACCTGTATATAGTGGGTTGATCGGGGTACAGACGTAACCTGCGCGTAAGATACCAATCATGATTGGTAAATATTGTGGAACGTTTGGCATCATGAGTGCCACGACGCTGCCTTTAGGTAAGCCTTGAGCTTGTAACCATGCTGCTACTGCCAATGATGCTTTGTCAACGTCATCATAAGTATGAGTCACACCCATGCAGATAGTCATCGGATGCATACGAAAACGGTTGAAGCACTCTTCATACAACTCTATGAGGCTTTCATATTGATCGGGATTAATGGTCTTGGGTACGTTTTCTGGGTATTGAGCAAGCCAAGGTTTCTCTACTGTCATGCCAAGCGTCCTTAAATTAAGATAAGTTAAGGGTCTATAAAAAAGTAGTCACATCCATGTCGACGATATACATCATTGCTCTTTGAGCAATAAATTGTCGAGTGCTATCCTTTGTTTTCACATACTGCTAACGTACAGAGTCCTCTATAAAATTTGATTTAACTACCAAGACTAAACGCTTAATAAATACGCTTCTGGGTAGATCAAATAACGGGTTACTGTTTCTAAAATTGAAATACCTTTCAAATCAACAGTTTTGACGTGTCTAAAGTCAATATTCGATTAATCTAAATCGACAGAAAACTTAGTGACACATTGCGGGTTTACATTAACATAACTACAACTAAACTCGTTACAGGCATACGAGAACTTGATAGTTTATATTTGGGTTTGATATATGAAAAAATATATGTTGGAGAGTGAAGGGTATACAGAATTGATCAGAGTAGATAAAAATTTGTGCTCGATACATTTATCTTTCAATGAGACATTAAAAGCAAATAGGTGCAACAAAAAAGCGCCTTATTATTGATATAGGGCGCTTTTTTCAAGAGAAGCTACTTAGTGTTGAGGGTGGTCTGCATGATGTTTCTCACGCAGTTTTTGACGTAATACTTTACCAACATTACTCTTTGGCAGATCACTCACAAATTCAATATAGCGCGGACATTTATAACCCGTTAAGTTGTCCAGCGCAAATTCTTTGATAGCTTCTTTGGTGACATTGTTGTCCGCAGGCACCACATAGATTTTGACTGCCTCGCCTTGGCGCTCATCAGGAATACCAATGACCGCACAATCAACGATACCGTCGCAGTCAAGCATGACAGACTCAATCTCATTAGGAAAGACGTTAAAACCAGAGACCAAAATCATGTCTTTTTTACGGTCCAACAGTCTAAAATAGCCTTTTTCATCCATACTAACGATATCACCAGTACGGAAGTAACCATCGCTGGTAAAGTCATCACTGCTGTCTCTGTTTAAATAACCTGAGGTGACGTTAGGGCCTTTGATACACAGCTCGCCTGCTTGGTTTACACCGACGCGCTTGCCCTCATCATCAATCACAATGGCATCGACGCTAGGGACGGGCACACCAATTGTGCCGTTAAACTTACGATCTGTGATGACGTTGGCCGTACCGACCGCCACGCCTTCGGTCATCCCCCAACCTTCGATCATCGCACAGCCAGTGGTCTCAAGCCAGCGAGTGGCGGTTTGTTCGGTCGCCGCCATACCACCTGCCTGCGAGATACGTAGCGAGCTAAAATCTAGGTGTTTAAAGTCTGGATGATCTAGCAAGCCTTTAAACAGCGTATTGACCGCTGGAAAAATATGGAAAGGCTGTTTTGATAAGGTTTTGATAAACCCTGGTATATCGCGCGGGTTGGGTATCAAAATAAAGGTATAACCTGAGCGCATGCCGAGCAAGCTGAGCATAAAGGCAAAGATATGATACAGCGGTAGCGCCATGACCATATTGATATATACCTCATTGATCTCAGAGGTGATAGGGCGGGTCCAAGCCTCTGATTGCATCGCCGCCGCCACGATATTACGCTGCGACAAGATGGCACCCTTTGATAATCCTGTCGTGCCGCCGGTATATTGCAAAAACGCCTTTTGATCAAGTGACATTTTTGGCTTTTGAAAGGGAAGGTTTTTGCCTTTTTTGAGCACATCAGGGAGTTTGGTGACTTGATACTTTGGGTCGTTGAGCTTGTATTTGGGGACCAGACGTTTGACTTGGCGAATGATAGTATTGACCAAGATGCCTTTGAGCCCCATCATATCGCCCATTTTTGATAAGACAATACGTTTGATTTTGGTCTCGCCGATGACCTGCTCGAGCGCTTGGGCAAAGTTGTCTACCACAAAGATAATTTGTGCGCCTGAGTCGTTGAGCTGATGACGCAGCTCGCGGCCTGTATAGAGTGGATTGACTGGGGTGCATACATAGCCTGCCCGCAAGATACCAATCATCGTGGGCAGATACTGCGGCACGTTTGGCATCATCAGTGCCACCACACTGCCTTGTGGTAGTCCCTGAGATTGTAGCCATGCGGCGACGGCCAACGAGGCGTTATTGACATCATGATAAGTATGAGTCACACCCATACAGATACTCATAGGGTGCATACGAAAGCGGTCAAAGCATTCCTCGTACAGCTCCATTATGCTGCTATATCTATCAGGGTTGATAGTCTTAGGTACACCATCGGGATAATTGGCAAGCCAAGGTTTGTTCGGCATCATAGTCAGCGTCCTTGCAGTTTGATATAGGTGAATGTTTTTTAAGAAAGCAGTCATATGCATGTCAATATCACAAATCAGCATTAATGTGATTAACCTGCTATTGGATGCAGTAACGTCCATGTCTGCTTGCTGTTGTTGCCGTTGTTCAATCTAATTAACTACTGATGGGTGAGTTAAATGAATCAAACAATTAGATAATGCAATGAAAGAAATAAGCTGTATTTCAAGTAGATATTATCTGGTTTTTGCAACTACGGTATCAAAAAAACGATACATTTAAGCAATACAGTAGCATGAATAATGTTGAAGACAATAATAGAAAGCAAGACTGAGCAGTACATAGATAAAGCTGAACACTACAGCAGGTATATGATGTATAAGAAATTTGCTACCGCAAGATAAGTTTTTGAGTGAGTCAAACGTGTCAATAGGGTAGAAGGATTTATTGATAAAACAGAGAAGTGATTGCGTAAGTATTAAAATGGATATGACTCATTCATGGTGCAAGTCACTAAGCTGGCAACGTTTGATGGTCAATAAGATGAATATCATGCAAAGAGAAAATGGTATCAATGAGGCAGAATAAACTGCTTGTTTTTATTAAAAAAGCGTCGATAAATGAGCAGCGCGCTGATGGTACAGCCAAGTGTGCTACTCACACAGATCAAAAACATCGTGATTATCTGATAGCGGACCGCTTGTGTGGGGTCGGCACCAGCCAATATTTGCCCCGTCATCATACCGGGCAAGCTGACAATACCGACGACTAGCATAGAGTTGAGCGTTGGGGTCATGCCATTTGTGATTGCGGCACGAATCTGCTCATGGACGGCCTCAAATGGTCGAGCAGAAAGACTCAGCATCATCTCGATACGCCCTTGCTGCTCATGAAAAGCTTCGATCAACTGATTGCTCGTTAATGAGATGGCAGTCAAAGAATTGCCTAATATCAGCCCCAGTATAGGAATAATGAATTGCGGCGTATACCAAGGCTGTACTCTTAGGATAACGATCATCGCTATTGCAGTGACCAGTGTCGCTGAGGTGCCGACGGCTATTAGCGTATCGGTTAGCAACCCTTTATAGCTGCGTTTGACACGATTTTTGGCAGCACTCCCTGCAATCAGGGTCATAATGGTCAAAATCAGCAACACTTCATACCACTGCTCACGGGCAAAAATCCATGCCAGTATCAGACCGATAAAGCTAAGCTGCACAATGGTGCGAATAGCAGCTATCAACAGCGTTTTTGTCAGTTTTAAGCGCAGTTGCCATGAGATGAGTAATACGATGATAATCATACAACTGGCAAGCGCAATATCACTGTAAGTTAAAAATACTTGCATATGATTCATACCGTTGATGGGGCTCATTATAAAGGAAGGCAGTAATGTCATGAGCACGATGTAATGAAGGTTTCGAGCAAGTTTTTGAGCATCATATCGTGCCCTAGGGCGCTTCGGTTAGTACACCTGCTTGCATATGCCAATGTCTACTGGCTAATGACATAATCTCTTTGGTATCGTGAGTTACCCATAATAACGAGCGCTGCCTGTTGGCCTGCAACCATCTCATCAGCAAGCTGACCAACTGCGCTGAGGTGTCGATATCTAGCGCGGCGGTTGGCTCATCTAGTAATAGTACTCGCGGATTGAGTTGTAGTAGGCGTAAGGTATTGACCAGCTGACGCTCACCACCCGATAAGTGGTTGGCCTCTTGTTGCAAAAAGTCTGCATTTTTATTCAAAGACGCAAGTTGGGTCAAATGCCAGTTTATATCAAAACTTTGGGTCTGATGCGCGTCTAAAGCATAAGGCATCTTTAAATTATCAAGGACATTGCCCTCTAACAGCTGTGGCTGTTGAGCAAGCAGCGCCACTTGCTTGCGCCAAGTAATTGGCGATGTGGTGTGAATGCTTTCATCTCGCTGATGTGGCGTGGCATCACTACGCAAATGAATATCACCAGTGCTCATCGGCAACAATCCTGCCAGCACCCGCAAGAGGACAGATTTGCCACTACCAGAAGCCCCTGTCAACATGGTGATTTGTCCTGATAGTAGCTTGCCACTCGCACCGTTTATCAATATGCGGCTATGAGGCGATAGTCCATCAGATAGCGCATTTTTTTGTCGCTTATTTAACCACCTTTGATAGAGTTTATGCGGTACAAAGGTTTTTGTCTGTTCACCACTACTATGCTTAGGATTATCGCTACCGACTACCGGCCTGCCATGCACCCAGAGATTATTAAATTCAAGCAAGGGTCTATCAGGATCAATGCGCATAGCGTTCTACAGTCGCTCGTTCGTTTGCTCACTAATCGCCTGCTCAATGGCATCTCGTAATTCTTTTGGTACACGGATAGGACGCATGGGTGTGGTATTTACTGCGTTGTCAGGTTGAGCGTTATTTGTTTCGTTATTAGCCATTGGTTCTGGCTTAACAAGGTTTTGTACACAAGCAATGACGATTTTGGTGCTACTTAATATCTGGCTAGTGGTTTTGTCTGTAGCGCTATTATCTGATGTGCTACGGCGAATGCTTTGATAAAATATGATGCTAGCAGGCTTTAGCTCCACTTTATCGATACGTACAGTAATGATTTCATCTAAGAGAATGGCTCTCTTGTATTGTAAATCCGCCTGACTCACGACAAAATGCTGTATGTCGCCATCATCAGTTTGCAAAAAATAACCGTTTAGACCCAGCTTGGTAAACCAATCACGGCGGCAGTTTTCAAAAAACACCAGATGGTTGGCATGATAAACGATGCCGCCTGCATCCGTATGGTTGATGTAGACGTTATAATCTTTAGCAAATAGTGGTTCAATGTCGTTATTTACGGCTGTATTTGTATTTTTATGCTCAGTTGTCGTCATAACGGGCTCAGTATTTTTGATAAAGGTTGTTTAGCGAACGTAATTTATATATGTGGGCAAATAAGAAACCCGACAAAAAATAGTCTCTATTATATTTATAATAAGCGCTACTCTAGCTCAAGATATAAGGCCATGCAACAGCTAGGGCAGCCTAGGTCTGTTATCATAGGCTTTTGTATCAGACTCATCTATATCAGCACAGTCTTTTAACCAATCAGTATAGGACAGTTTATGACCCGTTTTGTCAGTTTTAATATCAATGGTATCCGCGCTCGCCAGCATCAGCTTGAGGCAGTGCGCGAAGTAATCGATCCTGATGTCATGGGTCTACAAGAGACCAAAGTCCATGACGATCAATTTCCACTTGATGACATAAAAGCTCTAGGATATCACGTAGAGTATTTCGGGCAAAAAGGACATTATGGCGTGGCGCTACTGTCAAAAGTGGCGCCTATATTTGTACAAAAAGGCTTTCCTGGTGATGACGAAGAAGCACAAAAGCGTTTTATACATGCACGCTATGAGCTTGAAGGGCGTGAAGTGGATGTGCTCAATGGTTATTTTCCACAAGGAGAGAGCCAAGACCATCCGATCAAATTTCCGATGAAGCGTGCTTATTATGCAGATTTAATGGCTTATATTGATACACTAAAGGCAGAAGGTCGTTCGATCATTGTCATGGGTGATATGAATATTGCGCCAGAGGACATCGATATCGGTATCGGTGAGGTCAATGCAAAGCGCTGGTTAAAAAATAGAAAAACCTCATTTTTGCCAGAGGAACGCGAATGGTACTCAGCATTAATGTCGCGTGAGTTGACCGATACGTACCGTTTGCATTATCCAGAGAGTACAGAGTTATATAGTTGGTTTGATTATCGCAGCCGCGGCTTTAATGATGAACCCAAGCGCGGTTTACGTATTGATCATATTTTATGCACCTCAGACCTCGTTAGTGAATGCATTGGTGCTGGCATCAGCTATGAGCTGCGTGCGATGGAAAAACCCTCAGATCATGCACCCATTTGGTCAGCATTCGATCTAAAAAAACCGTAATATTCAGATATATAGTCAATCCACTATAAAAGCATTACGGCGTTAACCTTGCTTGAAGTATGATATATCCATCTGCACTCGGTTGCCTTGTACCACTCTTAAATTGGATCAATTATAGTGTTTATTACATCACCTAAAAACAACGATAAAAATTGAAAAATAAGGATTTTACTATGTCTGTTGGAAACGTAGCAGTACCTGATATTATTTATCCCATTGATGGCATTAAGCTGAGCGCAACTGCCGCGGGCGTACGCTACAAAAATCGTGATGATTTGGTCGTGATTGAAATCGCTGAACATGCCACGACCGCAGTTGTCACGACCAAAAATACATTTTGCGCCGCGCCTGTACGTATATTACGTGAGCACTTTACCAAGGCTAGTCCGCGTTATCTGGTAACCAATACAGGTAATGCAAACGCAGGGACGGGCGCTGATGGTAAACGCCGCGCTACTGAAATCTGTATTGCCTTGGCTAAAAAAGCTGGCGTAGAGGCTAATACAGTATTGCCATTCTCTACTGGCGTGATTGGCGAGCCATTAAATAGTGACGCGGTCATTGCAGGCTTAGACGATGCGTTAGCGAACTTAGCCTCTGATAACTGGTTGGCTGCTGCTAACGGTATCCGAACGACAGATACTGTCCCTAAGCTTGCAAGCCAAAAAGTCGACGTTGCAGGTACTAGCTATCATATCACTGGCATGTCAAAAGGCTCAGGCATGATACGTCCAAATATGGCGACTATGCTGGGTTATGTCGCAACCGATGCCAATATCGCGGCCGACTTATTGCAAGAGATGCTCAGCGCTATCAATGAGCAGTCGTTTAACCGTATTACCGTTGATGGGGATACATCGACCAACGACTGCTGCGTGTTGATTGCGACAGGTGCTGCCAGCTCAGAGGTGATTGATAGTCCAGCGCATCCGCATTATCAGGCCGTTTTTGATGCACTGCGCGACGTCTTTGTACGCCTAGCGCAGCTTATCGTGCGTGATGGTGAAGGGGCGACCAAGTTTATGACGGTTAAAGTGACTGGCGGGCAGACCACGCAAGAGTGCTGTGATGTGGCTTATGCTGTGGCGCATTCGCCGCTGGTAAAAACGGCGTTCTTTGCGAGTGATGCAAACTGGGGGCGCATCTTGGCGGCAGTCGGTTATGCTGGTATTGACGACCTAGACACCGAGCAAGTTGATGTGTATTTAGATGAGGTGATGATTTGTCAAAATGGCGGTGTCGCGCCCAGCTATACAGAAGAAGCAGGTAAAAAAGTCATGAGCCGCGCTGAGATTACTATTCACATTGATTTGGCTCGTGGTGATGCTAGCGATACGGTGTATACCTGCGATTTGTCATACGACTACGTCAAAATAAACGCTGACTATCGCAGTTAGAAACGGTCTTAAAAGTTTCAATCTTGACAGATTTTTTAAATCTATTTATAAAAAGCCAGAGTGATTATTGCTCTGGCTTTTTTATGTCTAATATTAAGCTGTTATCAAATTACTCTGCTATTCAATACGCTTTATTAACATCAGTTGCAAAAGCTGACGTTACTTTACAAAGCAGTCATAGAGAGTAAGGTGAATTGCGACCTATACTTGCTGGGGTAAACAGATGATATTCACTACATCGCTAGTAAAGCTGGCTAGAGATTTCAATTAGCGTGACTCTAAATATCATCATGATAGAAAGAAGCTTTGTTGTATGAAGAAATGCAGTAGAGTTTTTAAAATAATAAATTTAGATAGAAAATGAAGAATTATTACCAATTATCTGAGGATTGAATAATGAAAAGATTAGCACTTGCAGCATTGATGACAACTTTTGCTCTTACTGGTTGTTCTACTATGGACATGGACAATGAACGTACAATGGTTGTAGAAGGACAGCCTATGAACGTCAAAGTGGTAAATATTCCAAGTTTTGAAGTAGAAATCGCACCGCGTAAAGCAGTTTGTGACCTGACTGCAACAGACGGTACGATGGTTGAATCACAGTGCCTACAGTATCGCCAAACTTATCAGAAAAACTACACCACTTTAAGTGGTAACATTCAAGGTTTCACTTATGAGCCAAACTACCGTTATGTATTAGATGTACGCCAAGAAGCAGTCACTGCTGAAGGATCTAATGTGGTCAAACCAGTTTGGATTTTAAATGAAGTCGTTTCAAAAACTGCTGAATAGTACAGCTTGCAAGTATACAACTAATAAAAAGGCCGCTAATATATAGCGGCCTTTTTATTGATACTATATCTGCTGCTATGATGAGATAGCGTGGTTAAAGGTAACATTTATCAATTGCATTAACATTGACTGTAGTTAACACTAACGCCGCGCATCGCAGTAGGAATTCTATTATCAGCATAGACAGCTAGGCCACCACGAGCGGTCTCTTTATATTTATCAGACATATCAGCACCTGTCTGCTTCATAGTTTCTATAGCCTTATCCAAAGAGACGAAGTGCTGGCCATTTCCTCTACAGGCTAAACGTGCTGCGTTGATAGCTTTGACCGCCCCCATGGCATTGCGCTCGATGCAAGGCACCTGCACCAGTCCACCAATAGGGTCGCAGGTTAGACCTAAATTATGCTCAATACCGATTTCTGCCGCATTTAAGCATTTAGCTGGTGTCCCATTCATGATCTCTGCTAATGCAGAACCTGCCATAGCACATGCCGATCCAACCTCGCCTTGGCAGCCGACTTCAGCACCAGAGATGGAAGCGTTTTGCTTGATTAGGCTACCGATAGCGGTGGCGTTCAATAAAAACTTGCGGACACCATCTTGGCTATAGTTAGGTAAAAAATCACGATAGTAGTGCAATACTGCAGGAATAATACCTGCTGCGCCATTGGTGGGTGCGGTCACAACTTTGCCGCCATTGGCGTTTTCTTCATTGACGGCGAGCGCGTACAAGTCTACCCAGTCCATGGCGGCCAATTTGTCATTGTTGGTGATAGGTTGGTCTTTTTCCGCAGACAGCTGCCTGTGCAAATCTTGTGCGCGGCGTTTGACATCCAAGCCACCTGGCAAAATACCGCCATTTTCACAGCCTTGCTTAACACAATCTTGCATGACCTCCCAAATACTATCTAGGTAGGCAAACACTGTCTCTTTGTCATGGAAGTGGCATTCATTGGCCAGTACTAATTCGCTGATGCTCAAATCATACTGACGACATTGTTCTAGTAGTTCTGCTGCATTATTAAAAGGATAAGGAACGCTATCGATCGTTGGGCTGGCATGATCTTCATCTGGATCGGTGGCATCTTCTTTATTGATGACAAAACCACCACCAATCGAATAGTAGGTCTGCTGATAACGAATACCGTCAGTCGATATAGCACGAAGCGTCAATGCGTTAGGGTGATAGGGCAGGACAGTATCGTCGTACCAATAAATATCCTGCTCTGTATCAAATGCAATCGTGTGAATACCTGACACATTTAATGTCTTGCCAGAAAAAATAGGAGAAAGATAGCTGCTGGTCATACGTGTATCGATGGTGCTAGGTGTATGGCCAAGTAACCCTAACAATATGGCAGTATCTGTTGCGTGCCCTTTTCCTGTCGCCGCCAAAGAGCCATAAAGCTCGATTTCAATCTTTGCGATAGCCGTCAGTTCCATTTGCTTGGTCAATGAGTCTAAAAATAAATTGGCTGCCACCATTGGTCCCACTGTATGTGAGCTCGATGGACCAATGCCGATTTTAAATAAATCAAAAATACTAATCATAATGAGTTACCGAAAATTCAAAGGCTTGAACAATTGTGATAATTGCCTTGAGCGCTTTTATTGAAAATATAATAGGCAGTCGTCACTCTCAAGGCCCACTACAGAAGACTTGTGAGCGACCGTCTATAAAAATATTGCTATTAAAGAGTACAGATGGTGACTGAATAATCACTTTTATTTGTTTTGAAACTCCGCTATCATGCTCGGAGTTAACGACTATGTAACATCCTGTAAGTTAATATCGCTATTAAATAGGCTGGTTGGCAGAAGAGCAAACGTGCTTTTGATCACACAGCATCTTTGGTTATACATAGTGATCCAATACAACCAGCCAAGAACTGGCTATCATACCAAATAATACTTTTGGTTTGTCATATTACAACATAAATGAATGAATTGGGATGACATATTATCGATAGAAGACGATAGTGCTTATTTATATTGTTTACGACTTCTATCGCGTTCGCTACTATCCCCCCAATTTCGCACCGTTTTTACTTTTTCCATTATTTTAGCCTATTACCTCAGCTCACATAGGACAAGCGCGCATGCCATCTCAAAAAGACCCATCACCAGCTTCAGACAACAGCGCTCAAAATCAGTCAGCTCACAATGCATTGGAAGCTGCAGGTATTGATTCAGCAGCCATCAGTTATCCGCACAATCCAGATTTTGAAAATGGTCGCTGGTTTCCGACATGGCGACCTTACAAAGGTGATTTGGATCGTGATCCAGTGGGTATCAATGATTATTTGCCACCGTCAAAGAGTGTATTACTTGGTATACAACATACATTTGCCATGTTTGGTGCGACCGTCCTTGCGCCATTATTGATGGGATTTGACCCTAACTTAGCCATTTTGATGTCTGGTATCTGTACGGTGATGTTCTTTATGATCACGGGTGGGCGTATGCCAAGCTACTTGGGATCAAGCTTTGCTTTTATTGGTCCAGTGATTGCGGTAACTGCGTATGCAGGGGCAGGGTTCAATGCCAATTTGAATGTCGCGCTAGGCGGTATCATGGCCTGCGGTATCATTTATGCGCTGATTGGCCTGTTAGTGATGAAAACAGGCACTGGCTGGATTGAGCGCTTGATGCCGCCTATCGTCACCGGTGCTATTGTCATGATTATTGGTCTTAATTTGGCACCAGTTACTATCCAAGGGGTTTCTGCCAATCAGTTTGATGCTTGGATGGCTACGTTGACCGTACTACTCATCAGTGGAGTGGCGGTATTTACCCGTGGCATGTTACGTCGTTTGCTGCTACTCGTGGGTTTGGTATTATCATACATCGCTTATTTTGTGATGACCAATATCCTAGGTTTTGGGACGGCAATTGATTTTAGCGCAGTCGCTGCGGCTGCATGGTTTGGTCTTCCCAGCATCCATACCCCACGCTTTGAGATGAGCGCTATTATTCTCATTGCGCCTGTCGCCTTTATTTTGGTCGCTGAAAACTTAGGTCACTTTAAGGCAGTGGAAGGTATGACCAAGTCTCGCGTGACCCCTTATATGGGCCGAGCATTTTTTGCCGATGGCTTGGCAACGACTTTCTCAGCAGGATTTGGCGGTACAGGTGTGACTACCTATGCTGAAAACATCGGGGTGATGGCGGTCACCAAAGTATATAGCACAACGATATTTGTCGTCGCAGGTATGGTCGCTATTATATTAGGGTTATCACCAAAATTTGGTGCCATTATTCAAACGATACCAGCGGCTTTATTGGGCGGCGCTTCTATCGTCGTTTTCGGTCTGATCACGATCGCTGGGATAAAAATCTGGATCGACAGCCACATTGATTTTAGTAAAAATAGCAATCTGATCATCGCGGCAGTGACCGTAATCATGGGTACAGGTAACTTTAGCTTGCACTTAGGTGGTTTTGATTTGGGTGGTATCGGCACCGCTACGTTGGCTGCTATCTTGCTAAATGCCTTATTTAATAAAAGTTCTGACGTTAAATAAGTAATGCTGATAAGATTAAAATTTGAGTCTATCGAATAAAAATAGTAAACGTATATCTTCTCTAATAAAAAGCGCCCATGCTATCTGTAGCATGGGCGCTTTTTGTTGAATGGCAGTTTAAGTAACCGTATCAATATTACTTAATTACTTATAGTCTCGCTTATAAAACCGCGAAAAAAACCGATAGCGCCGCAGAGAATGTGGCTTTGGCTTTAAGGAGCCTAAGTAGATTGCAAGCATGGTCAATAACGCGCCGCCCCATTGTAAGCCATTGATAGGTTTGTCCAGCCAGCTATAGTCAATAACCAAAGCGGCGATGGGTTCAGTTAACAATAACAGACCCGTCAATGCCAGAGACAACTTAGGAATAGAATAAGCAATCAGACCCCATGCCAAACACTGCATCACTGTCCCGTAGATAAGCACCCAACCAATCTTAGACCATGTGTTGGGCAAAATATGACCTGTATCGAATATAAACATAGGCACAATCATGGCTAAGACGCCACCGATACTAATCAGCTGCATCAGCATAAATATCGGTGTCGGTTCGGTATCATGTGTCTTTCGAATAAAAGTCATCGACGCACCTAGCATTGCTCCTGACACAATACCCGTGACAAATCCCCAAGTGGCAGCGGTATTGTGTGCAAATTCAGGACTGCCTATCATTGCAACGCCCAGCATCGCTAAAAATAAACTGATGATCTGCACGATAGATTGGCGCTCATTGAAATATAAAAAACCAATGGCAGCCAAGAAGAAGATTTGTAAGCTATTGAGCAGGGTCGAAATACCAGGACCCACAGCGTAAATACTCTCGTGCCAAAGCGCCAAGTCTAAGCCTAAAAATGCACCTGACAATAAACCATAAAAAATAGCACGTTTTGATTGTGGCATCTGTTGGCGCATCACCTTGGCTAAAATCGCAAAGACAATACCTGAAATGGCCAGTCGCCAAAATGACATCGCCCAGCCACCGATATCGACGTGAGCGACAATCAGACTGCCCAGCCCGAAGATAATACAACCGATAACTAGGCCAATAGGGGCAGCGCGTGAAGAAGCAGTCGCCATAAAACGTCCTTATATTATTATTCTTATAGTCCTAGACCAATGTGAGGGTTAGCCAAAGCCCTATTGTCGTGGTTTTAAGCAAAAAATGAAATGGCAAAACCAAAATTTATTCTGGTTATTAGATAGATCGTTGCTATGGATAATTTATTAAACCAAATAGTAAGAAAAAGTCTCGTAGGCAGTAGAACCATCTTGTGACCTTACTCACACAATAATGCTTGTACAACAGCGCTTATATAATCGAGTCACATCCTTACAGGAATGATATTGGCTCTGATATTGCAATTTGTTAGTCTAGTACTCATAAAATCACCAGTCATCAACCGCTATATCAAACAATCTATATTATTTGCCTAGGTTTGCTTATGCTCCGACATTTTATGTCAAAAATACAACCAAATGTGACCTCTTGTTTGCCTCTAAAAATATCGCAATTTGGCTTTGCGATAGGTATCGTCTCTAGTGCATTTTTTGTAATGCCTAGCGCCCAAGCGGCCAGTTGCAAGCTCCCCAAAAGCTACTATAAAAACGTCTCTTGTACGTCTACTAGCGGCTATTTTTTAGCAATCAAAGATTTTGGTGCGCCAGTCGCTCTGATTGACAGCAAAGGTAAAAGGGTCGTTGATTTATCACGCTATCAGAAAGTCGATGCCGACAAGATATCGGGCGGGCTACTACCTGTATTGCGCAACAGTCGGGTCGGTTATCTCAATATGCAGGGACGCGAAGTCGTGCCTGCAATGTACGATATGCTCACAGGAAATCAAGGGTGGGCGCGTCCAGTATCTGAAGGACGTATCGTCGTAAAAAAAGATGGTAACTACGGTGTTATCAATACCTCCAACAGCACGGTTGTCTCGTTTTCAGCATCGATTGACGAGATCGATGATTATCGTAATGGGAGAGCGCGCGTCCGTAAAAACAGTGCGATAAGTTGGTTAGATAAAAATGGTAATGCAACGCGTGATCCAAATGCTCAGGATAATAGTCAATCGGCTAAAAAATCCACAGCTTCTACTAACAATACGTCATCACAATCAAGACAACCTGCACCTACACGTTTTACGACATTACAATCACGTCAGCAAGATGGAAAGTGGGGCTTCGTTGACGACAACGACGTCACGATGATTACCTATTCGTTCGATGAAGTCCGTCCATTCTCTGAAGGATTCGCGGGCGTTCGTATCGGAGAGGAGTGGGGCTTTGTCAATCTGGGCGGTGAGCTAGTGATTCCTTTTCGCTTCACTAGTGATGGGGTATTAACTGATGATAATTATAAGGGTCAACCCTCATTTGTATTTACAGGTGGTAAGGCATGGATCGGCAATTTAAAAAACGGCAATAAAATGTGCATCAATAAAGAAGGCACAGGTGTCAGCTGCGATTAGCGTTATATCCATAATCTATAATTGGTATACAACGAAAAAGAGTGTAAACCCTATTCGTTATCGATAGGGTTTACACTCTTTTTTATGGCTAGTGTGACTATAGGCGAATAGCTATTTTTCTAACAAATGATTGCTAATCAAATCGACCATATAAGGCTGATAATATTCTGGAATATCATGCGCCATACCTTCGATTAAATGAAACTTGGCATTAGGAATGGTTTTTGCCACCACTCGACCTTGTGACGCCGGTAGTAGTCCGTCAGCGCTACCATGTAAGACAATCGTTGGTGCTTTGACTTGCTTACTAAAGCGGCTGATAGAGCCTGATGCCAAGATAGCATTGAGCTGCTGCACCGTACCGAGTGGGTGAAAATTGCGTTGATAGCGGATTTTGGCAATTTCACGCACCATGCGCACATTGACGTGACCTGGTGTGCCAACCGTTTTCATAAACCAGACACTATGGCGTACGATATCACGCTCAGAGTGGCTCTCTGGACGATTGATAAGGGTGTATAGCTGCTTAGGTCTTGGCGGTTTTAAAAATGCTCGATTGGTCGTGGTAAACATAAGCGCCATACGCTGCACCAAGCTTGGATAACGTGCCGCCACAATTTGAGCAATCATCCCGCCCATAGAGGCACCAAGCAGATGCGTTTTGCCAAGCTTGAGCGCCTTGATCAACCGGGCGGTGTCTTCTGCCATGTCAGTCAAGTTATAAGCCACCTGAGTGCTTTTGTTCGATAGCCCCGTTTGTAGGCGTACCATCATTTTGAGCTGGTTGATACGCGGTAGGCCCTCGATCTGTACTTTAGAAGACAGGCCAATATCACGATTGTCAAAACGGATCACAAAAAAACCAGCATCAATAAAGCGCTTAATAAAATTGTCTGGCCAAAATATCATTTGCGAACCCAGTCCCATGATCATCAGTAGGGGCGGATTATTAGGGTTGCCACCCGCTTCGACACACAACTCTATACCATCACCAATATCAATCATCGCTTGATGAAGGTGTTGGCTAAGATCGGAGTCGCGCCACTGATGTTCCCCAAACCGTTGCCATTCAGGAGTAGGGTAAAAGTCTAGAGTATTGTCTAAACTGGTATCTGACGTTTCCGGCAATTTGGCACTATTAATGTCATTTGATGTTGTCATGAAGTGTCCTAATTAGAGGGTCATCTACTACAGCTCAAGCATCTCAAAATCAAGCTTGCCGACACCGCACTCAGGGCAGGTCCAGTCATCAGGGATGTCTTCCCATTTGGTGCCAGGGGCAATACCTTCTTCAGGGCAGCCAAGCGCTTCGTCATAGATCCAGCCGCAGACAATACATTCATAACGTTTCATAAATAGTCCTATCGATCATTACCAGTGTCACAGTGCGTCATAAACGCTTATATTTCGTATTACAGTCATTATATTAGACGGTAAAAGCGCACGTAGTTTAGCATATAACCGTTATTTTCATAGTTAAGTTTACACTTGTATATTGAGATGAAATTGGCTTTTATCAAGTCCATCATCTGTACCATTGTACCGAAGCGAAGTACGATCTTGGGCTATAAGCCGCCACAAAAAAGCCAATCATGCTATAATAACGGCCGCTAAATTGACACTGTCAGCCATAATTGCCTGCTGATCTATCAGTGTCTAACTATTGTCCAAGCCATATAACATATACAAGCTAAGGGTTTTCATGAGTATTAACGCCGCCACATCTGCCACTACCGAAAATGAGACGACTCCAATGCTCAATACAGATCATCCGTTTTGGCAGATTATTCGCACAGTACCAGACTTTCCAAAAGTCGGCATTGATTTTTATGATATTACTCCGTTACTGCGCAGTCATATTGATGCTGTCATTGATGCGCTGCTTGCCGCGTTGCCAGAGGGACTAATGGATGAGGTGGATTGCTTAGGAGCTGTTGAGGCGCGCGGGTTTGTATTTGCCAGTATGCTGGCAGGAAGATTGGGTAAGGGTATGATCTTGCTCCGCAAACCAGGTAAACTGCCACCACCTGTCGCTAATAAAGCATATGCGCTTGAGTATGGCAAAGACACGCTTGAGATGCAAAATAATTTGCCACCTGAACGTGTATTACTGGTCGATGATATCTTGGCGACTGGAGGCACATTGACGACCGCTTATGAGTTATGCCAGTCAGCCGATCATACTGTGGTCGGCGCATTAGTTTTATTAGATTTGGTTGAGCTACATGGCGAGTTCCCAGTACCTGTCTATACGGTATTAAAAGCGTAAGTCTGATTGTTCAAGAGAGTTTATAGAGTATAAAAAAGCGCCCTGAAAATCATCAGGGCGCTTTTTTTGTGGTGAGTCTAATGATATTACGATTTGTTTTGCTCATAGCTTTTACAGGCGTACTCGATCAGCGTGCGACCAACCGTCTTTGGTGTGGTTATCTTAAAGTCTTTGGTAGTCAGTATAGGCTTTTCTGATTGCCACGACTTAATGACTTTATTATCAGCGCTATAATCGACGTAAGCTCTTTTATAGTAACTGAAATCTTTACAAGAAATCAGTAATTGCTGATCGCTATGATGGATGGGTTTTTCTTTCACTGTGCTCTTATCTTTTTGCGTAGGATAGGTTCTTAGCAAAGAGACAGTGATATTTTCGACGTCTTTTTCGTCTATGATGTTGATGTCAGAGTGTTCGATAGAGTCTACATCTAAACTAAACGTCGATCCAGAGTCGCTCTCGGTCACCTCGACCCAATTGACCGCATGGGCGCTGGTCACTAAAACACTGCCTGCCAATAACATTGATAGCCGTTTCATACTTAAGCCTTGCTTCTTGTTATCTGAAGTCGCTCATGATAGCCAACTTACTGTGGGCAGGCAAATATCTTTTGTGCGTTATGAGTATTGGCTGTGTCTACTTTATTGCCCGCGCAGAGCCGCTAATGTCTTTGCCAGCTCATCACGTGCCCCAATAAAACCATCAATACCTTTTGGTAATAGGTCTTGTGTGACTGTGTCTTGCTGATAGGCCGCGCTAAACTCTTCATGCGTCAAGCTCACTTGGCTCATCGCTTGCATGTCCATGGACATGCTCGGCGATAACTGACGAGGCACATCAATATCCATGGCTGCCAGCTCATCGATTAGGTTGGGCGCAATGGTCAACAAATCGCAACCTGCAAGTGCCAATATCTGCTCAGTTGAGCGGAAACTCGCCCCCATGACTTGCGTATGATAGCCATGCTGCTTGTAGTATTGGTAAATAAGTTTGACAGATTGTACGCCCATATCCTCAGAAGCTGGTACATTTTGGCGGTTTTGTTGACGTTTTTGCCAATCTAAAATACGCCCTACAAAAGGAGAGATGAGCGTCACGCCCGCATCTGCGCAGGCGATTGCTTGATGCTGACCAAATAGTAGGGTCAAATTGCAGTGGATGCCTTGAGTTTCAAGATAACGCGCCGCTTCAATGCCCTGCCAAGTTGCTGCCATTTTGATCAATACTCGCTCTGAGTCGATACCAGCTTTTTGATAAGCGTCCATAAACTCAAGGGCCTTATCGATCGTCGCCCCAGTATCATAAGACAAACGCGCATCGACTTCGGTAGAAACGCGCCCTTCAATAAGCGCCAAAATATCACAACCAACTTGAATGGTCAGGGCGTCAATCACTGCATCGACATCGCCATTATGGCGGCTCATGGTTTCTGATAGCATACCTTGGTTATCAGGATGAATGAGGGCTTTGGTGATGAGGCTTGGATTGGTGGTCGCATCGATAGGTTTTAGTCGGGCAATAGCAGCAAGGTCGCCAGTATCAGCGACAATGGTCGTCATGGTACGTAATTGTTGTAATGCGCTCATCAGATATCCTTTTTCTTATTAATGATAGGGTGCTCCTCTTATATATCGCAGGGTAGGGAGCTGAATGGAAACTGTAACACAGTTTTCTACGTGTGTTTGCTCATAGTTGTGCTATGCGCCACTGTCATATCACTTAACTGTGATAATATTAGGGCGTGTTGAACATTCGACCATGGCACTGACAGCGACTATTTTTTAGGCGATTCGATGTTAAAAATAATAAGTTTAGTCATTCTAAGCGCTTATTTTTAACGATGAAGCGGCAAAAAAGAGTCCTGTCCCCTGCTTTTATCGTTGGGGCTGATGCTAAAATTGCCCCATACTGCGTCACAAATCTCGCTAAGGCATCTGCATTATCGTCGCTTTGTGCCTTGTCTGGAACAATTTTAGCGATCAGCAGTGCCTATTTGCGAATGTTCAATACGCCCTAATAATAATTTGCTGGCTTATCACTATTTACGAATGGGCACTGACCTGAGTTTTTGCTATAGTAGAGCCGGTCATCCGCTGGTCTGCTGTACTTGGCGACCAATATAGCAGTAATACCAGAGAACGCCAATGACGTGCGATATTTCTGATAGACTGTTTTTGGATGATGGTTAAAATAGTTTTGGTCATTGACCGCTATTTACCAATGACTTCATAATGACACTCTCAAGCACTATCGGTATATAGAGATAGTCGAAGCATTTAAAAAACACAGTAAAATTTAGCAGATATTCATATCTAAATATTAATAATACCTAACAGTGATAAAATCTAAAAAGGATGGGCGGTAATGAGCGAGCAGTCACCAGAACAAACCATGGATAATCTAAATCAAACCGCCGCAGGCGCTAGCGGCACCGCAACTGAAAAAGAATTTTTAGATAATATTCGCCAAAACATTGATGCGGTCGACTGCGAGATTCAAACACTCATCAATAATCGTGCCAAGCTGGCGCAACAAGTAGCAGCGGTAAAGAAAAACCACACGGCCGCTGATGACAGTAGTGACCCTATCTTTTATCGTCCTGAGCGTGAAGCACAGGTGCTAAAAGCGGTCATGGAGCGCAATACGGGTCCAATCGCTGACGAAAAGATGGCACGTTTGTTCCGTGAGATTATGTCGGTATGTTTAGACTTAGAAGCGCCGCAGCGTATTGCTTTCTTAGGACCAGTTGGCACCTTTACCCATGCCGCTGCATTAAAGCATTTTGGTAAAGCTGCTGATACCGTGCCAATGACGACCATTACCGATGTATTCCGTGAGGTTGAAGCGGGCACGGCGATGTATGGCGTTGTCCCTGTCGAAAACTCTTCAGAAGGGGTGGTCAATCATACTTTGGACGGATTCTTATCTTCTAGTCTAAAAATCATTGGTGAAGTTGAACTACCGATTCATCAAAACTTCTTGGTCGCTGAGCATACTAAGCTTGATGGTTTGAGCCGTATTTATTCGCACCAGCAGTCATTGGCGCAGTGTCGTCATTGGCTAGATGTGAATTTCCCTAATGTGGAGCGCGTTGCGGTATCAAGCAATGGTGAAGCGGCGCGTCGCCTCAAAAACGAATGGCATTCAGCAGCAATCGCTGGCGACGTTGCGGTTGCAGAGTACGGCTTGCATAAGCTTTACTCAAACATTGAAGACAATCCAAGCAACACCACCCGTTTCCTTATCATCGGACATGAGGCCATTGCGCCTTCTGGTCAAGACAAAACCTCCATCGTGGTCTCAGCCCATGACAGAGCTGGTGCATTGATCGAAATCTTGAAACCGTTATCATATCACGGCGTCTCGATGACCAGTATCGAGACACGTCCTGAGCGTCCTAATAAGTGGGCATATGTGTTCTTTATTGATATGAACGGTCATATCAATGATCCAAATGTTAGCGCCGCTATCAACGATATTCGCCCATTGGTAAAAGATCTGCGCATCTTAGGCTCGTATCCAAAAGCAGTATTGTAGAGATATATTGGCTCATCTATTAGCTTGTTTATCTATCGAGATTGACACCTAATAGATGGGCGATCGCATTTAGTGATAACCTCCAAGGATAAACCATGCAGCCTGATCAATTGACAGCATCAAACCTATCGCCATTAACGCCAGCTTATGACAGTATTCTGACGTTGGCACCTTATCAGACAGGTAAACCAATTGAAGAGCTGACGCGCGAATATGGTGTCTCAGATGTGGTGAAGCTGGCCAGCAATGAGAACCCGATGGGGTGCTCACCGCGAGTGACACTAGCCATCACTGAGCAACTGGGTCAATTATCACGTTATCCTGATGGCAATGGTTATTATCTGAAGCAAGCGTTGGCTGACTTTAATGATGTCAAGGTCGAGCAGATCACGCTTGGCAATGGCTCTGATGATTTGCTCGATATTTTGGCACGTAGTTTTGTGGGTGCTGATGATGCTATCGTCTATAGTCAGTATGCGTTTGTGGTCTACTCTATGCTGGCAAAGATGCAAGGCGCGATGGATGTTGAGGTGCCTGCTCATCGGTTTGGTCATGACCTAAAAGCCATGAGCCAAGCGGTACAAGATAATCCCAATACCAAAATCGTCTTTATTGCCAATCCCAACAATCCAACGGGTACGCAGTTAGAGCAAAAAGAGCTGCGCCAGTTCGTTGCCAGTGTGCCAAGCTCAGTCTTGGTTGTATTGGATGAAGCTTATATCGAGTATAGCCCTGAGAGTAACAACCGCGCATTGTTAGATGAGTTTGATAATGTCATCATTGTGCGTACGTTTTCTAAAGCTTATGGGCTGGCAGGTTTACGTGTGGGCTATGCCTTAAGCTCAGTAGCTGTTGCAGAGTTATTGAACCGAATTCGTCAGCCATTCAATGTCAGCCGTGTAGGCCTAGCTGCTGCCGCTGCAGCACTTGCTGATCAAGATTTTATCGAAAAAACGCGCCAGATGAATGATGAGCAAATGCGTTGGTTAGAAAAGCAGTTTGATACATTGGGGTTGGGTTTTGTGAAGTCGCATGCCAATTTCATTATGGTTGAAGTGCAGGTTGAGATGGAAGATATAACTGCCGCTTCAATCCATCAAGCACTTCTTGAGCAAGGCGTTATTGTTCGGCCATTGGGCGCTTATGGGCTGCCAAACTGGTTACGCATTACGGTAGGTGTGGCTGAGGACAATTTACGTTTGATTGATACTTTGCGTTCTATTCTCAGTGAAGACTAGAGCATGTCCCCAATTCAAACGTTTATCACCATTTTTAAAATAGGGACATGTTCTCATCACATCCATCGATATGTTTTGATCAAAGGTATTATTTAGTAAGAAGTGATCTCAACTAGCCATTAACTTATATAACGCTGGGATTTACCGAAATTTATCCGAGCGCGTTCAACGAGAAAAGCCGTGAGTCGTCAGAAAAAAAACAATCTTCAGCCCCCTTTAAATATGCATCGACCTATATTCGAACAAGTTTGTGTGATTGGACTTGGGCTCATTGGTGCTAGCTTCGCGCAAGCTATTAAAGATAATGGCTTAAGTGAGCGACTGGTCGCAGTCGATAGGCATGCACCAAGTATTACAGAAGCTATCGAGCATGGTCTGCTTGATGCTGGTAGTGCAAACCTACAAGACGTCATAAGCGGTAGTGATTTAATCATCATTGCAGTGCCTGTACAGGCAGTACAAGCAGTGTTTGTAGATATCAAACAGGCAATGGATAACGGACAGCTTGCCGCTGACTGTATCTTAACCGATGTCTGTAGTACTAAAGTCAATATCATTGACGCGGCCAAAGCGGTGTTTGGTTCGTTGCCGGTAGGTCTAGTGCCCGCGCATCCAATTGCTGGGGCCGAAAATTCAGGGTATCATGCCAGACGCGCCAGTTTATTTGTCAATCATAGTGTCATCATCTGTGAGCTAGCTACCACAAGCAATGTCGCGATTACTAAGTTGCGACTATTGTGGGAATCAGTGGGTGCAAATGTCATATCGATGGATGCAGGTCACCATGATCGTATATTGGCGCATACCAGCCATTTGCCGCATCTGCTTGCCTTTAACTTGGTTGAGCAATTGGCAAGCCACGATGATAATTTAGATATGTTTCGTTATGCTGCCGGTGGGTTCCGCGATTTTACGCGTATTGCCGCAAGCGACCCTAAAATGTGGCATGATATATTTTTTGCCAATCAAAGCGCCATTGTGAGCGCCCTTGATGAGTATGGTGTCTATCTGCAAACCATGCGCCAGCTCATCATTGGTAAAGATTCAACCGCCCTGATGGGACTTTTGGGCCGCGCGCAAGCCGCACGGCGACATTTTGGCCATATGTTAGCCAGCACCCCTTATACGGATACTTCTGCCATGTCAGCTTCTTATAATATTACCCCTAGCAATACTGTCTCTGGCACCATTGCCATTCCTGGTGACAAATCTATCTCGCATCGCAGCATTATGCTTGGCAGTCTTGCCACAGGCGTAACCCAGGTTACTGGATTCTTGGAAGGGGAAGATGCCCTTGCAACGCTGCAAGCATTCCGTGATATGGGTGTGACCATCGAAGGCCCTGATAATGGGAATTTGACCATTCATGGTGTCGGTATGAATGGCCTAAAGCCTAGCAAAACGCCTTTGTATATGGGTAACTCGGGCACGAGCATGCGTCTGCTATCTGGTATCTTAGCAGCGCAATCATTTGATAGCGTGTTGACAGGTGATACTAGCCTAAACAAACGCCCGATGGAGCGGGTGGCTGCACCGCTACGCACGATGGGTGCCGTCATCCAGAGTACAGGTCATAGTGGTACGGCACCGCTTAGCATTACGGGTCGTGATACCGCTGGTAAGCCATTGCAAGGCACCGAATATGATATGCCAGTGGCATCAGCACAAGTAAAATCTTGCTTGCTGCTAGCAGGTCTATGGGCCGAGGGTACGACAACGGTCACTCAGCCTGAGATCAGCCGTGACCATACCGAGCGTATGCTATCCGCTTTTGGTTATCCAGTAATTGTAGAAGGCAACCGTATCAGTGTCACCGGTGGCGGCACACTAACAGGTGGCGATATTGCGGTTCCTGCTGATATCTCATCTGCGGCGTTTTTTATGGTGGCTGCTGCTATTAGCCAAAATAGTGAGTTGACCTTGACGCAAGTCGGTATCAATCCTACGCGTACTGGCGTTATTGATATTCTAAAATTAATGAATGCAGATATTAGCCTAAGCAATGAGGCCCATGTTGGCGGCGAGCCGGTGGCTGATATTACGATTCGCAGCTCAAACTTGGTCGGTATTGAGATACCAGAGCATCTCGTACCACTAGCAATTGATGAGTTCCCTGTACTGTTTGTCGCGGCTAGCTGTGCCAAAGGGCGTACCGTCTTGACTGGTGCTAAAGAGTTACGCGTCAAAGAGTCGGATCGTATTGCTGTGATGGCTGAAGGTTTACAGACGCTTGGCATCGATTGTACTGTCACTGATGATGGGCTGATTATTGAAGGCAAAGGCACTGCTACTGAGAACGGCGATATAAATAATAGCCAGCCTGTTTTTGGTGGTGGTCACATTGTCTCGCATCATGACCACCGTATTGCGATGAGTTTCTCTGTTGCGAGTCTGCGTGCTGCTGAGCAAATTACCATTGAAGGGGTTGAGACGGTCAATACCAGCTTCCCAGGCTTTGCTGAGCTGGCTAACCAAATCGGTATGTCTATTCAAGTGGATACTGATGCTGAATAAATGAGTGAGTGTGGATCAACATTTTCCTATAATCATGTACTGTAAAGCATCCATAAAAAGCTCAATCTAATATCGTTAGCAATGTACTCATGTCACTATTGGCATGAGTATATTGCTTTTTAACTTATAATTTCACTGTAGTGACCCTGCGCTTTCACCACTAAATTGATAATAATAATCAGAATTAGGTGAGGGTGCGCTTTGCTCTAAAAAGTTGTCCTGTATTATGACTACCCAAAATGTCGTCAAAAAACCTGTTGCCCCGATTACCACAACCAGACGCGGTATTATCACTGCCCTTGGTGCCTTTTTTATCTGGGGTGGTTTCCCTTTATACTTTAAGCAATTATCCAATTATGATGCAACAGAGATTATCGGGCACCGTATTGTTTGGACGTTTTTTTGCCTACTCATTGTATTGGTAGCGACCAAGCGTTGGGGGTGGATAGAGACGCTCAAACAAAACCCAAGATGGATCGCGTTGTCACTCGTCTCTGGGTTAATTATCGCAACCAACTGGCTGACCTATGTATGGGCGGTCAATCATGATCGTATCCTTGAGGCCAGTTTGGGATACTTTATTGGGCCATTGGTAGGTGTTGGCTTATCGATGATTTTATTCAAAGAGCGCCTGCGCACGCTACAATGGGTAGCCATTGGCTTTGCACTACTGTCTGTGGTCATTCAAGTGGTGATGCTTGGTAGTCTGCCGTGGATATCATTGATTTTAGCATTCAGCTTTAGTACTTATGGCACCATTCAGCGGCAAACCCCATTGACTGCTGTCGATGCTATGTTTGTTGAAACGGCCATGCTAGTACCCTTATGTATTTGGTGGTTTTGGCAGTCAGATGTCGTCAGCCATCAGCTAAGCTTTTGGTTCAGCTCAAACATTTGGCTACTGATGCTCGCAGGCCCGATTACGTTGATACCGCTGTTATTATTTAATAAATCGACCAAGCTTGTGGCATATAGTATCTTAAGCTTTATGAATTATCTGACGCCGACCTTTATTTTCTTCTTAGCGGTATTTTATTACAATGAACCATTTGATCTACATCGTCTGGCAGTATTTGGTTTGATTTGGTTAGGGTTACTCTTATTTAGCATTGATCTGTGGCGACATCGTCCAAGTAAAGTGTTAAAGGCTGAGCGTCTCCGTGAAGAGGATTTATAATCGGTTAATTAAAAAATCAAAAATACGCACAAAAAATTAGCAAACAAGGATGGAAGCATGTTTCATACTCAGTCTGATGTAGTATTTGTAAAAGGTCTAAAGGTTGAGGCGGTCATTGGTGTGTTTGATTGGGAGCGCGCCATTACTCAGCCGTTACTGATCGATATCGCGCTTGAGACGGATATTAGCCGTGCTGCTGTGTCCGATGATGTCAGCGATGCGCTGAGCTATAAAGAAGTCTGCGATGATGTGAGCGTGTGGTGCAAAGAGATTCAGGCAAAGCTGCTTGAGCATTTGGCCGGTCAGATCTCTGATAAGCTATTTGCAAAATATGACTGTCAAAAAATCACGTTAAGTATTGCCAAGCCGACTGCTATTGCTCAAGCAGATGCGGTAGGGGTACAAATAACACGCTATGCGCCAGCGCTAACCAATGAGCCAGCTACTAAAGACGTTACCAAAGAAGTTAATGACAGCCAAGCCGATGATGCATAAAACGTCGATGGATTTGAATATGGCAACGCTAACAAAATGCGCACCTGAGATTCTGCAAGCGCAGTCCTTGGTAGAGGTGGTGTTAGCGCTGGGTAGTAACTATCAAGCCGAAAAATATCTACCGATTGCTCGAGAGAGTTTGGCAGCGCTGGGTGAGATACGATTGTCTACTGCTTTTCAAAACCCTGATTTTACTGCAACCTTGGAACAGCCAAAGCCTGACTATACCAATCAATGTGTCCATCTAGCACTGAATACACCGATGAGTTTGCAGCAACTACAGCAAACCTTTAAAGCGCTTGAGGGGAACTGTAATAGACGTCGACAGACTAAGCCGAATCAAGTGCGACGAGTGACAATGGATATTGATATTTTGATGATTAAATTGGCTACTATAGAAAATAGCCTAAGCAAAAAATTGATATTTAAATCAATATCTGATTGGATTGTAATGGCGAATCGTTATCCCTTTAAAGCACATGAAATTGTAGGGATTGAAGAGTTGACTGCATTTACTGATTAGCTGTTTGAATAGCGTTTTGAGAAAAAATTAATAATAAATAGACAGTTAGTGGGGTGACTTATTTTAACTCACACTGATAACATCTGATATTTTTGCAGTAGATAAGGCTAAGGGGCGTAAAATGTATTGTACGCCCCCTGGTTTTATTTGTTTTACTGAAACTCTCGTATTCACTTCTGCTCGTTATCTGCTGCATCGATATCAGCACGACCAATCACATCTAAATCCTCTAGGCACAGCTTATCGTATTTCTTTTTACAAAAATTAGGATCGATATCACACATCGCTGACTGTAACTGATCGAGACGATTCTCTGATTGTTGAATGTGTTCGAGCATTTTAGCAAACGCTTCTGCGACAGGATCTTGTGAATAGGGATCGATACCATAGGCACGGAAGGTATTGGTGCGTTTTGCGGTAGAAGTGGTGTCAGCTGCTTGATCCTTGATGCTCCCGCCAGCTTGCGCGACTTTTTCTTGTTGCTTGGCATCTTGTACTTTTGTCGCGATGGGATTGCCTTTTTCATCGTGATGATCTGAGATCATACGAGCAGCACTGCCAACCATCGTAGCGCCTGCTGGTACTGGTTTGACTACCACTGCATTCGAGCCAATTTTGGCGTTTTTGCCGACTGTAAATGGCCCTAAGACTTTGGCACCAGCACCGACCGTTACACCGTCTTCTAGCGTTGGGTGGCGTTTGCCATTATTCCAAGACACACCGCCTAGAGTCACACCGTGATACAACGTCACATCGTTGCCAATCTCAGCAGTCTCACCGATGACGACCCCAACACCATGATCGATAAAGAAACGCTTACCAATCTTGGCAGCAGGGTGAATCTCAATACCTGTAATAATACGCGAGCCATATGAGATGACGCGAGCCGCCAGTTTCTGTTCACGATTCCACAGACAGTGCGCACCGCGATGTAGAATGAGCGCATGGATACCTGGGTAGGTTAGGATGACTTCCAGACTATTGCGCGCTGCAGGATCGCGGTTAAATACCGCATCGATATCTTCTTTCAGATCTTTTTTGATGCTGACAAGCGATCTGAACAATTTGGATGGCAATGACATAAAGCGTCCTATCTATTCGTCGATAAAGTAGCGTTGCTAAAGTAGCAATGTTTTATTTTATGGTCATGATGGTTAAATAATGATGAGAGTATATTGTTGCTCATTTTTTCTAAGTTATAACAGCTTTGTACCGCAAAATATAGTAAAAAGCTGTCAAATGAAAGCGAGCTGATAAACAATGACTTGTTTTAGTCTTTGGATAGTTTTGCAATCAAAGCACTTAATAGCTGATACTCTTTTTGATCAAGCTGTAGGCGTGACCCAAGTCTAGACAAGCGTGATGGCAATGACTTTAGATGTTCGCTATTTGCCAGACCGCGTTGTACCATAAGGTCAGTAGTACGCTGAGTGAGCTGTTGCAGCTGCTGCTGATTAATAGCAGGCTCATCCCATTGCTGACGCAAATTCACGTTGATTGTCGATTGGGAGTCGTTGTTCTCGTCTAAACTGTCCGCTGTCTGATTATGCGTTTGAGCATAAGCAAAAATAAAGCTGGCAATGACCTGCACTGCTGAGGCGACATTTAGTACAGGGTAAGCAGGATTGGCGTCGATTTGAATGTGATAATCAGCACAAGCCAACTCTTCATTGGTCAACCCGCGATCTTCACGCCCAAATAATATAGCGATATTTGGTTTGCTAGAAACAGCGTCTGATGAGGTGTCAACGTTATTATCATTTGCACTTAAAGCCGACTGTGTATCAATAAAATCAAACATAATCTTAGCGGCTTGCGTGGGTGTCACAACAGGGCGCGGCATATGACGACTGCGGCTGCTGGCTGCAAATACCAGCTGACAGTCGGCAATGGCAGACTCTAGAGTAGGTGCGATCACAGCAGATGACAGCAGCTCACTACCACCTGCCGCATGAGAGACACTGGTCTCATCAATTGGCAATTTGGGGTCGACAACGGTCAAACGGGACAAGCCCATTGTATGCATGGCGCGTGCGGCTGAGCCGATATTGGCAGGCAACGTCGTATTGACCATGATGACTTGTAAGCAGTCGAGGTAGTCATTCACTGTACGGGCTTGCTCAGTAGATGATAAAGAGTCGTTACTCATTATTGCCCCAATCTTTGATAGATTTCTTGTTCAGCACGTTGTAATGCGGCGGCAATCTCTTCAATAAGATCAGCTTGTTCACTAATGTGGCGCTCACGGCAGCATTCTTGTAGTTGGCTGCTAAGACGAACCAGCTGAGTCGTACCCAAATTGGCACTTGCGCCTTTTAGGGCATGAGCGGTCTCAAAGCCATTGGCGTTATCATCTTCTTGCTGAGCGATTCGCAGTGCTGCAACGCGTTTTTGACTGTCATTGAGGTACACTTGTATCAGCTCGACAAAATCTTCTTCTAGCAAGTCACGCATGTCTTCGAACTGTTCGTGATTGATAATCTCTTCATCAGTCTGACCAGTCATATTATTATTCGTCATGTCAGTCATGGCTTTTATCCAATTGTTAAAAGTTAAAGCAGTCAAATTACTATAGTAAATTTTTGGTTGGATTGTGCATTTTAGCTGTAATGAAAGTGTAAGTTATCTTCACTAACTAACGTCTTCAGTTGTTGCAAGTTATCATCGTTCGGGTAAACCCGCCAATGTTCGGATAGTCCCACGTTTGCGATACCATAAACGTCATACACGCTCAAACCAAGTGGCAAGCAGTTATCATTGATAGAAGTATCTGTATTACTGAGCGCATTGTTTGCATAACTTTGGGGCATGCTATTTTGATTAAATGCGTCATGGTTCATATCGTTCTCTAGAGCCAATAAGTCATTGCCATTTTCATCATACAAACTGCCGCCCATGGCAGGGTCGTAAGTGTTACTACCACTATTGCCTGGCTCATCTTGCTCTTGATTATAAGCCAAGCGTGGCTCAGGTATGATATCAGCCTGTGCAGATTTGAGTAATGGTTGCAAGCGTGTGAGTAGGTCGATATCGCTACCATGGACTTTGATACTGATTTTTTTGAGCCAACGCAGGCGCGCATCGACCATGCTCATGGCACTATCAAGACGCGCAAACAAGCGCCCATCACGCTCACGAATACTGCCTTTGATAATGACGACTTCATCGATTTTCAATTGCTCTTTGACACGGTTGAAACGCTCAGCATAGCAGCTGACTTCTAATCTTGAGGTGCCATCATCTAAAGTAATCACATTACGATTACCAAAGTTAGCGATGTCTATAATGAGTCCTGCAAAATAGCAACTACCGTTATAACCAGTATCTGTCAATTTATTGAGGCGCGTGCCTGAGGTGTAATGTTTTAACTCATCTAAATATTCATTAATTGGATGACCCGTTAAGTACAACCCTAAGGTGTTCTTTTCCGCCTTTAGGCGGTGCTTATCACCCCAGATCAGCTCTGGCGTCATCACGAGTGGCGGCGCTGCAACAACACCGTCCATTTCGCCAAACAGATCCATCATGCCAAGCTCGTTATTTTGACGATCTTGCTCAGCCGCTTGCACCGCGCTTGGCAGTTGGCTCATCAAGGCACCGCGAATCTCGTAAGCTTCGTCGGCTGGTAAGTCGGGTCGTAGCGTCGCAGCAAAGTCATCAAAACAGCCAGCACTGACCAATGCTTCGAGAGTACGCTTATTAACTTTTTTGATGTCCACACGGCGGCAAAAATCATATAAGTCTTTGAATGGTCCATCCGTTCGACGAGCATTAACGATGGACTCGACAGCCCCTTCACCTACGCCTTTAATCGCGCCCAATCCATAAATGATATTGGTTGGAGTGTCTGCGACAAAGTGCCACTCGCTGCGATTGACTGACGGATTGACCACAGTCAAATCAAAGTTTTCACGGCAATCATTGATAAAGAACACCACATTGTCGGTGTTGTTCATATCGGAGGTTAATACTGCCGCCATAAATTCAGCAGGATAGTACTGCTTGAGATAAGCCGTCTGATAGGCAAGTACCCCATAAGCCGCAGAATGCGAGCGGTTAAAACCATAACCTGCAAACTTTTCCATCAAATCAAACACACCGCCTGACGTGACTTCATCGATGCCTTGTGAAGTTGCACCAGTGACAAAGATATCGCGCTGCTTTGCCATCTCTTCAGGTTTTTTCTTACCCATGGCGCGGCGCAGCATATCAGCACCGCCCAAACTATAACCTGCCATCACCTGTGAGATTTGCATCACCTGTTCTTGATAGACGATAACGCCATTGGTATTCTCTAAAATCGGCTCAAGATTGGGATGGTCATAAATGACCTCTTCACGACCGTGCTTACGGTCGATATACATCTCTACCATGCCGGCATCAAGCGGGCCGGGACGATAGAGCGCACACATGGCGATGACGTCCTCGATATTGGTCGGCTGCAGTTTGGCCAGATACTTTTTCATGCCCATACTTTCTAGCTGAAAGACGGCGGTGGTTTTGGCATCTTGTAGCAGCTTATAGGCTTTGACATCATCTAACGGCAAATCTTCCAATACCAATGCGGGTACATTTTCTTTGGCACGGCGCAAGTTGATGTTCTCAACCGCTGCGTTGATGACCGTTAAGTTACGTAGACCCAAAAAGTCAAACTTCACTAGTCCTACGGCTTCGACATCGTCTTTATCAAACTGGCTGACACGGTGACCCTCATCGTCACAATAAATGGCGCTAAAGTCTGTGATTTTGTGCGGCGCAATCAATACACCACCAGCATGTTTACCGACGTTTCGGCAGACACCTTCGAGCTTGACTGCCATCTCCCAAATCTCAATGGCATCTTCATAATCCATGTTGTCAGGGTTAGAGATCAAGTCTTTGAGCTGTGGTTCTTGCTCTAGCGCTTGGCTGAGGGTGATACCGGGTGTTTTGGGAATGAGCTTGGATATTTTATTGGCCAAGAAGTACGATTTACTTTGGACGCGTGCCACATCGCGCACCACCGCTTTTGCCGCCATGGTACCAAAAGTGATGATCTGTGAAACGGCATCACGACCATAGGTTTGCGCCACATAGTCAATCACGCGATCGCGCCCTTCGATACAAAAGTCGATATCGAAATCGGGCATCGATACCCGCTCAGGGTTTAAGAAGCGCTCGAATAGTAGATCGTAATGAATCGGATCAAGGTCGGTAATATTGAGCGCGTAGGCGACCAATGAACCTGCACCAGAACCACGTCCAGGGCCTACTGGCACGCCATTGGCTTTCGCCCAGCGGATAAAGTCCATGACGATAAGGAAGTAACCCGGGAAACCCATTGATAGGATAATATCCAACTCATAGGCGAGACGCTCGTCATATCTTTGACGGAAATCGCTCCAATTGTCCGTACGGGCCTCAACAGGGAAAAGCTTATCTAAGCGCTCTTCCAGACCGCGCTTTGACTCTGCCCGAAAAAACGATTCAATCGTCTCGCCTTCAGGGACAGGGAAGTCGGGCAGTACGTTAATGCCCAGCGTTAAAGTCACATTACAGCGAGTCGCCAAGCGTAAGGTGTTGTCAACCACCTGCGGAATATCGGCAAACAGCTGCGCCATTTGCTCTTGGGTTTTTAGATACTGCTCATCAGAATAATTCCGCGGACGGTTAGGGTCAGCCAGTACGTACGAGCCTGCGATACACACGCGGGCTTCATGCGCATCAAAATCCTCTTGCGCCAAAAAACGTACGTCATTATGCGCAATGATGGGGATGTTGTGTTTGGCACCTGAGTGAATGGCTGCTCTAATAAAAGCGTCCTCGCCTGAGCGATTGGTACGCTTGATGGCAAAGTATAAACGATCGCCAAATTGCGCTTGCCACTCGGTGAGCAGCTCATCGGCTTTTTCTGGCATAGAGCCAACCAGTGCTTGGCCTACGTCTGACTTTTCGGTGAGTAGGACAATGACGCCTGCTGCATGTTCTAGAATATGACTGCGTTTAATCACAGGTGTGCCATGATTGACAGGGTCAGCGCGACCTTCGGTAAACCCAAGCGACACGATACGGGTAATGTTTTGATAGCCTTCGTTATTCATCGCAAGTAGGGTGAGGCGTGTGTCTTCATTATCCATGATGACTTCGCTGCCGATAATGGGCTTGATACCCGCGCCTAGGCAAGCACGATAAAACTTCACCGTGGCATATAAATTGGACAAATCAGTCAAAGCCAGCGCCCGCTGATTGTCAGCTGCCGCCGCTTTCACGAGTGGCTTGATGCGCACGATAGAATCGGTGATGGAATATTCGCTGTGGATACCAAGGTGTACAAATGCCATAGAAGACTCTTACTAGTACGATCAAAAGAAATAAGCTAGCGATAAAATACAGGATGATTATCAATCATTTGTAGTGTTATCGAGAGGTGGTTAAGACCTCGGTAGCCATGTTGATACGCTTTAAATGGGGTCGTTAATAATAGCATTATTTGCGGCATGCAGCCACTGATTGCAAGGGTTTAATCTGAGGGATGTGAATTATCATGTCAATTTAATTACGTAAGAAATGATATAAAAAACCCTCAACACGGTAAAGTGCGGAGGGCTATATAATTGATAAGTAATGACAATTTAACTTAGTACCCAACCACCGCTGCATCCACAATACGGGGATCAGAAGATCCATACAGGCCGTTTGGTGTGAGCATAATCGACTGCGTGGAGCCCATGGCGGACTTTGGACTGACCGTGTGCCCCATAGATTCAAGCTTTTTGACCGTATCGACATTGAGCGCTTTTTCAATCCGAATCTCATCAGGGAGCCACTGATCATGAATACGCGGTGCGTGAGTTGCCTCAGCGATATTCATATCATGGTCGATGACGTTAGAGATAATCTGGGTGACAGTCGTGATGATACGACTGCCCCCTGGGCTGCCCGTAACGATATACGGTTTGTTGTCTTTAAATACCAGCGTTGGACTCATCGAGGAGAGCGGACGCTTATTGGCTTCAACAGCATTGGCGTCACCACCAATCAATCCATAGCCATTTGGTACGCCCGGCTTGGCAGAAAAATCATCCATTTCGTTATTTAACAAAATACCTGTGCCGTCAGCCACGAGACCAGTGCCATAAGAGAAGTTCAACGTATAGGTGTTGGCGATGGCATTGCCGTCTTTATCAACAATAGAGAAATGCGTGGTTTGATCGCTCTCATAAGGGAGCGGGTTGTTGGCTTTGATGGTCGCGGCTGGCGTGGCTTTATTGGGGTCAATCAGTGTACGCAGGTTATCCGCATAGGCTTGTGACGTTAGGCCGCTAGCAGGTACGTCGATAAAGTCAGAATCCCCTAGGTACTCAGCACGATCTGCATAAGCCAGTTGCATCGCTTCCGCCATCAAATGAATGGTCTGTGCGCTGTTTTGACCATAGTCCCCCAGTGGATAGCCTTCTAAGATATTTAATATTTCGATAATGTGAATACCACCAGAGGAGGGCGGTGGCATAGAGACAATCTCATAACCACGGTAATCGCCTTTGACAGGCACGCGGGCGATGGCTTCGTAATCGGCTAAATCCTGCAAGCTCATGCTACCGCCTGCTTCATTGACGGCTTTTACGATGTCACGCGCGGTTTTCCCTTTATAAAATCCGTCTGCGCCTTGTACCGCGATTCGCTTTAGCGAGCGGGCAAGCTCAGGCTGCTTTAATCGCTCACCCGGTTGATAAGCGCTGCCATCAGGCTTGAAAAATACCTTTTTGGTGCTCGGCCATTTTTGCAAGCGATCACTCAAAGCAGTAAGCGATTCGGATAAACCAGCGGTGACTTCTATGCCATCTTCTGCCAATGCGATCGCTGGTGCCATGACTTGCTCGCGGTTCATGGTGCCATGCTCTTCTAATGCTTTTAGTAGCCCTGCTACTGTCCCCGGCACCCCAACGGCTAAGCCATGATAGCGAGATAAGTCACTGACTGCGTTGCCCTCATCGTCGAGATACATATCACGAGAGGCGCTACTTGGTGCTTTTTCACGGTAATCAAGCGCCACCGTTTTGTCTTGCTTGGCATCATAAATCATCATAAAACCGCCACCACCGATATTACCAGCACGTGGCAAGGTCACAGCAAGGGCAAAGCCAACCGCAACCCCAGCATCTACCGCATTACCACCGTCTTTCAAAATCTGTAAACCGATGTCAGAGGCCAGCGCTTCTTGGGTGGCGACCATGCCATTTTTTGCCCATACTGGATGATGAATGGCATCTTCAGAGTAGATAGCCTGATCGCTATTGGCATTGTTTGAGGTGGTTGTGAGAGTAGTGGTTTTTGCCCGTGTGATGCGTTTGGTTTCAGATACGACGGTTGGGTTGTCCCTCATAATGGCTAGATTGATGGCATTGGTATCAATCGAGGTGTTATTGACCGTGGGGCTGTTGGCTGAAACGGTTGGCTCTAGTGCATGAGCAGAGACAGACAGTAGTAGCGCACTCGTAATAAGGGCTGCGCTAGATTTTAATTGGTTATGAGTCTTGGGTTTTTTTTGCTTATCATAAGAGAGTGGCTGTGACATCGCAAAGTCCTTTTTGGGCAAGTAGAAAAAATAGGGTATCAAATAAATACACTTAAATAGTAACGAAAATAGCAAATAGTAGAAAGTTGTTTATCATATTTTGTCATTTGAGTTTTTATATGATGTGCAGTATGAGTGGTCTTCTATCGATACATACATAATTAGTGTCATGTAAATTGTGCAGAGAAGCTCACTAGCCAGTGAAGATTTTCTTTAAAAATAAGTCTTAATATTACTAAATTGTAACGTCTTGTGATATAAATAACACTACTAATGTACATCCGTTAACGACTGGCTATAAAGAGATACTTATGTCATCAAACCATGTTAATAACCGTAATCGACAGTGCCACTCTGAGATGGCGAGTAATTATTTGCCTATCATCAACAATAAAAATAATAATGGTCATGTATCTCAAACAAGCAAATTAACCTCTATCGCTTTGCTAGTTGGTAGTGCGTCGCTTGTGCTTACAGGTTGTCAATCAAATCCGACTGCCTCAACGGATGTGGCAGCCTCCAGTACCCTTATGGATTTTAGCACTGCAAATCCTGCTCAGAGCCAACGTCAAGGTCACGCTTTTACGGCTAGTCAAGAGGCCCAAGCTGAGCGTTACGCGCAACTGTTTAATCAAGAAAAATATCCCAACACTGAGCACCAAGCCAAGGCGCATTTATTGGCAGCGATTCGCCAGCATTTGGCAACAGAGCATGTGGCCGTCGCGCAAGCCAATTACCAAGCAGTACCATTTATCGATGCCGATAGTATTGATGCAGGCTCAAGCAGCTTACTCAGAACGATTATAGAGACCTATGCCTATCAGCCTAAGGGAATGTACGATAGTAGCGATGATGAAGCGCAAGCTGAGGCTAGAGCAGAATTAGCAGCGGTAGGTGTAGAGTCGAATAAATGCAATGAAAACGAAGATGATGACGCTTATGAAGTCTGTGTGGTAGAGGGTATTAACTACGATTATGATGATGCGAAAGATTCGATAGAGTCCGACTATCCTAGTGACTATTATAAGTCTAGAGCAGAAGCTGAAGCAGAAAGAAAGGCCATTGCTGCTATATTGTCTGAAGCAGGGGAGAATGAGCCGACGAGCAGTGATGCTAACAGCGATAACGAGTATGCCTACGATGGAGCAGATGATTACAGTAGTGACGACTATGATAATTATGATGAATACAGTAGCGGTGGTGAAGGCATGCTCTCCGGCATGTCAGGGTTAAACCCGAAAACATTGGCTGCAAAATATGAAGCCATGCAAATGGCAAAACAGCGTGCTCAGACAGAGCTGACCAATAGCGAGGAGCTATCAATGTCTTCTACTGGCTTGATTGGTAACATACTGACGATGTTCAGCCGCACTCCTGAGCAAATCGCTGCATCCAACGCCTATCAATATCAGCATTTGACATTCAATAGCGTCAGTCAGTACAACCCAAAACAGCGGCAATTACAAAGCGTCTATAGCTACGACTATGCCACGCCAACCGTTAGCTCATCCATACAGATACCAGTGGCCTTTGATTTTAACAACAGCAGTGTCACGCTTGATCCATCGGCAATCATGCCAATCGTTGCGCTCGTCAATCCTGAGAACACCCCGCTGCCGTCGCAGATGGCCTCACATACGGTCAGCTTTGGTTTGCCTGACAGTATCACGGCGCAGTTGCCACCAGCAGTGCTTTATGATGCGGTGCTAAATGCCATACAGAGCAGCATGGCAGAATTGGCACCTGAGCATTTTAGCGCCGTAGACATCAGTGGTGATGCGTTTGCCAAAGAAGTTGGCGCGACTCGAGTAGTAAAAGTTTATTTTGGCAGTCAGCAAAGTGGTGAAATGATTGGTAAGACTCTGAAATATGTGACCAAGTCGTTGCAAGAGTATGTGGATGCCAACCCAGAAAAATATCCTAATGGAGCCATGCTAAAAGCCGCGCTTGCCAAAGCACAGCTATACAACAAAGGCTACCAAAGTGCGGATGTGGGTTCGCTACTACAGCTGATCGAAGCCATTGGCCCTATCTCTTTTAATCAGATTAATTACTATTATTTAGATAACTCAGATCGCCTGCTTGCCAAGCAGCAGCGCGTCAATATCGGTGGTGATTTACTTGGCTCTACGACGACCATGCTCAATCAAGTCCGCTATGATAAAGCCAGCTTTGACCACCATGCCCTAACGCCACTATTGGCAGAGTCATTTGGCTCAAATGCGGTAGCGCCTATCGATGGCAATGCATGGATAGCAGCACAGCGCCAGAAAAAAGACAGACTACAAACGGCACGCTATGCGCGTTACGATTATGAGGATGGCCGCTTAGAGACTGATTATAGTAGTGACGAATATGACAATCGTTATGATGCAGAATCAATTGATGAGAGCCGTATTGGCGATGCTAAAGATGATAATGAAAAATAGAGACGACGTCGCATTAGCTTATCGCATTTACGCATATGTCTATTAAGGATAAAAAATGAAAAAAGCACATCAAACGCTTACACTACGTCTGTCATCTATGATGAAAAATCACTTATTATTGACCAGTACATTGCTGTCAGGAGCATTACTCTTAACGGGTTGTCAATCTGCCAATTTGAACCAGTCAAATGCATTGACAGTTAAGCAATCACCTAGCACCGCTAAAAAGACATTAGCGACTGCATTACAAAAACAGCGCCGGCAATCGTTCAGATACCATAGTAATATCGAGATCAGTAACCGCCAGCAACGTACGGCAGCATCTGGCACACAAGTCGTGGCATCAGATTATGTGGATGCGCACTGCGAAGAGACACATGACCAAGCCTATGCGGCATTGATCATGCAGGCAGAAAAACAAAACAAAGATATTTTAGCTGCAGATTATGATGACAAGCGCGATGCTCTTAAACAGTCTTATTTTGAGTGCGTCGATGCTTATTATGCGTGGGAGGAGCACCAGTACGATAGCGATGTGACAGTGCCAGCAGGTTATCAAGCGCTGTTTGATAATTATGAAGACAAACCAAAGCCGCTAGATATAAAAAAAGCGCAACTGCTAGATGAGTACTTGCTAAAACCGTTATCTATCAATGCTCAAGGCATCTATCAGCCCATGGCGGGCAAGGCGACGATGCTCGCCAGCGCCCAGTATCAAGCGCGCAATCATCATAGCAGTATCAATCAGCCTGTCTACATCGACATGAAAAATGGTGATATCTATTTATGGGCAGATAATGTTGCGATGTTCAATTCTGAGCTATTAGACGATAAGCTCGGTACAAAATGGCGAAACAAATGGTTAAAAATAGCCATTGATGATGGAACATTGCCCAAAGGGTTCGGCCGTGAGGTAATCAAAGCCCACTTTGCCGCGTTAGATCTGACGTATGATGGAGCCCCTGTTAGCCAGTTCGATTATGTCGCGCCCAATACGCTTGCCGCGCTCTCGTCCAAGTTGCCGGCGCATCAGCTATCAGCAATGCTCTCAAGTGCCCAAATCATTCGCCGAGTACAAAGCTTTGAGAGTTATCAAGAGGACTATCAAAATTATCTGCAAATCTTCTACAAGCGCATTAGCCAAAAATATCCGGAGCTGGTAAAAGAAGCCGAGCCTATGACAGCCTTTGAGACGATTCAAAGCTCAAAGGAACTCACTAGTAAAGCGATGGTGCAAACAATACTGGCTATGATAAATGCTCAAATAAATGATGAAGATAAGACGGAATCTAAAGTCGCTGCAAACGCCACAGTAGAAGAGCTATATGGATTTGACAAAAGTGGTCAGCTCAAATGGCAGCATCTGCACCGCCAATTAGATAACACTGGCAAAACTGCGCCAGATAAAAGTATGACAATAGATGTCTTGCAGCAGTATTCTGTTATTAATAGCAAAGACAAGGCATTCCCAAATCTACCACGTGAGGTTCAGACACCAAATGCGAGCAACAGTATTGATCTGCGAGACTATGCGTCAGAGTTGCTGGAATATTATCGTGACGGTAATGGCACAGCAGTGGGTAAAATGATATTTAACATGATGCCAATGGCGAAAGAACGTTTTGGGGCGACAGACTAACTGGAAGATAGCATCATTGAGTGTTAAGTAGGATACTGTCGTAAAAAAGCGCATCGTATAAACGGTGCGCTTTTTTTAATATGGCCATCACTTATGTTGTGACAGACTTTTTACATGCCTTGATGATGTGGCTTGTCATGGCCTTTACGATCTTTTAAGTGCTTACGACCTTCTTCTTGTCTTTCTGATTTGAGCTGTTCCATTTTTGCACGCTGCTCAGCGGTCAACACCTGAGAGATGGCATGCTGCGTTTGGACGCGCTCAATAAAGCGTTGTTTTGCTTTTGCCGCTTGCTGATCGGCCAAACGATTTACCGCCGCGTTGTTCAACGTACTTGCATTGGTCAGTGCTTGTATTTGTTGTTCCATTTGTGCGCGTTCTGCCTGATGTTTTTCACGGTCAGCTACGCGGTCGCCATGTTTTTCTTGCATGATGGCTTTGATTTGCGCTTGCTGCGTCGCTGTTAGATTCAGTTTTGACATTGGGCCTCTCATGGCGCCGTCTTTATGGTTCTTTTGCACTTGATTCATTGGCGCGGTGTCAGAGGCTGCATTGACACTAGAACATGCTGTCACAGTAAATACGCTAGAAGCTGCTAATATTGAGCCCAATAATAATTTTTTCATGATGACATCCTTTAACTACAGTGAGTTTGGTTAAGTAAACACTAAAGTCTTATCTTGCAAGCATCGCATTCTAAGCGCTATTAATCGTTGTGATTGGTCGTCTTAAAAGTGCAGGTCTTGCGGTTGATAGAAGCTATCTTACGGCAGTTAAAGGTTACGAACATTTATGAAGTATTAAGAAAGGTAACGTTTATAGCGAATTGACACGCGCTTGCCTGATAATATGGGCAAGTAAATGAATAAAAGCCAATTAAAATCATGGAAAGGAGGTGAGTGTGCCAAATATATTGATAGGCGATGATGATGAAGAATTGACTCAGTTACTACAAGAGTATTTGCACAACCATGGTATTCATTGCGACTGTGTCCATGATGGGGCGGCAGTTATACAACGATTAAAAGCGGTGGCGCATGATGATTCCGCTTATGATTTGCTCGTCCTCGATATCATGATGCCAAAAATAGATGGGCTAAGTGTGCTGCGGCAACTGCCAAATATCAGTGATATGCCCGTGATTATGCTGACGGCAAAGGGTGAGGAGATTGATCGTATTATTGGTTTGGAGCTGGGCGCTGACGATTATATCACCAAGCCCTGTAACCCCCGCGAGCTACTAGCGCGTATCAATGCTGTGATTAAGCGTACCAACACGACCACGTCTGAGCATACGCCGCTACCAGAGAGTCGCTTGCATCTTGATCAAAATCAGCGTGTTTGTGAAATAGATGGTGTGGCGCTACAAGTGACGGGAACAGAGTTTGACTTACTCGTGGCGCTGCTCAAGCAAAAAGGAGATGTGGTTAGCAAAGCATGGCTGTCAGAGAATGTCTTGCAGCGTGAGTTGCAGCCTTTTGATCGTAGCCTTGATGTGCATGTGTCTCGCCTGCGCAAAAAACTTCAGCCTTTTCATGACGAACCAATAAAAGCAGTGCGCGGTAAAGGCTATCAACTGGTGCTCTAATGATAAAAACTTCCAGTAATCCCGTCAAATCACCGAAATTCAAAGTGCGAATCACGCTGTTTTGGCGTTTATTCCTGAGTCTATTACTGACGATACTAATTACCTCACTGTTATCCATTATGGTGGAGCGCTGGCTGGCTGAAAAAGAGCTAACGGCTCGTATGGACGTACAAATTGAGAGTCTATTAATTCAGCGTCAAGAGATGGTCGATGCGCTGCGAGTGGGTGATTTGATAGCTGTCAGGCAGATGTATCGTCAAGATCGACGCCTCATGAGTCAAATCAGAGTCTACGATGAGCAAGGCGCTATTATATTTCCGCGTTATCGAGATAGAGACGAGCGCACGCAAGGACGTGGGCAAAGCGGCCAGCAGTCGATGGAACGTGCCATGCAGCAACCACTGCCGCCACCGCCTAGAGCTTACGATAATAAACCAAGCAATCTGAATGATGAGATGCTCATAAAACAGCCTTCTGTTTTGCACGAGATCCTAAAACCAATAATGTCGAGCAGTGCTGCGATAGCGGATATTGATGCGCGTCCTGAGCTGGCAGACATCTCGGTTGAACTGCCTGATGGACAATCAGTCATCATACAGTTGCGCCCGCATTTACGTTTTGCAGATGTGGTAGAGCTACAGCATGGCAATTTTCCCATACGTTTATTATTGATTATTGCTTTTAGTGTATTGGTTTGTGTCTGGCTGAGCCGTACGTTGACTCAGCGTATTGGACGTGTGCAGAGTACCGTGCACCGTATGATTGATGGGGACTATCAAGCCAATCCAGCGCTATCAAAAATGGGTGATGATGAGCTGGGATTACTGGCCAAAGATGTGGCTCATTTGTCAACGAGACTGGCTGATAGTGAGCTGGCGCGTAAGCAGATGCTCAGTGATATCTCGCATGAGCTGCGCTCACCGCTCGCGCGTCTCGATGTTGCAACTGAGCTGACTCGTGATTTTGCACCCAACGCCCATCGTTATTTAGACCGTATTGACAAAGAGTCTGCGCGGATGAATGAGTTAATTGAGCAAATTATCCATATTCAATCCCTACAAATGCAGCAATACACGATTGATAATTTGGAGAGCGAAGCAGTCGATTTGTCCGAGATTATCAGTGACATCGGGCAGGATGTGTGTTTTGAGTTTCAGCATAAAGAGGTGAGATGGCAGTGGCAACCACCTGAATATTCATTTGCCAATGACTTAAAAAGCGCTTGGACAGTACAAGGCAATCAAGAGCAGCTGCATAGTGCACTTGAAAATGTCGTTCGCAACGCTTTTATGCATACGGCAGCGGGCTCAACAGTCATCGCTGAGATGAAAGCGGTGCAGATAGATAATAAGATGCCTGCGATTCAAATCAGTATCACGGACGAGGGCGGCGGCGTCGCTGACAATGACTTAGAACGTATCTTTCAACCCTTTGTCCGTCTCGACACGGCTCGTCATCGTGATACTGGCGGTTATGGGTTGGGGCTGGCTATTGTTCATGCTGTCGTGATGGCGCATAAGGGGTATATCAACGCCCATAATCGACGAGATGGTGTACTAGGATTGGTGGTGCAGATAGTATTACCGATTAAATAGTAAAATTTATCATGAGGAAGAGGAAAAAGCTCAACGTATCAGTAGATGCTTTTCATGGATTGATGTTTCATATTCTATCCAAAAGAAAATGTCTTATTTCTCAAAAACTGAAACCAGTAACACTTCAAAAGGCTGCATGATCCCTAATTCATAACTCGTTTTATTTGGTCATATCGATTCTCTTGCACCATAGATTTTATTTCTGATTTTTTAAATCTGACAAATCTGTAAGGGAGTATACATCATGAACCGCATCTATAAAGTCATCTGGAATGAAGCATTGAATTGCTTTACCGCAGTCGGTGAATACGCAAAAGGGCGTGGCAAATCTTCCAAATCTAGTGTTAGCGCTAACGCTACTATCAATACCACATCCAATGTATCTGCTATCAAGACATTACGCTTAAGTGCCATAGCACTTGGGCTAATGAAGGCAATAACAAAATAATCAATGTCGCTAATGGGGCAATCAACTCTACGAGTAAAGATGCAGTGAATGGCTCACAGTTAGATAACTTAGCTAAGAGCGTCGCCGCTAACAAAACCAAGTACTATAGTGTTAATTCAACCGCTATTGGCAATGTCAACAACGATGGCGCAACCGGACCCAATGCTATGGCGATGGGTGGCAATGCTAGTGCTACTGGCGGGCAAGACATTGCCATTGGTAGCGGTCAAAGTGGTCAGAACACCTCGCTATAAGATTAATACCGAATCAGGCGGCGCCGCCTCCATCGCTATTGGAGCAAAGGCATTATCTAAAGGTGCATTATCTACCGCAATTGGTGTGCAGTCATCGTCATCTGGTGTTGCGCCTTCTGCCTTTGGCATCGGTGCTTCAGCAAGCGAAAAATGCCATGGCTGCTATTAATGCTTTTGTAGTATGTTTCATACGAATCCTTGTAAAGAAACTTTGAGTGATAGGGCGGTTAAGAGTCGATATCATTTACAATCAATAGTTAACATAATAATACCCTTATCAAGTCCTGTTTTAATATATTGATATTTATGCATGTTTTGGCGCATCAGGCTGCACCATAGGATCGGCATCTACAAAAGCTTTTAGTGTGCGGCAATGCGTATCAATAGCGACGATATTGGGATAAGGAGTCAGGTCTACCTTAAAGCGCCGCGCAGAAGAAACCTGCGGGATCAGATAACAATCTGCAAAAGTGGGCCTGTCACCATAGCAGAACTGTCCACGGTTTTTATCTGCTGCCAACCGTGTCTCTAACGCTGCAAACCCTTCAGTAATCCAACGATTGCACCATGCAATGACTGCCTCTTTATCTACTGACAACTCATTACGTAAGTACTGTAAAATACGGCGGTTATTAATCGGATGGATATCGCAGCCAATCATCGCACTTAGCGCACGCACGTGCATGCGACCAGCGGCATCTTGGGGCAATAAAGCGTGCTCAGGGTAGGCCTCTTCTAACCACTCCAAGATAGCGGGACTTTGGTATAATAATAAATCGTCCGCTCTTAAGACTGGCACCAGTCCTTGCGGATTAATCGCTTTAAATGCGTCCTCTAACTGCTCATCTTGTGCCAGATTGATCGCGATATCATCATAATCTAAGCCTTTTAAATTCAAGGCAATACGGGTACGGTGAGAAGTACCACTGCGAAAATAGCCGTAAAGTGTCATCATTGTTTATATCCTTATTATGAGAAATTGTGAGTGAGTGATAAGTATGTTTGCCCCGCTGAATTTTATAAAACAAGTCTCCTTACTTTATAAGACATATATCCTTTAACCTAGACAGATACACTAGAGACGAGCTATCATGCCAGCAGATAAAAATTTTTTAGATAAATCCGTCACGAGTAAAAACCAGAGTGGCATCCAGTCACTTGAGATTGGATTGTCGATACTAGATGTGCTTATCGATCGCCATGAGCCTATGATGCTAAAGGATATCGCTGAGGCCATGCAGATGCATCCCGCAAAATCCCATCGTTACTTGGTCAGCCTCATTCGCAAAAACTATGTTCGCAAGCTTGATGATGGTCGCTATGGGCTTGGCGATAGAGTAAATGCATTGGCAGCATTAGGACATACTGAGCTCAGTCAAAACAATCTCTTGGCGCGTCTCACGCAGGTGGCCAATGAGATTAAAGATACCCTAAATTGCGGTGTGCAAATTGCTAAGTGGTTTAGCGAAGGCCCAATTATTATTCAGTCCGTTGAACCAGACAGTCCGATTAGCATCATCACTCGCATCGGCTCACGTATGCCTTTGACGACATCAGCTACAGGACAATTGTTTGCCAGCTATCAATCTGACGCGGTCATTCAGCCATTGGTCACCGCTGAATGGCAGTCGAGTAATGCCGCAGCAGATATGACAGAGAGGTGGCAGAATTTTGCTCAGCTGCAAGCCAAGATACGTACTCAAGGCTATGCGACAGTGACAGGCGATATGCTCATGGGTATTAATGCCATTACGATACCTGTGATATTGCCGCATTTTGCCAATAGTACTGCTAATCTATCCGCGAGTAGTGACAAAACCGCTAGCGAGGCTCTGCCGCTAGAATATGCCATTACTATCATCGGCACCACAGAGCAACTACCAATGAGTGAGCAACAGAACGTGGTTGAGCAAATACTAGCAATCGCACAGCGCTACCAAATAGCATAGCCAAAATGTTAACTACAAGCTGATTGGCTATAGTAGAACCTTAATAAAATTAATACAGCATATGCATCATAGGTGGCACCCGGCTTACTGAGAGTGGCAGACGGATAAATTTCAATCTTTAAACGGCCCTTTGAGTCTTCTTCGATTTTTTGGCCCATGGCTCCAATGCTTCGGTATTGATGTTGTCATTGGCGGTCATAAAGTGTGAAAATCTCAGTGTCGTCACATCGTCTGTATTGGTATCCGCGCTTTTGGCTTGTTCATTTTGATCATTGTTAGAACAGCCAGTCATCGCAACTGAGGCGGCGAAGAGTATGCCTAAAGGGAATGTTACTTTCCTCATTGAGTCCTTTTATGATGGTGAGATATGGTTCGCAAGCTATGCCATCTCTTCATTATAGTCGAACCACTATTAAAGTGTTACAGCGTTAGCCTCGTTTAGCCTACTACTGTAGTACTTGCACTCGTCTGCCTTGTACCACTTTTAATATTGATTGACTATATTTTGAACTGATCACTACTTATCTAATTTCAAAGTAATGATTGATAGATAATGTAAAAAAGGTAGCAAGTAGAAAGACGACGCAGTTACTCTCCGACAGGCGCAATGTCACGGGCTTCAGCGAACTCATCACTGTGTAAAAACTGTGTGTGGGCTGGGGCGCGTTTGGTACGAGACCATTCATCTAGCATGTCGTGCTTGATGGCGTCTGTAATCATCGAGACTTTGTCCTCTGAGGTCGGGTCGTCATAGGTCAACTCGAGACGATGCCCATTAGGATCAAAGAAATATATCGAGTGAAAGATACCGTGATTGGTCACGCCAATGACATCAATACCTGCACGTTCTAGTTGTTCTTTGGCGGCCATCAGCTCATCACGATCTTTGACTTTGAGCGCCAAGTGTTGCACCCAGTTTGGAGTATTGGGGTCAAAGCCCATTTCAGGCTGGTTGGGCACTTCAAAAAACGCCAATACGTTGCCATTACCAGCGTCCAAAAAGACGTGCATATAGGGGTCAAAGGCTTTGGTCGAAGGTACATGGTCTTCTGCAAATGCCAAGATAAAATCCATATTGAGGTTTTTCTTGTACCATTCGACCGTTTCTTTGGCATCCTTGCAGCGATAAGCCACATGATGGATTTTTTCAATTTGAAAGCTCATATCCAACTCCTTTTGATAAGGCGTAGCGTGAATGTATGAGAAATATGCTCCTAACGGCTCAAATCCACTGTCACTACGCCTTTTTTCTATGCCATTATTATTTGTTAAAATCAAAGCTAAGTGCGGGCAGTATTTTGCCGCGTACTTCCCCAAAGCCAATGCGCACACCGTTCTTTTCGCTATAGCCTTTCATAATGACGGTATCGCCATCTTCGATGAAGGTGCGCGACTCACCGCCCTCAAGTGCTACGGGTTTGGTGGCATTCCAAGCGATCTCTAGCATCGAGCCATAAGAATCAGGCGTTGGCCCTGAGATTGTGCCCGAGCCCATCATGTCACCGACTTCAACTTTGCAGCCAGTGATGGTGTGATGCGTCAATTGCTGCGCCATTGACCAATACATGTATTTAAAATTGGTCTCGCAAATAACCGTAGCCGTTTTTGCATTTTCAGGCAGTAGCTCGACCGACAGATTGATATCAAAGCTGCTCTCTTTGTCTTTTTCATTGAGATAAGCCAGTGGTTCAGGCTCTTGGGTTGGGCAAGCGGTGCTAAATGGTGCCAATGCATCCATCGTCACTATCCACGGAGAAACTTGCGAGGCGAACGTCTTGGCATTAAATGGGCCTAAAGGGACATATTCCCACTTTTGGATATCTCGAGCCGACCAGTCGTTGAGCAGTACCATACCAAAGATATGATCAGCGGCATCGTCTACGGCGATTGGTTGACCGATATGGTTGCCTTTACCAACGACAAAAGCGGTCTCGAGCTCAAAATCCAAACGCTTACAGGCGGTGAAAACAGGACGCTCATCAGGGTTAGGCTTTAGCTGACCTGAAGGGCGGATGATATCAGACCCGCTAATGATGACGGTGCTGGCGCGTCCGTTATAACCAACTGGCATTTCCGTCCAGTTGGGTAGCAGGGCATTGTTTGGATCGCGGAACATCGTACCGACGTTGGTCGCGTGTTCTTTCGATGAATAAAAATCGGTAAAGCCAGGTACTTGAACAGGTAGATGCATGGTAACGTCTGCTTGCTTGAACAGCGCCTTTTTTTGCAGATCGGCATTGTCACGTAAGTCGCTGTTGTCACTAGATAGTAGCGACTGAATGGTCGTGCGTGCTTTTGTCCAATTGTCTCGACCAGAATCAATAAAAGCGTTTAGCGTCGACTGATCAAAGTAAGGCCCACCATTTAGGCTCAGTAACCCTTCTGACTCTAGCACAGACAAGTCTAGTACTTGATCGCCAATGGCAACCCCTGCACGGCGAGCACTATCTTTAGTGTCGCTAAAGATGCCATAAGGCAGATTGTGGATGGAAAAGTCAGAGTCCGCTTTGATGTCGATAAAAGAGGTGAGAGTACTGTCAGTCGTTGACATGGTTTGCTCCTTGCTAAAAATATAATTTAATTACGTTATAGTTAATGACTTACGTATAATGTAATTTATTGATATGTTGATTGCAAGTTTTTTGTGCCATGTCTTTTGCTTGCTGATTGATGAAACAAACCCTAAGCACAAAAAAAGGCCGAGCAATCGCTCAGCCTTTTTTCATTTCTTAGTCTTTACTTCTGATGAATTTAGTCTTTTAAAACATCTGCCATCGCGTTGGCCACATAGTCGATGTTACTGGTATTTAGGCCAGCTACACACATACGTGAGTTAGATACCATATAAATACCATACTCGCTTTGTAGGCGCTCGACCTGTTCAGGCGTCAATCCAGTAAAGCTAAACATACCGTTTTGACGCGTGATGTAGTCAAAATTACGGTTAGGGATTTTTGCTTCTAGTACCGATTTTAGCTTTAGGCGCATGGCTTTGATACGGTCACGCATGGCATAGACTTCGCCAACCCACTGCTCATGTAGCGCTTCATCGTTCATGACGATATCAACCACATGACCACCATGTGATGGCGGGCTTGAGTAGATGCGGCGTACCATCGCATTTAGCTGACCAAATACGCGCTCGGCTTCGTCTACGGTGAGACAGACGACTGATAGACCGCCAACGCGCTCGCCATATAGCGATAGGTTTTTAGAGAATGAGTTGCTGACAAACAGTGGCAAGCCCATCTCAACGGCTTTACGAATAGCGTAAGCATCGCTGTCCATGTCTTCGCCAAACCCTTGGTAAGCGATATCCATGAATGGAATCAATTCACGTGCTTTGATGACGTTGAGTACCGTGTCCCATTGCGCTTGAGTCAAATCCAGCCCCGTTGGATTGTGGCAACAAGGATGTAGCAAGATCACATCGTGTTTGTTCAGTGTTTCAAAAAACGCAATCATCTCATCAAATTTGATGCTGCTGTTGGCTTTGTCGTAGTACGGGTATTTGCCGACTTCTACGTCAGAACCTTCAAAGATAGCGATATGATTGCCCCATGTTGGATCGCTCACATAGCACTTAGACTGCGGGAACCATTCATGGATAAACTCAGCACCGACTTTTAGCGCGCCAGAACCACCGATAGTGGCGATGGTCGCAACCAAACCGTCTTTTAAGATTTGTGCGCCTTTACCGAACAGCAATTCCTGACAGCCTTTGCGGTGTCCTGGCAAACCTGCCATTGGTAGATAGGGGCGCGGCGCGATAGGATCAGCGATACGCGCTTCAGCTGTTTTTACACAGTCGAGTACGGGCAGTACGCCATCTTCATCATAATAAATACCAATGCCTAAATTAACTTTATTGGGATTATTGTCCGCTGAGTATTTTTCCATCAGCCCTAAGATTGGATCGCCAGCGTAATAATCGATACGTTCAAACATGCCATTTCCTTATAAGAATATAAACCAAGCAGCCGAAAATCATAGAGCAAATTGCTGATGAACTCAACACGCGAGTGCGTTATCTTGCGCAATTAATAAAATAAATCACCAAATAGCTTATCTCTTTATCTGGCAGATGAGTTTGTGGCGTGATGCATCACTTAATCGACAGTGTTTCAGGCTGATGTAAGTCGTGATAATGGGTGGCAAAGTAAGTCTGCAAAAACTGCTTAAAGGCGATGGTTGCAGGAGACAGCGCCCGTGAGGCACGCTGATAGATAAAGAACTGGCGCATTTTTATAGGCTGCGTCAATGGGCGCATTTGCAAGCCATTGGCGCTGACCCAATCAATGACCTCAGGCATATAGGGAAGGCATAAGGTAATGCCGAACCCTTGGCGGGTCATCTCAAGCGCGGTGGACATAAAGTTGACTTTGTAGCGCGCTTGCTGAATCTGAGCGGCGATAGCGTCATCCAGCTCGACTGTCACCTGCTCAAGAAACGGGCCTTGTAGAGTGATAAGTGGAATATCAAGCAACTCCTGCCAAGTGATTTCGTCTTTTTGCGCCAGTGCATAATCGTTTGGCATAACCACGCAAAACGGCAGCTTGTATAACAGATCAGCACCGATATCATCTTCAGTTTCTATAAAACCAAGTTCAGTACCAACCCCCAAATCGACCTCGATGTCTTGAACATGCTTGAGCAAATTTTCTGCTGAGCAATCCAATAGCGACACCCCGATATTTGGATATTCCTTAGCAAATTGCGCGATGACGGCGGGCAGGGAGGATGCTGCAAACTGCGACACCGCTAATCGCACTTGACCTTGCGCCAAGCTGGTCAAGCTACTTGCTTCATTTTCGAACAGCTGCATCTCATTCAAGATACGCCGCGCTTGTGGCAGCAGATGGCGTCCGACAGCGGATAGCGACAACTGGCGGGTAGTACGGTCAAACAACACGATGCCAAGGCCAGTCTCCAGCTCTTTGATCAGTCCGCTAACAGCAGATTGGGTCAGATACATCTGTTCGCTGGCACGAGTGAAGCTGCCGTTGTCAGCGACTTTGATAAAAGCGGTCAGTTGACGAATGCTGATATTCATAAGTAAACCTGATAAATAAATCATAAAAAACAATTAGTCTTATAAATAAAGCTAATCTAATATAAATACAACGTCAACAATAAAGATTGATTATCAATCGTTTTATCGCATTTTATTACTAATCGACTTTTTACCACCAATTGACATTAAGGATGATTGCAATGGCAGATTTATTTGACAACCCAATGGGACTAAACGGGTTTGACTTCGTCGAGTTTGCTTCTCCGCAGCCTGATGCGGTCGATGCATTGTTTAAACAGCTTGGGTTTGCACATATCGCCAATCATAGATCAAAAGATGTGGCGCTATATCGCCAAGGTGACATCAACCTAATCTTAAACCGTGAGCCAAAGAGCCCAGCCAGTTACTTCGTCGAAGAGCATGGCGCTGGTGCTTGCAGTATGGGTTTTCGGGTAAAAGATGCCAAAAAAGCCTACGAGCGTGCGGTGGAGATGGGTGCGCAGCCAGTAGAGGTGCCAACAGGCGTGATGGAGCTGAGACTGCCAGCAATTAAAGGGATCGGCGGCTCACTGATCTATTTGATTGACCGTTATAAAGACGGTGAATCTATCTATGATGTTGACTTTGAGTTTTTTGCAGACATCGATAGAAACCCTGTCGGATATGGTTTCAAAGTCATCGATCACCTCACGCACAACGTCTATCGCGGCCGCATGGCGTACTGGGCAAAATTCTATGAGCGTATCTTTAATTTCCGCGAGATTCGCTATTTTGATATCAAAGGCGAGTACACGGGGCTGACCAGTAAGGCCATGACTGCCCCTGATGGCAAAATCCGTATTCCGCTCAACGAAGAAGCCAAGCAGGGCGGTGGTCAGATCGAAGAGTACTTAATGCACTTCAATGGCGAGGGGATTCAGCACATTGCGCTCGCCAGTGATGATCTGTTTGCCAGTATCGATATGCTAAAAGCCGCCGGTATTCCGCTTATGACTGCACCAAATGCAGCCTACTACGAGATGCTGAGCGAGCGCTTACCAAACCATGGTGAAAACGTTGCTGACTTGCAAACGCGCGGTATCTTGTTAGATGGTACGACAGAGGGCGGCGCACCGCGTCTGCTACTACAGATTTTCTCTGAAACCATCTTGGGTAGCCCAGTGTTTTTTGAATTTATCCAGCGTAAAGGGGATTATGCAGACGGTTTTGGTGAAGGTAACTTTAAAGCCTTGTTTGAATCCATAGAGCGCGACCAAGTGCGTCGTGGCACGGTCGGTCAGCAAGAGACCAATCAATCAGAAACAGAAACGCCGTAGATCACACTACATTTAAAAAAAATTTAAAAAACAAACGGACAAGGCAAAAGGATTTTGGCTTGTCCTGCATGAGTGACTGATATTAGCCACTGACTAATCAGTATGAGTGCAAATATTCACTGCGATAAAAGGAACACAGGCATGGAACGCCTCTCACAGATAGATTCTCCTAATACAGCCATCGGTGCCAATAGTTCTGTAGCCAAGCAGCAAGGCGGTGATGCATCTGCTCATCATAATGCGACCGATAAAAAGCAGCCCTATATCTCACATCAGTCAGATAGCCATGGTCATATTCATTATAGTGATGATGAAAATGCAATGTGGCAGGCGTTGCTTACGCGTCAAGCTGAGCAAATCCCTAACCGCGCTTGTCCTGCCTATCTAGAAGGTTTGACGAAGCTAAACTTGCCAACGACGCATATCCCGCAGTTGCATGATATTGACGAGGTATTGCAAGCGACCACCGGTTGGCAAACCGCAGCGGTGCCTGCATTAATCAGCTTTGGCAAATTCTTCAAACTACTGGCCAATAAATCCTTTCCTGTGGCAACGTTTATTCGCCGATTTGAGGATATGGACTATATCGAAGAGCCTGATATTTTTCACGAAATCGTTGGACACTGCCCGCTATTGACTCATCCAGCCTTTGCCGCATTTAATGAGACGTATGGCAAGCTGGGTCTGAGTGCAACGAAAGAGGAAAGATGGTTTTTGGCACGGCTCTATTGGTTTACCATTGAGTTTGGCTTGGTCGGTAGTCAGCCTAAAGACCGTAGAATCTACGGCGGCGGTATATTAAGCTCGCCTTCTGAAACCATCTATGCTCTTGATCAGACATCGTATGCCCAGCCAGAAACCCAAATACAACCCAAGCCTACACAGCAGCCTGAACACCGCGCATTTGATTTGCTTGATGTGTTGCGTACGCCTTATCGTATCGATCAAATACAGCCGATTTACTATGTGATTGACGAATTAGATACGCTATTTGATATCGTTGATAGCGACATCATGGGGACGGTCAAGCAGGCGATGTCACTTGGGTTATTTGAGCCGACCTATCCAGAAAAATCCCATTAAAATTTTATAAACATCCGCTCTACTACATAAGGACATAGCAGTGGAGTGGCGTCAACAAACCTCAGTATCACAAATCAGCATCACAAAACAATAAACTCGATAAAAGGACATTATCATGACAGTATTATCACAAAGCAGTTGCGAAGCTTGCCGTATTGGCGCACCAAAAGTCGACGAGGCCGAGGCACGCGAGCTATTGACACAAATTCCTGATTGGTCATTGATTGAGGTGGAGGGTATTCAGCAGTTGCAGCGTCAGTACAAATTTAAAAACTTCGTCGCAGCGATGGATTTTGCCAATCAATTGGCAGACATTGCTGAAGCAGAAGGGCATCATCCCGGCATATTGGTAGAGTGGGGCAAAGCGACCGTCACATGGTGGTCACATAGTATCAAAGGGTTGCATCGTAATGACTTCGTCATGGCGGCTAAAACCGATGCGTTACTTGATAAGTAACGCATCAGTCATTCGGTTATTCACTAGCAAACCAGTTCTCTAACTCTTCCAAACTCAAACCCAATCTAATGCCAGCTTGAGCTGGCATTTTAAGGATGTGTCATGCCACCAAAACCGCTCACCCAGATCAGCGCCAAGCTTGCCTTTATTATCTCAGCCATCGTCATCGCCATCATGGGTATTACCATGATTGGCTTTGGTTGGGTGCCGCACCTGTCTCTTATCCTTGCCATTTGTGTATTGCTGGCTATCGGTATGACCAAAGGTCTGAGCTTTAACGACATGCAAGCACAAATGGCCTCAGGCGTCATGCGCGGTATCGGCGCCATCTATCTATTCTTCTTTATTGGCCTCATGGTCGCCGCCCTCATGATGTCAGGGGCCATACCCACCTTGATGTACTTTGGTTTTCAGCTCATCTCTCCTGAGTATTACTATATCTCCGCCTTTATCCTCACCTCTATTATCGGTATCGCCCTGGGCAGTAGCTTGACCACTGCAGCTACCTTGGGTGTAGCCTTTATCGGCATGAGTAATGCCTTTGATGCCAATGTGGCGATAGCGGCTGGGGCGGTGGTATCAGGTGCGTTCTTTGGTGATAAGATGTCGCCCTTGTCGGATACCTGTACCATTGCGTCCTCTGTGGTCGGTATTGATCTGTTTGAGCACATTCGCAATATGATGTATACGACAGTACCTGCGTGGATACTGACAGTAATTTTGTTCTGGATATTCTCAGGTCAGACCGTCAGTGCTGATCTGAGTCAAGTGACCATACTACAAGGACAGCTGATTGACAGTGGCTTGGTGCATGGGTATTCGGTACAGCCCTTTGTGATATTGGTTGGATTGGCATTGTTTCGGGTCAATGCGATTTATACGATTATCTGTACGATTGCCGCGGCGCTGATCATTACTTATATGCACAGCTCACCCAGCTTTGGTCAATTAGGTGGTTATCTGTTTGCCGGCTATGTCCCTGCTGAGTCATTAGAGCTGGGTGAGGTGGGTGGTATGCTGTCGCGCGGCGGTGTACAGAGTATGTTCTTTACCCAAGCGATTGTGATACTGGCATTGAGTTTGGGCGGGTTGTTAACAGCACTAGGGATTCTACCTGCACTACTGTCTGGTATTAAAGATACACTGACGACATCAGGACGGGCGATCTTTGCGGCGGCCATGTCGGCACTGAGCATTAATGTGCTGATCGGGGAGCAGTATTTGAGTATTTTATTATCCGGTACGGCATTTCGGTCAACGTTTGAGCGTTTGCACCTGCATCCGAAGAATTTGTCTCGGACGATTGAGGATGCAGGGACGGTGATTAATCCATTAGTGCCATGGAGTGTGTGCGGGGTGTTTATCAGTCAGGCGTTAGGGGTGCCAGTACTGGATTACTTGCCCTATGCGTTCTTCTGTTATTTGTCATTGCTATTAACATTGGTGTTTGGCTTTACGGGGCTGACGATTAGCCGAGTGGATAAAGAAGCAAAAGTCGTCGAAGCATAATAGGTGATGATTTATAAAAAGACGCGGCTTATATAAGCTGCGTCTTTTGCATTTAAATATTCATTAAATAAGCTTTTATAGATCTGCCGTTAGGGCATCCCGACTTTTCACCACTTTATGCTGATCCTCTGTGCTATCGACTTTCCAATAACTAGACACATATAGATGCGTCTTTGGTACGTCGCGCTCAACTTTGAAGTATTGGCGCAATACTCGCATACTATGAAACTCGCAAGCCGCCCAAACCGCGGGCTGTCCCTCAAGCCAAGTCAGTGATTTGACGCAGTCAAGTAACGGGCTGCTGTCTGCATTTGGATGAGGGTTGACCACCCATTGAATCTCGACGTTATCTGGTTTTTTGAGTGTTTGCTGGTCTGCTGTAGTCGTCACTTCAAGCACGGCATAGCCGCGAGAATCGGCAGGCAATTGTGCCAAATTGACCGTGATCGCTGGCAATGCTGTCATATCACCGACCAATAAAAACCAATCGGCGTCATTGTTGATGAGTTTTTTTGGGCCAGGGCCGCCCACCAATATTTGATCGCCAGCTTTAGTGTTGCGTGCCCATATCGACGCAGGGCCTTCAGCCTCATGTAATGCAAAATCAACGTCTATCTCATCATCACGCTGAGCGATGATGGTATAGGTACGCATCAATGGCTTGATGTCGTCGCCTTGAGGAAATATCAGTTTGATATAAGCGCTTTCTTGATCTGTCGGGAAGTCTATTAAACCTGCACCGCCAAGAGTAATGCGGCACATATTTGGGGTGAGGTATTTGCTACCGATCACATCGAGTAATCTAGGGGTAGGTTTTGCCATTTGCTATGTCCTTCTTTTTTAGCATGTAACGATAGTGCGCAAAGCATGGTTTGTTATCATCTGATAGCTTGTAAGGCTAGCATATTACTTTGATGATCGACTGTCTTAAAAATGTATGGGTAAAAATGATTGTAGAAAGTGGATGATTTTATTAGGGCGTGTTGCTAAGTTCAAAAAATCAGGTTTAAAAACTGGCTTTTAGGCTGACCGACATTTCACGCTCAGGCCCCATCCAGCAATTGTTAATATCATAACAAGCACCGACATAGGTTTTGTCAAAAAGGTTGTTGATACTCGCACCCACAGTCAGCATGGGATTGATCCGATAACTACCGCCGACATCGACTAACGTCACACTTGGTAGCTCATCTGAATTTTGTTTGTCTAACTGCATCCCACCTTCATAGCGAACACCTGCATTCAAAGTTAGCTTGTCTGTAGCGTAATAGTCTGCCCACAGCGTCGCTTTATGCTTAGCAATTTGCGCCGGCATATTACCTACAGTCTCAGGATTAACTTCTTCTTCCGTGATCTCAGCATCGGTATAGCTGTAGCTTGCTGCGAGATCTACCCAATCATTGAGCATACGACTGGCTGAAACTTCAAAGCCTTTCGACTCAATTTCACCAGTTTGTGTTTGATTTGTATAGTTGACGTAATCTGACACCAAGACATTTTTTTGCGCAATATCAAATACCGCAAACGTTCCTTTAGTCGCACGGTCCGGAGACAGATATTTGATACCAGCTTCTAATTGATCGGCCGTGGTTGGTTCAAATGGTTCATTGGTAATAAAGTTGCTACCAACCACAGGCTGAAACGACTGTGAGTAGCTCAAAAACGGTGATAGACCATTATCAAAGTTATAAATAGCAGCAAGACGTCCACTGGTTTCTGACGCGTCATTGTTGATCATTTTTTCACTAGGGGTTTTACCTTTCGATGTATCGGTTCGATCAAGGGTACTTTTGAATTTATCATGTCGTAAGCCTGCCACCACTGTCCAGTCTTGCCACGTCATTTCATCTTGCACATAGAGTCCAAGCTGGCTTTGTTCGATATCATCGTATCGACTAAAGGTATCTAAGGGTAGAATATCGGTGCTGATTTGTGAAAAATCTGGATTCGATAAGTCAAGGTTTGGTGTACCATCTGCGAAAGCGTCATAATAAGTTGCCGTGCTGTCTGTCTCTTGATACTCAACACCAAACAATAGATTATGTGAGGTATTGGCCGTATCAAACTTATAGGCCAGTTGGTTGTCTGTGGTCCAGTTTTTCATGCGCTCATCAGTGGTATACGCCACGCGGTTTAAGATCTTATCGCTACCCTCTACAAATCCTTCATCATTATACATATTGCGCTGCTGAGCTTCGGCATCGGTATAGCGCGTGATATGTTTAAACGTTAACTTATCATTGATATCCCAGTTTATCGTAATGCCTGGCATCAGTACTTCTTTACTAAAATGATTCCATTGATCTCCTGCATAAGCATCACTACCCAATTTGCCGTAGCTTGCCTTGTAGACAGTGCCGACAGCAGGTAATGGGGTAGAGGGCACCATTTCTGGATCGTCTTGATAAAACAGATTGGCAAGTATTGAGACATCATCAGTTGCTTGCCATTCAAGCGATGGATTAATCAACAATCGCTCTTCTTCAGTGGTTTGCATTTGACCGTCTTTTTGGCGTTTTAGCGCGACTAAGCGATAGTTCAAGGTGTCTGTAATAGGACCTGTGCTATCGACGGCCACTTCTTTTAGGTTTTGATTACCAAGTCGCAGCTGTACTTCATTTTCTTGCGTGCTTTTAGGGGTCTTGGCGATTTGGTTCACCATACCGCCAGGTGCTGCATAACCATATAATGAAGATGCCGAACCTTTCACCACCTCGACCGCTTCAGTCGCATAGATATCTACTTGTGGCATGAGGTTCCAAGCGCCATCGTAGGGCAGTCTGAGTCCATCATAAAAGTTTGAGTAGGTTTTAAATCCGCGAATGTTGTACTCATCAAAGATAGAGACTGTACCGCGGCTCTCAGAGCTCACGCCTGGCTCATAACGCAAAGCAGCGTTGACGCTATCCGCTTGGCGCTTTTGTAACAGCTCCTGATCGATGCGGGTATAGCTCATGGGCGCATCTTCAGGGTCTAAGGCGGTCTTGGTACCGGTGCTGCGATAGCCATCTGAATAAACGGTAATTGTATCCAAGGTAGCTGATGGTGCTGCCGTCGTATCATTACCCACTTTATTAGTATCAAGAGAATTTTCTACGCTTGTCTCAATCACGTTATTTTCAATATTGTCGACCGTATTGTTTCCGATACTAGTTGGGCTGTTCTCAGCATAGACTGAATGACTTAGACTCATTGCCAAGCCCAGTTGGACGGCTAAAGTTAAACGTTTTTGGCGAATGGATTTGGACGTTGAGACAAAGCGCATTATATTTCCTTGTGAGTTGTGATTAGATGTCGAAAACAAAAGAAAATAAATAATAACATTAATGATAATAATTATCATTAATGTTTGAAAATAAATCTTCTCTCAAATGATGTGAAATTCGTTCTTACGCCAACATAGCAATGGCATCTTTACTCGCCCGCTGTCGCTCTTCAGCATTTAATTCAATGAGGCGGCCTTCTTTCATGAGTAACAGTCGATCTGCATGCTCAAAGTAACCATCATCGTGACTGATAATAAACAGCGTTTTACCGAGTGCTTTTAACTCAGGGATTAGGGTTTGATAGAACACGCGGCGAAACGCAGGGTCTTGGTCAGCGGCCCATTCATCAAGTAGCAAGATGTCTTTTTGTTCAGCGACAGCAATAAGCATGGCCAAGCGTTTGCGTTGTCCCTGCGAGAGCTTATCGGTAGACAGCTGGTTGTCAGCCACACTTATTTTATCTTGCAAGTCCAATTTATGCAGCCACGCATTGACCAGTGCTTTGTCTGGCTGCCGTCCTTGTCTGCCAATCAATTGCTTAAAAATATGCTGATCGCTAAAAATGGCAGAATACAGCTGTCTATAATCGGCATTATTCTGTGAATTAACGGGCTGTTTGTCGATGGTTACCGCACCTGTGGTAGGGGTGAAAATGCCTGTAATAATCTTGGCAAGTGTCGATTTGCCGCTACCATTCGCCCCGATCAGAAACACCACATCGCCTCGTCGTAGCGTTAGATTGACGTCTTTTAAAATATTACCAGAGTGATCGCTGTCTTTAGCTATTAATGCCTGAGCACCAGTATCATTGCTATTACTGACACTGCTATTACTGGCATTATCACTGGCATTATCACTGGCATTATCACTGGCATTCGAAACACTGTTATTGGAAACATTGTAGCGATAGTTAACATCAGTTAGCGAGATGGTTTGCCAGTGTTGGCTGGTGTTGTCCGTTCTAAATAAAGGTTGGTACTCAGCCAGTTCTAGCGATTGTATTTTGTCTAGGGCAACTTGAGCCGTCTGTAGTGTTGGATATGCACCGACGGCGTGAAGCAGCGGCGACTGCATAAATAGAATCGTTAAAGAAAAAGTGGTGGCGATGCCCATCGAGATGCCGAGATAATTTGATATGGCAAATATCACCCCAATCGATGCAAACATCATAATATTTGACCAGTTCACCGCTGATAAATGAAAAGTATCAGACTTGGTGACAGTCTTTTCATAGGATTTAGCATGGGCCAAAAAATCATCTGTATACAGTTTTTGTGCTCGGTGTTGGTTAAGTGCCAGCTCTTTACGACCTTCTATAATCGATTGATAATCCTGATATAAGGCGTCATTAATCTCTCTCAACTTTGTCAAATGTGTATAGACATGCTTGACCAATAGGGTGCTTATCCAAATCGTCATCGCAATCCAAAACATGACAATCAGCAGTAATGGTAGCGACAGCCAGCCCAGATATAACCCCACACCAACAGAGAGGATAACGCCTTGCACCAACTCCGGCATCCGAACAAAGGCGACGGTAATAGACTGAATATCTGAGGATAGACTGGCAAGTAACCGCGCACTACCCAAATGATCTATCTGAGGAACGGTGGTATCGATGATTTGTTTGACCAGCTTGGTTCTGAGCTCATAGACAAACTTGTGCCCCAAACGGGTGAGTGCATATTGCGATACAAAGGTAGTCACCAGCAACAGCAGTACGAGCAGAGCAAACTGCCCTAAGCTCGACCACGATAAGGTATTGAACACAGGCTGACTGATAAAGGTTTGGTTGATATAAGCAATGATACCCACACTGACGGCAGCATTGATTAAGTTGAGTAAAATGACTTTTAGAAAGGGCAGACGATACTGTGCCCAAATCATATGATGTAGAGAAACGCTGGCACGAGAGGACATAGTGACTCAGTAATAGTATGGATGTTTGATGGCATAAAAGGGAATAGGTCACACCTAATCCCTTTTACTGAAGTTCGTTAGATAAGTACGTTTTATAGTCAATTCTCTATAAAAGAATTACAGCGTTAACCTCGCTTCAAGTATTACATATACATCTGCACTGGGCTGCCTTGTACTACTTTTAAATTGAATCAACTATAGCTGATATATGTTAAAAATTGAATGTGGCTGACACTTTTAAGGCCGTTGGCTCACCTGCATTTAGATAGCCTGAATCTGCATAACCGCCTACTGACTGCCAATAATCTTCACCCGTGACATTGGTTACCACACCTTTTAGAGTAACGTCTTGTCCTGCTAGCATAGTGCGATAGCGTGCACCAAGGTCTAAGGTCGTATAACCATCAACCTTTAAGGTATTGGCATTATCCGAATAACGAGAGCCTGTGTGGATAATATCGCCCGTTAATGTCAGTCCTTCAACTGCGGCTAAATCATATTCTATGTTAACATTGCTCTGCAAGGTAGGCACACCAATCACTCGATTGCCATCTAATGCACTATCACCGGTGTCTTTTTGTTTGGCACTTAAATAACTGACGCCCGCATTGAGGCGCATGTTTTCACTTGGGCTACCAAAGACAGTCAACTCCACACCTTGATGGCGGTTTTCTCCAGCCGCAGTAAACGTATTTGAGTTGTTGATATAAGCACGTGGTTCATCAGTTCGGAAGACAGCGAGACTACTGCCAATCATGCCATTGTCGTATTTCACACCCAGTTCAGTTTGCTCACTCACGTACGGATCTAGATTTTGACCACCATTAGTGACAGCGTCATTATCGTTAGTTAGAGGCGCTCTTTTACCTGGTGCTAGACTTTCAATATAGTTACCGTAAATCGACCAGTCCATATTCGGTTGATAGACAATACCGATACTTGGGGTCCACTCACTCTTATCGTAATGAGCCGTTTCTGCCTGCGTGTTGGCATCATAGCTGGTGGTTTTTAAGTTCTGATGACGCACGCCTAAAGTAGTTTTTAGCTTATCGTCGAACAGTGATATGGTGTCTGCTAGCGCAAAGCTTTGGAGTTGCTTTTCGTTGGTTAATTTTGGATCGTCTAAGTTGCCGCCAAAACCTGCCTTATTCGACCAGGTATTATCTCGATACTTAGTGGGACTATATAAGTTAGTAGGGCGTGCGCTATCAAAAGCATAAGCGCCTTTTTCTTCTTGATCGTATATATCAGCTGCTAACACCCAATCATGACCAATTTTACCCGTTTGCCATTTACCACGCAGACCGAGCTCGGCGCTTTGGACTTTATCTTCTCGAATATTATCAAATCGAGAGGTAGTGCTACTGCCATCATTATTAGTTACTGTGAGGTCTGATAAAGAATTGTCTTCATCACCACGTCGTATGCCGTAAGCACCATAAGCGGTAATATTGTCATTAAAGTCATATTCTCCTCGAATCGTACCAAAGACATCCTTTTCATCTGAGTAGGTCCAAGGCTGCGCCCAATTTTTTGAGCCGTCTGGCGCATTTGGTACACTAGACACCCCACCAAGATTGACACTAGGACGAGTCTCTGACAGCTTATTGTCTTGCCAGCCTAAATCTGCTGATAGGCGATACTGATCCCCTCTATAGTCCAAACCAAGGGCAGCCAGACCCAAGGTCGACGACTCATCATCGATAGCACTGTCACCATCTTGATAAGCAGCATTAAAACGAACACCAATAGCATCATCGCTACCAAAGCGATCACTGACATCTACCGCGATCTTACCTTGGTCACCTTGACCATAACCAAGCGTCACTTCACGTAGCGGGTCATTGCCAGCACGTTTTGGTAATAGGTTAATCGTACCACCAGCATTGCCGCCACTAGGTGCGGCACCATTTAGCATGGCAGAAGCGCCGCGCTGGACTTCAACACGCTCAAATAATTCGGTGGCGATATACTGTCGGGGCAAAATACCGTATAAGCCATTAAACATCGTATCATCTGATGTGGTGATGAAACCGCGCATAAAGTAGGCTTCTTGAAAGTTACCAAAACCCCTTGCCACGCGAACAGTAGGATCCTTTTTGAGTAGATCGCCTACACTTTGGGCTTGCTGATTGGTGATATATTCATTGGTGTATGAGGTGGTAGAGAACGGCGTATCCATGATGTCTTGGTTACCCAAGATTCCGACGCGGCTACCGGTCGCAACTTGGCCACCTTCATAAGCATCTGGCAATCCATCCGCTGAAGCATCAGCGCTACTAGTGACGACGATAGTATCAAGTACCACATTAGGAGTGGTTTGAGCATCTACATCATCTGCCTGTGCCCATGCCGATTGACTCGTTGTTAATACGATGACAAAAGTAGATAGACAGGTTGAGCATAGGGTCTTTAAAGAGAGGGGTTTAGTCGATACCAATCTCGAAGGTATAGATACTAATCGTAGAGAAGAACCAGATGCATTCGAAAGATTAAATAACGCAGCAGATAAGCGAGACAGTTGCATGAATATTTCCAGCATGTAATTTAAATCGTTATTATATTGATAATAATTTTCATTATCAATATTATTGCGGAACTAATGCTAAATATATTTTCAGGTTAAAATTCTAAATGTATTATTTATATTGCCAATAGTGGTCTTGCCTGCTCAATTCCTTATTTTGAAATGTAAGGCATCTGCATTATCGTCGCTTTGTGCCTTGTCTGGAACAATTTTAGCGATCAGCAGTGCCTATTTGCGAATGTTCAACACGCCCTACTTTTAATTATCTATAAATGTCAGGTAGATTATTCACTACTTTAAAGTTCGAATTCTTAGTTTCCTAAGCTCCTCTTAAGGTTTGTTTGTTGTAATAGCGGTAGAGCAGACGATGTGATGGCGAGTCTACTAGCGGTATCTCGCCTAGATTCGATGTTTAGCAATCACGTCGTCAAAAACAAACGAACCATTAAAGGAGTGACGGTCATGACCCAACATAGCACAAGCAATCCGGCGCACGAGCCTGATATGTCTTTATCAAATACTCCTAAAACTCGACAAGTACGAGTTTGGGATATGTTGGTCAGAGTGACTCACTGGGCCGTCGCGGCTGGTATCACTGCCAATTTGCTGTTTACCGAAGAAGGTAGTGAGCTGCATCAATATGTCGGTTATATCGGGGTGGGGCTAGTGGTTGTCCGTCTACTTTGGGGATTTGTGGGGACACGTTATGCACGTTTCAGTGACTTTTTCCCCACGCCATCTCGTATCAAACGCCATTTATCTGATTTGAGTATTCGCCACACAGACGAGCAGCATTTGGGTCATAATCCATTGGCTGCCATCATGATGTTTGCGTTATGGGCGGTGATTATTGGCTTGGGTATTAGTGGCTATCTGATGGAAGCCAATATTTTTGCCAGTAAAGATGTCCTTGAAGAAGTTCATGAGATACTGGCCAATAGTTTATACTTACTGGTGCCGCTGCATATTATCTCTGCGATTGCCATGAGCTATTGGGAGCGGCAAAACCTGATCAAGTCGATGATAACGGGTAATAAAACGGTGACGCCGCGTCGCCCACAATAAAAAAAGACAATAGAGTACATAACGTAATAGGACAGTCATGGCACGCATACTATTAATAGAAGACGATAGCAATATCGCTGAAGGTTTGGTCGTTGGGCTCAAAAGCCATGGTATGATGGTCGATTGGTTTAGTGATGCCAAGCAAGGTGAGATGGCACTGCAAGAGGGTATGTTTGACGCGGTGCTACTTGATTTGACTTTGCCAAGAGGGGATGGCATGACGGTGCTACAAAATTGGCGCTACAAACAGCTAGATACGCCGGTATTGATCATTACGGCTCGTGACGCGATTGCCAACCGCGTGGCTGGACTCAATGCGGGCGCCGATGATTATCTGGTCAAGCCATTTGCACTAGACGAAGTGGTTGCCCGCCTGCAAGCCTTGATACGGCGCAGTCAAGGACGTAGCCAGCCTGAGATTCGTTATGGTGACGTCGCTTATTGGCCGCACAATCACCGAGTCTCTTATCAAGGCCAAGTCGTTGAGCTCACCATCAAAGAAGTGGCGATACTCGAGCAAATGCTGACCCATCCCAAACAGATTCACAGCCGCGCAAGCTTAGAGGACAAGCTCTACGGCTGGCAACAGGATATTGAGAGCAATGCCATTGAAGTACATATCCATCATTTACGCAAAAAGCTGGGCAATGACTTTATTTTAACCAAACGTGGCATCGGCTACTATCTCAATCCAGCCCATAATCATTAATATGTTTATATTCAATTTGGCTTTCAATATACAAACCATATATGAGCAACCTATGAGCTTATGAAAAGTATCCAGCAGCGACTGTTCATCTCCTTACTCATTGGTCTGCCTTTGCTGTGGCTTATCACATCGAGCTTTATTGCTTGGCGGTTGTGGCACGAAATCAATGAGATGAATGACACACAAATCACCCAAGTGGTTCGTTACTTGATGGGCATATCCGCCAATGACGATGAGCAAAGTGACCGCGACAATAATAACGAGACAGAGCACAATGGAAAACCCGTCGCCAAAATATATAATTTAAAAAGTAAGGCGCTGTCAGGTGATCTGGGTGATGCAGAAGACGATTACATGGGTTTTGCTATTTGGGATAAAGAGGGGAATCTCTTAGCGGCTGACGAGAACGGACAGTCGTTTTCTTTTTTGCCCAATCAGCGCGGTTTTGTAGAAGAGGACAACGCTATTTATCAGCGTCTAAACCCTTTTAGTAAACGCTGGCGGTTGTTTTATGCGCATGATGACTATCGTAGCGATGATATGGGTGAGGAGCGTGTGATTGCCATTGGTCAAAGCCTTGCCTCTCGCCGAGAAATGATTGTTGAAGCGATGTCTGTGCAAGTACTGCCGATGTTAATTGGGCTGCTTTCCTTAATGATCTTGACTATCGGATTGATACGACACGGACTGATGCCATTAAGTCAGATTAGTTCTGAGGTAGAACAGCGCAAGCCGCAAGACGATCGTCCGATTACAGCGGACGTCCCACAAGAGATTCAGCCTTTAGTGACCGCGTTAAACGTGTTGTTTGTGAAAGTGGCAGACACTCTAGCACGGGAGCAGCGCTTTACCGCTGATGCCTCTCATGAGCTGCGTAGCCCACTGGCTGCGCTCAAACTACAAGCCGATCTTTTGCAGCAGCAGCTATTACAGCTGTCTGGTATAGAAAACGACAGTCAACTGTTTTATCACACGCAAAAAATCAGCGATGGTATTGAGCGCGCCACCCATTTGGTCGATCAGTTATTGGTGTTAGCCAAAATAGAGCCGCAACAGCAGTTGCCTTTTGAGCAATTAGAACGTCCAGACTGGCTGATGCTCACCGATACTGTGCTGAGCGACGTCAACCGCTTAGCGCGTGAAAAACACATCCAATTAAAACGTACCGTACACTGTGACAATTCTGCCGATATTTTACCCATTCTTATTAATCCAGTGTTGTTTAAACTATTAATCCGTAACCTATTAGACAATGCCATTCGTTATTGCCCAGAGGGCTGCCAGATTGAACTGCAGTTGGATACTGATAGTATCAAAGTGGTGGATAATGGCTTGGGCGTCGACCCAGAGCAGCTAGCGCGGCTAAGCGAGCGCTTCTATCGTCCAGCCGGTCAAACCCAAATAGGTAGTGGGCTGGGGCTATCAATTGCCAATCGAATTGCCGATCTGCACAATCTTACCTTAGCATTTGCCAACCGCCCTCAACCAGAAACAGGCTTTATCGTAACGGTCAGCAGTAAGAACGCACTCTCAAAACCGTTATAAGACATAAAGCATACTGTATTAGTCTGTATCAGTTACACTAGGGCATACCCATTCGCGTTTCTACCTTTTGAGGATTTTATGCATCATTCTATTCATGACGAAGCACATTTGAGCAATCGCAATCATTGGTTGAGGGCAGCAGTGCTGGGGGCGAACGATGGGTTGATTTCGACCGCCAGTCTATTGGTTGGGGTGGCTGCTGCCAGTACAAGCAGTCAGACATTGCTGCTGACAGGTATGGCGGCGCTGACCGCAGGTGCATTATCAATGGCGGCTGGCGAGTATATCTCGGTCTCATCACAGGCGGATACCGAAAAGGCGGATCTCGATAAAGAGCGACATGAGCTGAGGCACAATGCTGAGCGTGAGCTGCTTGAGCTCACCAAAATTTATGAGGCGCGTGGACTTGAGCATGATTTGGCGCATCAAGTGGCCGTGAGCTTGACTGAGCACAATGCGTTAGAAGCCCATGCCCGTGATGAGATTGGCCTGACGGATATTAGTGAAGCAAAGCCCATTCATGCCTCAGTGGCTTCAGGACTATCATTTATAGCGGGGGCGATACTACCCATTATTGGGATATTACTGTTACCAGCGGAAACACTGGTTTGGTCATTGTCATCTTTGACAATATTGGGTTTGATGCTACTTGGGATCATCTCTGCTCGTCTAGGCGGTGCACCTGTGATCCCTGCGACTACCAGAATCGTGGTTTGGGGCGTGCTTGCCATGGTGGCAACCTCGTTAATTGGTCGCTTATTTGGTGTGGCAATTTAAAGGCAAACTCACTCACTCCACGATTGCCTAACTGATTATCATGATTTTCTAGCATACTGTTTGATGGTGGGCAGGTCTTTGACAATGGCGTTGCCAACGATGTTGGGAAACAATCGATTGAGCCATGCAAAAAACCGTTCGGGAAACCCCAAATGCTGATGCGCTTGTTTGGTTGATATAAAGTGAATCAGTGCCTTTGCGACGGTCTCAGGCGAGTCCATTTTTACTTTCAATGCCTCATTCATGGCGACGACTGCGTCTTTATTCATGGTGGTTTTGGTGGCTCTGGGCGCAAAATAGCGAAACCTCACTGAGGTGTCGGCATACTCGCGGCCTAACGCTTCACTTGCACCGCGTAAGGCAAACTTGCTCGCGCCATAAGCACTAAAACCTGGGTAGCCAATACTTCCAAAGGTTGAGCCAATGCTGATAATTTGGCTCGGGCTAGGCTGCGCTATCAAGATAGGTAGCAGTCTTTTTATAAGCTGTAGTGGATACGCCACATTGACGAGCATTATCTGTTCAATCGTGTCATCATTTTGATCCGTGAGCAAAGCAAAATCATTGATACCTGCGTTGAGTATGACCGTATCAATGACGTTTCTATGGCCTTGTGTCATTTCCCCCAGTCCCTCTACCAGTAGCGATTGCGATGTCTGCGAGCTTAAATCACACGTATGAGACACAAGTGGGATATCAGGATAGTCTTTGGTCAACTCATCTACCAAATGAGTCAAGGTCTGGTTGTTACGCCCGACCAAAATGACAGGCTGATTATTGGCACATAATTGCCGTGCGATCTCCTGCCCGATACCACCCGTGGCACCGATTAGTATGGTGTAATTGAGCGTAGCTTGTACTAGATCTGATTGGCCATTAGCTGGTGTCATGATGTCGCATCCTTGTTGAACATTGATTGTTAGAGCACGGACTATTGAAGCACGGATTGTGGTGAGATGTGCTGTTGCTAATCGTTTGAGTGATTCATGCCATGCCTAATGCCAAGCCCCATCGCAATATACAGCTTACGCTCTGTTAAAGGCACATCAATTTGTCGACGACCATGCATGATGCGTTTGTTGTCGAGTATCACCACATCGCCATTTTGCCACGCAATGTCTTGAGTGTATTTTTCACAAAGCTGAGTCAGCTCATCTAGGAGCGCATCATCAACGTGTTGACCGTTTGCTAGGGTGAACTCAGGTTTTTCATAGCTTAGATTAACACATGAAGTGCAATACCAAATGCAAGGTGAAAAAAAGACCTAGATGCGCTAGCATCAAAGTTTTTATCCACCGACCAAAGTGAGATTGCAACCATGAGCTATACACATCTAAGCCTTGATAATGAAATACAGGACATTGAGAACAAACTAAACAACAGACCAAGAAAACGATTAGGGTTTAAAACGCCTATGCAGGCGTTCTATAATATTAATTAGCGTTGCACTTGGTGTGTTAATCTAAGTAGTTAAATGAGGGCCCAAGTAAAGTATTTGCAAAGGCCAGTTGACCGCTTACGTTGTCTTCTCGAATTGCAGGTATCTGTAATACGTACCGAACGCCGCCGTCTGTCTGAGGTTCTACGTGATGCGTTAACGTCTTGCTCGTCGTCGCCGTGATAAATGTCTCTAAATCATCCAAGCTTATTTGATCGGCGTCTGCTCTGCCGGTCGCAGTCGCCACATAATTTTGCCAAATGGCCTGAGGTAAATAGCGACTGATACGCATCGGCTGACTAAAGGTGGCTTTTAGCTCAGGTGATAGCGCTTGATACACTGCATGCCCATCACATATCGTTGTTTGTGAGCCTTTTTTGGCGCTCAATTCACTAAAAAAAGCAATGACGTCAGGCGGCATCGGCGTATTGCCATTTTCGATATGTAGTCCAATAGCATGCGTGCCTGCATCCACTTTTTGCGCTTCAGAAGTGATGTTTTGGCGGGCGGGATCGTAGGTCAAGGTTTGACAAAGTTGACTCATCAATTGGCTAAACGTCTCTACATCGTAGTGATAGCCTCGAAGTAACGTCCAACCATGGGTTTGCAACTCCATTAAAATATCAGCGGTTTTAGGCAAGGATACGCTAGCAGACGCGTGGGAGGTTGGTGCCTTAAAAGTGTCAAGTTCGATAACGTCGCTTTTTATCAAGTTGCTTTGTATCAGGTCGTTTTCTATCAAATCATTTGGCATCAGAGTGGTTTGCATAATATGGTCCTATTGTTGTACTGCTGGTAAAAGCGTCCGTTATAAGCCGAGTGCCGATTGATAAGCGGTAAAAATGTGCGCGCGTCGCAGTTTGCCGTTATCAGTCAATAATTCATTGTCCGTACTAAAAGGGTGCTCGGCGAGATGCCACTGTTGGATACGCGCATAGTCGGGCAAGGTTTGGTTAACGACATCTATCGCTTGCGCAATCGCAGATTGTGGATCATTGCTCGTTGCGACCATGTTGGGGTTGGCGACTATCACCGCAGACAAATGCGGCTCACCATCTCCGAGTACCGCGACCTGATAAATAATGGGCTGCGTTGAGAGCTGCGCTTCTACCCATTCAGGCGAGATATTACGGCCAAAACTACTGATGAGCACGTTTTTGCGTCGACCCGTGATGTATAAATAGCCGTCGTCATCTAAATGACCGATATCCCCTGTGGCAATGATGCCATTGTCATCCTTACTATTGTCATGGTTTAAGTAGCCTTGCATCGCATTGCCCTTTACCATTACTTCGCCACTATCTGCGATGCTGACCGAGGCGTGAGGCATAGGTTTGCCCACACTGCCTTCGCGCTTTGCTTTTGGCGTATTGAGACTGACTACCGAGCCGCATTCAGATAGGCCATAGCCTTCATAAACAGGCAAGCTTAAGGCACTGGCGTCTTGTAGTAATTGAGGGGAGACTTTGCCGCCGCCGACTGCCATAAACTTTAATGATGGCACAGCAGCATTGGCGCTGGATTTGGTTGCTCCCTTGTCTGCCATGTGCTCACAAATGGCTTTTAGCATTTGCGGTAATAAAATAACGCTGGCGATGTCGTATGTTTGTACCGTTGTCATCAAGCGCTTAGCATCAAATGCTTGATTGGATAACAAACCCAATTGATCAATGTGCCCTGTCACTAAGGTGCGCCCCATATATAGACTCACGTAAATACCTGCCACATTTTCTAATAAAGTGGCAAAAGGCAACACGCTTAAATGACTAAAATTACTTGTGGCATTGCTCACTTTTGGCGCGTGAGTAGCGTCATCTGTCAAGGTATCAGCGAGCGAACCCGATAACGACTCGACAATACGCATCAATGTCTCTTGACCCAAACACACGCCTTTTGGCATGCCCGTACTGCCTGAGGTGTAAGTCACTTTGCAAAAATCGCTGGCAGTAGAGGAATTTTGAGCGGTGAAGGTATGGTCAGTGATGGTGCCAGCAAGTTGATAAAAACTACCTGTGATATGAGTCGCCTGCTCAGACTTGATGGTTTTTGTCTCTGGTGTATCAGCAATTATCCAGTTATCCGTATTGTCTATGGTTGGCAGTTGTAAACCAGCGCCAACGTATACCATCTCTATCTGCGCATCTTGTAGTAAGTGCGCAATTTGCGCGGCACTAAAAAATAAGGGGATTGGCACAACGACCGCGCTGACGGTACTCAATGCCAAATCGAGTATGATCCAATCTATATCGTTATGCGCATATAAGGCGACACGCTTGCCTTGCCATGTCTTTAGTGTTTGATGAAGCGCGGATAGCGTGCGTTGTAGCTGGCCATAGGTCAGACTGGTCGTGTTATGGTCAGCTATCGTTTGTATCGCTACCTGCTTGGGAGTTTGGCGGGCATGCTGACATATCGCGGTATAAATGGGGGTCATGTTGTTCTCACTGTCTTGTGGTGGTGCAGTGTTATTGGTTGGCTAATGCATGCGTATTAAACGGCTATCTTATTTAGCGTCAAACGCGTGGTAGCATTCATCTCTAACGTTTCGGTATAGCGATAATGTGGGGCGCATACCCGCTTAGCATCGGCCACATTGATAGCGACGACCAAGGGATTGTGCTGATAGTAATGGCCCCATGAGGATACTTGCTCAGGGTCTTCTAGCGCTTCTGCCGTGGCCTTGGCAATGACATGACTGCGAATGCCCATATGTGCCAATATATGCCGTACCGCATCGGTGCCAGTACACACGACCCAGTCTGCTTTGGTTTGGTGTTCATGAGTCGTAGAATTCAGGGTGGGGGTGGATAAATAAAACACCAAAAATGCTATCATAAGCCGCGCGCTACCCGCACAACCTGATGCCAAATTGCCAATCTCAAAAATGCGCTGGCGACTGACTGGCTCGCCTGCCACTCTGCTGATCTCATGTTGTATCGGCGTGTTCAGATACTGCTCTAAAAATATCTTATCTTCACAGATAGGCTTTAGACCGATAGCAACGCTCGTGCCTTTAAATGTAGGCAAAGTATTATCATCAGTGGATAACCAATCGCCATAGGATGGCATATCGGCAAAACCTGAAAACAAAATGGGCATAAAGTAGCTTAATCGGGCGTGATGGATATACGCATATATGCGTTTGATAAATGCTTGGGCATCTTGGTTTTGGGCATAGGAAGTAGGCGATGTCGCTATTGGCATTTGCGTACTGGCACGAATATAGAGGGAGGAGGGTATGCCTTGCACTTCCAATATTGACATTGGCTTAACCGCTTCAATATAAAAGGTCGTATTTAGAACATTCTGTAAGGTATGAGTGCTATCAATAGATAATGACATCAGCTGTCTCCAAATGGTTAAAAGCTTTTAGCACGATTAACATCATGAAAGCATCATAAAGGAGCAACCTTAACTGAACCTTAAGATAGTATCGTCTAATAATATTTACCTACTCCCTAATAAAAACCATATCAGTGTGTTTGAGCCTACTGGTTCTTATTGATATGCTATTTAGTTTTATTCAATTATGGAAAATAATTATGACTTCACCGCTTCACCGCTTGTATTCTTTTCGCCGCTGTCCCTATGCCATGCGTGCCCGTCTCGGTCTTTTATTTGCCGAGCAGTCTGTAGCGCTGCGGGAGGTTATGCTGAAGAATAAACCAGAGCAAATGCTAGCGATTAGCCCAAAAGGGACAGTACCCGTTTTACAGTTGGCGGATGGGACCGTCATTGAAGAAAGTGACGAGATTATGATGTGGGCACTTGCGCAGAATGACCCACACGGCTTACTTGATAAAAATACATTACCGCAAGCAAATGACTTGATTGCACAAAATGACAATGAGTTTAAATATTGGCTAGATCGATACAAATATGCAGATCGGTATCCTGGGATGACGCAGAGCGAGTATCGACAGCGGGGCGAGGTGTTTTTGCAGGTATTGGAGACGCTATTGACAAAAAATGTCTATCTATTAGGAGACAGTGTGACCACAGCGGATATTGGTATCATGCCGTTTGTTCGTCAATTTGCGCATGTTGATCGTGAGGTGTTTTATGGTTTGCCATACCCTAAATTGCAGCAGTGGTTACAAGATTGGCTTGCGCATCCGTTATTTTTGCAAGTTATGACTAAGTTTGAACCATGGCAAGAAGGCGATGAGGTGGTGATTTTTCCTTGTTAATATCTAGTATAGTTAAGTCTAAATAAAAACGATACAGGATAATAAATTCATTTGATTAAACGCTATTTTTCTTGCTTGCTGTGACTACGTCTCCAGAGGCTGCGAAAAATAGCGTTTAATCTTATTGTATCGATTTTATATTGAACCGACTATATTTGAAGTTATTTATATGATCACATGAGTGGTGAGTGGTAGGTAAAGTATAGATTTGAAAGAACGTAGGAGAATACACATTGTATACTTGTAGTGGTCAAATATTTTTAGACAGTACTTAAGAGGTTTTTGTTGAAATAAAGTCTCTCTTTCTTGCTCGGTGTTAAATACTCATTAAAGCTGTGTGGTCTTACACTTTGATAATAGCCCCAAATATAATCATTTACTGCCTGCCAAGCCTCATCAATATTGTCATAGCCGTTTTTTGGCATCCACTCTGTCTTAAAGCTTCTAAAGAACCTCACATGTTTTTCAAGCTCTTGTATACGCCGTAATTCAGGCGTTAGGGCTTTGCCTTCTGATGGCATGACACCTTGCTGTTCTTTACGGTATTTATATACCCAATTCTCTAAGGTGGTTTTGCCGATACCTAATGAGTTGGCTACTTCTGGTATCTTCCTGCCTTGATCTTCAACCAGTTTAATGGCTTCTAGCTTAAATTCTTGGCTGTAGCGTCCGCGTTTGGTGGTCATATCTTCTCTCCAGTTTTGGTGATAGTATAACCTCTTATCTACTGTCCTATTTCATTATGCCACTACAATGACACCTGCTGAGTACAGGCAGGTGGCTTAATTATTCTACGATGATGTTGTGTTAAGAATGGGGTATTTACAATGAGGTAATTCCGCTTATGGAACATTTAGCAGGCCTAACAAGACCGTAAGTTGACCTCCCTGCGCTACACTTCAGCCGGTAAATTATGGCAGCGTTGATATCACTACCACTTGCCAAGTTGAATACACTGATGACTATCTAACTTGTAAGCCATAATTACTTTAGTTTGAATTAAAGTGAGTGAATGCATAGACTGAAGCAAGTAATGTTGTCTTCAGTCTATGTTCGTAGTTCGATTACACTTATTCTATAGGAGACGGCTTACCGTGCGGGCTTGAGCGTAGGTACTGTTTGGGCGCTTTGACGGTTGCGCCAAGCTCGGCCGCCGCGTGCCACGGCCAGTGCGGGTCATAGAGGATACCGCGTGCCAAGGCAACCGCGTCCGCTTGCTGCTCGGTGATGATGCTTTCTGCCTGCTCGGCCTCGGTGATTAGGCCCACGGCAATGACGGGTATATTGACCGCTTCTTTTACGGCTGCGGCAAAAGGTACTTGATAGCTCGCCTTTACAGGGATTTGCTGCTCTGGGCTCAGTCCTGCGGTGCTCACATGGATATAATCACAGCCTAATGCTTCTAAGGCTTTAGCCAGCTCAATCGTTTGGGTAAGGTCCCAGCCGCCTTCGACCCAATCGGTTGCAGAAACCCGCACGCCCACTGGCTTGTCACTTGAAAACTCAGCCCGAACCGCTGTAAACACGTCAAGTAACAAGCGCATTCTGTTTTCAAGACTGCCGCCGTATTGATCATCACGCTTGTTAGAAAGCGGCGATAAAAACTGATGCAATAGATAGCCGTGCGCACCATGCAGCTCAATTAAGTCAAGCCCCAGCGTATCTGCGCGTTTTGCTGCATTCACAAAATCACTGATGAATGTATCAATGTCATTTTGATCCATTGCTGTGGGTACAGTAGAGTTTTCGTCATACGCAAGCGCTGATGGTGCCACCGTTTGCCAGCCATTTACCTCATCAGGGGCAATCGAGCCGTCGCCGTCCCATGGTTTTTTGGTTGACGCTTTACGCCCAGCATGGGCTAACTGGATGCCTATCGGCATTGGGCTGTACTGTCTGACAGCAGTGAGCGTTTTATCCAGTGCCGCTTGCGTCCTGTCATCCCATAATCCCAAATCAGCATAGCTGATGCGTCCTTGCGGGTTGACCGCCGTCGCTTCTAAAATAAGTAGCCCTGCACCGCTCAAACTCATCTGACCGATATGAATCGTATGCCAATCGCTTGCCGCGCCGTCATTGGCAGAGTACTGGCACATGGGGGCGATGATAATACGGTTATCTAATGTAAGTTGCCCAAGTTGTAAAGGCGAAAAAAGCTGGCTCATAATAAATCCTTAAAAAAACGCGCTTTGCTTAAAGGCATGGAAAATAACAGGAAAAATCGATATAAATGGTTTATATAATTAGCGCTTGAATACATGATGGGGATGAATGGTTTTTTTTATAGGGTACATTTAAGTGAGGCTAGCTGATATATAGATTACTCTCAATCATGTTTTTCATATGCAGCAGGCGAGGGGCGATGTCTTCTTCTAATTTGGTGCGACTCAGGATAAAACTTGGCGCGCCGCAGTTAAACGTGAGCAAACCTTCCGTCGGGTGCATCAGCGCAATGGCAACCGCATTGACATCCTTTTGCCATTCACTGATAGAAAAACAATAGCCGTAATCTTCATAATCTTGAAAGGCTTTGTCCAGCCCTCGTCTGATCTTTAGCCAATCATCCTTGTACTTATTGCGAATCGCATTTAGGATAAATTCTTGCTCAGCAGGCGGCATGCTGGCGAGGCAAGCGCGTCCCATTGAGCTTAAATGAATGGGGAGATATGAGCCGATATTGCGCTGCATGGTCGTGCTACCAGCGCCCTGTACCACATTGAGATAGACCATCATCAACCGATCGCGAGTCGCCATGGCCACCGCACTATTGGCATAATCTGCCAGCTCTTCCATATAAGGGGTCGCGAGGTTATTGATGGAGATGTTGGTCATCATGGTATAGCCAAACCCAAGTACGCCGGTTGAGAGCTGATACTTACTGCTCGTAGTAGACTGTTTGAGATAGCCTAATTTGACCAGGGTATAGGTGAGGCGAGTGATGGTACCCTTAGGAATCCCTGTCAGTTGACTCAGCTCTTGATTGCCCAGATAAGGTCGCTTCGGGGTAAAACAGCGCAGTAGCTCAAGACCACGAGCCAACGCGGTGACAAATTGTCTGTCGTTTTTGCCCTGCATCTCTGCAATGGGTTCTAACAACTCCATATGCATCTCATTATTAGGGTCGTCATTGGCAAAGGTGTCGTTCGTCATAGGCGGTCTATTATCCCAATTCAGTCCATACAAGCATAGTAAAATTATAACTACCTAGCGTCACCGTGAGCCAGTATTGCTCTATAGAACAAGTGTTTAGCAAATACTTATTATAGGCTTTATCACTGACTCACAGTCACATGCCAAGGGCAGTTTATCTTGTTCATTATACTATATTACCGTACATTTATATTCTCAGCATAGCATGATGTGGGTAGATTGTTTCGCTATGCGGTATGAACGGTCGTAATATAGGGAGTCAACGCCATTATAAAAGATTTTATGAGGCCTCTTGTGGATCATACTGCTTTTCTTTGATAAACAAGGTTGGGATCAGACCACATAAGAAGTAAGCACCTGCCATCAGCAGCAGACCTGCACCGATGGAGTTATGCATGGCCATATAGCCAATAGCGACAGGGGCAATCACAGAGCCAAGTCGCCCGATATTAAAGGCACCGCCAATAGCTGTCCCTCGAATAGCTGTCGGGAAGCTCTCGGTCAGATAGGTAGCATTGATGGCATAAGGAATACCGTATAAAAAACCAAAGGTAATCATTAACCAGCCAATGTTTTCTGGAGTATGCATATAGACTAAGAAAGGAATGAATAGCGCGGTGCCCATGGTGCCAAAAGCAAAGACTATTTTTCGACCGATTTTATCCGCCATAAAACCTGCTATTACTTTAGCAAACATCATCGTTAGGTAAGTGCCCGCCATATATAGCGCCATTTCTTTAAACTTGATACCGAGCTCTGTCTCTAGATAAGACGGCAGCCAGTTACTCACACCAAAATAACCAAACAGTAAAAGCCCTGAACTCATCGACCACAATATAAACATGATGCGATGTTTGGGGTTTTCGAATATGGCTTTGTAGGGATTTTCCGCTTTTTGTAGTGTGTTTTTCTCGCCACTTAACTTGCGCGCACGAGCCTCTTTCCAAGATTGTGGTTCCGGTACTAAAAAATACATTGAGACTGAAAGGAGAATGGGTAAAAATGTTAAAAGGTATAGGGTACGCCAGCCATAGCTAGGGATGATCCATGCTGAAATGCTGGTAATGACCAAAGACCCGAGCGTAAACCCTGTCATGAGCGCGGCAAGTACCGTGGTTCGATGCTTCGTCGGCACCATCTCAGACATCAACGTGTTGGTGGCGATATATAAGCTGCCAAGCCCTAAGCAAGCAATAAATCGTAGTGCCACAAACTGCTCATAGCTCTGCACAAGCCCACTAAAACCAGATAGGATAGAAAACATCCCCGTCGCCAGAACGATCACGCGTACCCGTCCGAAGCGGTCACAGGCCCAGCCGCCAAAAACTCCGCCAATAGCCATGCCAAACAATGACCAGCTGCCCAGCGCGCCAGCTTGTACATTGGTCAATCCAAATTCTTGCTTGAGACTAGAGAGGGTAAAAGCAAGAATACCGATGTCAGCGCCATCACATAGCAATACCAAAAAACAAAAAACAAAGGCCAGCTTCCAAGGCTGTTTTTGGACCGCGCTTGCGCTTGGGTCTGACGTTATAGCGACACTTTTCACAATGTATATCCTTATCGTTGTGAGAATCAAAGTCTGAGTTATAAAGAGAAGGGAACGGCATCAGCATCCTAGCAAATACCGCCTTGTGTTTTGGTGAGCACGCCTGCGAGATAGATTACTCGCTGGCTTCTTTGATCATATTGCGGGCAATGATGACTTGCTGAATTTGGGTCGTACCTTCATACAGACGATAGAGACGCACATCACGATAAAAACGCTCAATACCATAATCTGCGATATAGCCTGCGCCGCCGTGGATCTGTACCGCTCGATCAGCCACGCGGCCACACATCTCGGTGGCAAACATTTTGGCACATGAGGATTCGGTTACGACATCTTTGCCTTCATCACGCAGGCGCGCCGCATCTAGTACCATGGATTTGGCAGCATAAATCTCTGCTTTTGAGTCAGCGAGCATGCCTTGAATGAGCTGAAAACTGGCAATAGGCTGCCCAAATTGCTTACGCTCGACGGCATAATGTAATGCATCATTTAGCATGCGAGTCGCAGCTCCAGTACTGGCTGCTGCAATGTGCAATCGTCCTTTATCTAAGACTTTCATCGCGGTTTTGAACCCAACACCCTCGACACCGCCGATGAGCGCATCGGCTGGCACGACACAGTTGTCAAAGATGACATCGCAGGTATGCGCGCCTTTTTGACCCATTTTTTTATCAATTTTGCCCAAGGTAATACCCGGCGTGTCACTCTCCACAATAAATGCCGAAATGCCGCCAGCGCGTTTGTTTTGTGGGTCAGTACGTGCCATGACAGTGAAGATGCCCGCTTGCGGGGCGTTGGTGATATAGCGCTTGGTACCGTTGATGATATAAGTATCACCATCTCTAACAGCAGTTGTCTTTAATGAGGCCGCATCTGAGCCTGAGTCAGGCTCGGTCAAGCAAAATGAACCAATGATCTCACCGCTGGCAAGGCGAGGCAGATATTTCTGCTTTTGCGCTTCCGTGCCATCAATCACAAGACCAGATGAGCCAATACCATTATTTGTCCCTATTAATGAGCGAAACGCGGGGGAGGTGCGTCCCAGCTCAAATGCCAAGGTCACTTCTTCTTCCATCGTGACACCCAGTCCGCCGTACTCTTCAGGAATAGTTAGCCCAAACAGCCCAAGCTCGCGCATCTGCTCGATGATCTCTTCTGGTAGGCGATCGTTTTCTGCCACCCAGTGCTCCAGAGGAACGAGTTGGTCATTAACGAAGTTGCGGATGGTATGAGTGATATGGTCGAGGGTTTCTTTATCTCTAATCATATGAGTCTTCCTTGTTGGATAAATGCCTGTTTGATTGATGACTGATAGTCATAATGGTTTTTAACCTGATAGTCATAACGGCTTTTTGACGATGTTAGTCATGTGACGTCCTTGGATGATTAGCATAATCGATGAATAAGTAAATTACAATAGTTTTGGTTTAAAAAACCGCATTGCGGTATTTTTATTATAAATATGATAATTATTCTCTATAATTTTTCTCATTTAACCAATTTTTGCCCTTCACAAACCAAAATAAACAGTATATATTGATATTAAATACCGCATAGCGATATTTTTATTTCAAAATAATCGTTTTAATATGTTTTTGTACTTTATTATGTATTTGTACTTTATATCGGAATGAGGTTTAAGGAGTGGATCATGGAAGAGCAACTCATTATTTGTGAAAAACCAAAAGAGGGCGTGAGTGTCATCACGCTCAATCGACCCAAAGTGCGCAATGCACTAAACAGTGAGCTACGCCAACAAATGGCAGATTTGTTCATTCAGTTAAATGATGATCCACACACCAAGGCGATCGTGCTGACGGGTGGTGATAAGGTGTTTGCCGCTGGTGCCGACATCAATGATTTTTTGACGACTGGCACAGCAGATATGTATTTGCGTCGTAGCGAGCGCTATTGGGATGCCATCACTCATTGCCGCAAGCCCATCATCGCGGCTGTCAATGGTTACGCACTTGGCGGTGGCTGTGAGCTGGCCATGCATGCTGACATCATCATCGCTGGCAAATCTGCCAAATTTGGGCAGCCCGAGATCAAAATAGGACTCATGCCAGGAGCAGGAGGCACGCAGCGTTTGTTTCGTGCCATTGGCAAACACAAAGCCATGAAGATGGTACTGACGGGCGATATGATCAGTGCTGATGAGGCGGACACAATGGGGCTGGTCTCTGAAGTCGTCGACGATGAGGCTGCCATTATGCGTGCCATCGAGATTGCCGAGCAGCTATCAAAGTACTCTCCTATTGCCTTAGCGCAAATCAAGGAGGTGGCAACGCTGGGTGCTGATATGCCTTTAGAAGGCGCGTTAGCACTGGAGCGTAAAGCCTTTCAAATTCTGTTTGATACGCATGACCAAAAAGAAGGCGCCAAAGCTTTTTTGGAAAAGCGCTCAGCCGACTATCAAGGCTATTAAGGGGCAGATGCCGCTTATCTCTTTTGTCCACGCCGACCAACTCTTATCGCAAACTATGTAGAGAAACATTATGACCGTGAATACACTTGCCATTGTTGGCACTGGTATTATGGGTATGGGTATTGCCCAAATTGCTGCCCAAGCTGGTATCCAAGTCCTTTTATATGACGCCAAAGCAGGCGCAGCTGAGCAAGGACGACACTCCTTGCAAGCCATGCTCGAAAAGCTCACCGCTAAAGGCAAATTCAGCGATGACGAGCTACAGGCTATGCTAAGCCGTTTAACCATCGTTCAAGAGTTAAGCCAAATCGCGACCGCTGAGATAGTGGTTGAAGCCATTATCGAAAATCTAGACATCAAAAAACAGCTTTTTGCCCAGTTAGAAAGTGTGGTTACCGCCGATACTATTTTGGCGACCAACACCTCCTCATTATCAGTCACGGCAATTGCTGCTGACTGTGAATATCCAGAGCGCGTGGCAGGGTTTCATTTCTTTAACCCCGTAGCACTGATGAAAATTGTAGAAATTATTCCGGGCCTTTCTACTCAGCAATCAGTTATTGACGCGCTCACTGATTTGGCCAAGCGGATGGGACATCTGGGCGTGGTCGCAAAAGACACACCGGGTTTCATCGTCAACCATGGTGGCAGAGCCTATGGCACCGAAGCGTTAAAAATACTGGGTGAAGGCGTCGCAAGTTTTGAGCAAATAGACCGCATTTTACGAGAGGGCGCCGGCTTTCGCATGGGGCCGTTTGAGCTGTTAGATCTGACGGGCATTGATGTGTCACACCCCGTGATGGAGTCAATTTACGACCAGTTTTATCATGAAGCGCGCTATCGCCCGCATCCATTAACTCGTCAAATGCTGGTAGGCAAAAAGCTCGGCCGTAAAGTTGGCGGCGGTTTTTATCAATACGAAAAAGGTCAAAAGATTTCTGTAGATAGCGCTCAGAATCAATCGTCTAAGGCGGCGGCGCTTATAGCTGATGCCACTATTAGCTCAGTTTGGATTGGCGCTGATTTGGCAGAAGATAAGACGCAGCTGGTCGATTACCTAAATGCTCATGACGTCACTATCGATGACAACGACACACCACACCCTGATAGTTTGGTGCTACTCGCCATCTATGGCGAAGATACGACCAATGCCGCGATTCGTTATCAGGTTGATCCCAAGCAAGCCGTTGCCATTGATATGCTCACCGAACTTACAAAGCATCGTACGTTGATGCCAAGCATCGTCACGCAAGAACGATTCGTGGCGCAAGCTTATGCATTATTTGGCAGTAGCACGGGTAATAAAGGCTCAGATAGTCGTGAAGCAGATGCGCAGGAGGCGGGTAGTGCCACGCTGATTGCCGAAAGTACAGGTTTTGTGGCACAGCGGGTGGTCGCCATGGTAATCAATCTCGGCTGTGATATCGCCATGCAAAAAATTGCCACGCCAGAGGATATCGATAATGCCGTCAAGCTTGGGCTGGGGTATCCGTATGGTCCGATCTCTTGGGGCGATCATCTTGGTGCCTCGCGTGTGCTGCTCATTTTAGAGCGTATTTACGCGCTCACAGGCGACCCACGCTATCGCCCAAGCCCTTGGTTACAGCGCCGCGCCAAGCTGGCTGTGTCATTGTTCACTCAGCAGGCCATTTATTAGCACAAACAACAAAATATCGTTATAAAACTATTTATTCAAAGTGAAAAAATACAACAAGGACACGTTATGTTAGATGCCTATATTTATGATGGATTAAGAAGCCCTTTTGGTCGCTATGTCGGTGCATTGGCAACGGTGCGTCCTGATGATCTGGTTGCCACCGTGATAAAAGCGCTGGTCGAAAAACATCAATTGCCGAGCGATGTGTTTGATGAAGTGCTGCTAGGCAGTGCCAACCAAGCGGGTGAGGATTCTCGCAATATCGCGCGCAATGCCGCTCTGTTAGCAGGATTGGATGTCACCACGCCGGGTCAGACCGTCAACCGCTTATGTGCGTCAGGTCTGTCTACCGTGGTCGATGCTGCGCACAGTATTACGTGTCATGAAGGGGATATTATTTTGGCGGGTGGGGTCGAGTCGATGACGCGTGCGCCTTTTGTCTTTGCCAAGACAGAAAAGCCGTTTAGCCGTGACTTTAAAGTATTTGATACGACCATCGGTAGCCGTTTTCCTAACCCAAAGATTATTGAGCAGTTCGGTAGCGATACCATGCCGCAGACGGGTGACAATGTTGCTCATAAATATGGCATCACGCGCGAGGAAGCCGATAAGTTTGCCGCCGCATCGCAATCCAAATATCAAGCTGCCAAGCAAGCAGGATTCTTTGACGATGAGATAACGCCTATCACCGTCCCACAAGGTAAAAAGTTGCCCGAAAAAGTCGTTACCGATGATGAGCATCCTCGTGCCAGCTCCGATATTGCAGCGCTACAAAAGCTTAAACCTTTAAATGAAAATGGCATAGTTACGGCAGGTAATGCCTCCGGTATCAATGACGGCGCAGCTGCGCTTATCATCGGCTCAAAACAAGCAGAAGAGAAGCTAGGTTTTAAGCCCATTGCCAAAATTTTGTCATCGGGTGCGATGGGTGTTGAACCCAATATCATGGGCGTGGGTCCTGTTGAGGCGATTAAGCTGGCATTAAAGCGTGCGGATTTAACGCTAGATGACATGTCTGTCATTGAGATTAATGAAGCCTTTGCCTCACAGGTACTGGGTTGTCTAAAAGGGTTGGATATTGATTTTGATGATAAGCGCGTCAATCCTAATGGCGGCGCCATCGCGGTCGGGCATCCGCTGGGCGCATCTGGTGCACGAATCGCTTTGAGTACCGCTCGAGAATTACAGCGTACGGGCGGTAAATATGCAGTGGTTAGCCTATGCATTGGCATCGGGCAAGGGCTTGCCATGGTGATAGAGCGCGTCTGATATTAAAAGCACGCGCCACATTACTGATTATCAAGAACAGTTTATTATCAAGGATGACACTATGACCACCATACTCAACGAACACGACAACTACCATCAGGCCGAAGAAGCGTATGGGTTTCCGTTAATTATTAAGCAGCTACTCAACCGTGCCAAAATCGCTTCCACCAACCAAACCATTAGCTATGCGGACAAAGTGACTTATACTTATGCTGAGTTTTTTAAGCGTATCAATCGCTTGGCCAATGTCTTAAAAAACATGGGTTTGCAGGCAGGTGATGTGGTCGCGGTCATGGATTGGGACAGTCATCGTTACCTTGAGGCATACTTTGCCGTGCCGATGTCGGGCATGATTTTACAAACGGTCAATGTGCGCTTATCTGAAGATAAAGTGCTGTACACCGTCAACCATGCTGCACCCAAAGCACTGCTGTTAAATGCTGAATTTGCGCCGATGATCAAAGATTATCGTGACGATGCACCGTCTATTGAGCATGTCATCTGGGCAGACGATGCAGAGGATGACAATGCAAGTAGTGAGAAAGCTGAGCTGCCTGACTATGTTGACGGTGAATATGAGGCGCTATTAGCAGCTGCTAGTGACGAGTTTGACTTCCCAGATTTTGATGAAAACACCATCGCGACCACCTTTTATACCAGTGGGACGACAGGCGATCCAAAAGGAGTTTTCTTTACCCATCGCCAGATCGTACTACAGACGATGGCAAGCACTTTGGCATCAGCGCTCAATGCCGAAGGTCAAGGCGCGCGCTACGACGATGTCTATATGCCAATGACGCCTTTATTCCATGTTCATGCGTGGTGCTGGCCATATGGCGCAACAATGATAGGGCTAAACCAAGTATATCCGGGGCGCTATCTAGCTCCAAAGCTTGTCGATTTGATTGAGCAGCATAAAGTCACGCTATCGCATGGCGTCCCCGCCATATTGCAGATGCTCCTCAAAGAAATGGCCGCGCGCGGTCGTAAGTTTGAGAATCTCAAACTACTGCTAGGGGGCTCAAAGCTCAATGAGGGCTTAGCTAAAGCCGCTATCGAGTGCGGTATTGAGTTTATGTCAGGGTTTGGGATGTCAGAGTCCTGCCCTGTGCTGTCTCGAGCGGTATTCGATGACAAAACCGAGTCAATGACCCTAGAGGACAATCTCAATTATCGCTGTCTGTCAGGCTCGCCCATCATGCTGGTATCGATGGAAATTTGGGACGAAAATGGTCAACCCCAACCGATGGATGGTGAGTCGACAGGCGAGCTTGTGATACGAGCGCCGTGGCTAACGCAAAGCTACTTTAAAAATCCCGATGCAGGCAATGCGTTATGGAAAGGCGGCTGGATGCATACGCAAGACATTGCCTGCATAAGCGCCGATGGTACGCTGAGCATCACCGATAGACTAAAAGACGTTATCAAGTCTGGTGGCGAATGGGTGTCCTCGCTTGAGGTTGAGACGATTCTATCCTTTCACCCAAGCGTTGCTGATATCGCGGTAATTGGTGTCCCAGATACGCGCTGGGGCGAGCGCCCTCTTGCATTGGTCGTGCTAAAACCAGACTATGCCGATACAACGTCGACAGATATTTTGGCACTGGGTCATCAAGCGGTTGAGAGAGGTCATTTGCCAAAATATGGCGTCCCAAGTGAAGTGAGGTTCTTATCCGAGATGCCAAAAACCAGCGTCGGTAAACTCGATAAAAAACGCATGCGCTCGATGTATTCAGAAAACCTCATCTAGCCAAATAGACCTGTCACCATCACAGCGAGTTTACTAACAGAAAAGACGTATATAAACCCTAGTATCTGCATAAATGCTAGGGATGGAGGAGGTGTGTGTCATGAGTACCCTGAGTCACACGCATCATCTATATAACAAAACCTACCTAATAAAAAGAGACAAGCTATGGAAGCGGTTCCTACATTTCCAGAAATACAAGAAGCTGTCACCAGTGATGACAGTCATCCATTACACGACTTTACGGTGATCTACCCTCAACAAGTGGAATGGGGTGATATGGATACCTTTGGTCATGTCAACAATGTGGTCTATTACGAATACTCTCAAAATGCTCGTATTTACTACAACAGGCGGCTTGGTTTATTTAATGAAAAAACGTTTTCGGTGATGGCGGCCTCGTCATGTCGATACCTTACTCCAGTTGCTTATCCTGATACGTTGTGGATCGGCGTCAAGGTCAAAAAAATCGGCAACTCAAGTCTGGTGCACGAATACACCTATTATAGTACCGCACTAAAAAAAGTCGTTGCAATCGGTGAGTCGGTTTTGGTCTATCTCGATAAATTGAGCGGACAAAAAAAGCCAATCGATGAGACGCAAAAAGAAGCCATTGCAGCATTAGAGAGTATCGACCAAGAAGCATAACACCCAATAGAACATCAATTCGTTACTGACTCTTTGATGAGACAGCAGGTAATAGGTAGGAGGCAATTTATAAAAAACGCATTCATGGTTATGAAGTAAAGAGCGCGTAATCGCCATTGGCATTGATAAGGATATCAACATATAACAGGGAAGAGAGGAATGATGCTTTATACAAAAAGGCTATCTATAGGATTGGCTATGGTAGCAACCTGCGCATCTGCGCAAGCGATCGATATTGTGACAACGGGCGATACAACATTGAGTATCGGGGGTTATATCAAAGCAGAAGGGGCATTTAATTCGCCTGATGAGGGAGATTCAGAATTTAAAGGAAACTTACGCCAGTCACGTATTAATATGAAGACGACCAAGTCTGTGGAGGATAAAAAGCTCACAGGTTTTATTGAAGGCGATTTTTATGGGGATTATGCCAAGGGCGGATCCAACCTGCGCTTGCGCCATGCTTATGTGCAAGTGGATGATCTGACAGTGGGTAAAACGTGGAACGGTCAATTTTTGGCCGTTGCACCCCTCTCCACCGAGCAGCTTGATTTTTGGGGAACAGGTATCGGCACAGCCTCCGGTGGCGGCTCATACATTCGTCCAGATTTGACGGTGCATTACACTTACAAGGGGCTGCGTTTTACCGCTCAAGACCCCGTGTATGACGATGCCAGCCTGCCTGACATGGTGGTCAGCTACAAAGATAAGATAGCCAATCTCGACTATAATGTCGCTGTCACGGCGCGTGAGGCTGAGAACGGAGAGGACTCGGATGTGGGCGTCGGCGTGTCTTTAGCAGGCAAGCTGGCTTTGGGAGAGCATTCGCTCCATGGTAGTGTGTTCAATGGTAAAGGCATGGGTGCTTATTCTGCCATATGTGTGGGCGGGCCGCTTATTATGAATGGCGGTGCCGATTGTGACGCTGAAGATGGCAAACTGATCTCTCAGACAGGTTATAGTGTTGGTTATAAGCATCAGTTCTCTCAAAAACTGCGTGGCAACTTGCGTTATGGTGAGGTCAATGTCGATGACGCGGCAAATACCTCTGCCAATGTCAAAAGCGCCAACCTTATCTATGAGTATCTGCCAGATTTAGACTTGGGGATTGAGTGGCGAGAGCAAAGTGCGACGACCTTTCCATGGATGCCAGCAGGTCAGCAAATTGAAATAATGGCCAAATACGAGTTTTGAGAGTGATGAATTGAGAGGGGTGCTATTTTTAATGATATTTATAATATAGCTCACGATAGACTTGTCATGCTACCAAGCGCATTAAACAACACCCTAGACATTTATCAATGCATGGGGTGTTTTGGTGAGGGTCGCTAATAGTTATCTACAAGTGTTGTATCGATTCATCCCAATAGGGCGGTGAACCGTAATACCCTTCGATAAAATCGATAAAACATCTGATTTTGTGCGGCAACAGCTTTCGATGGGCGTACACCGCATACAACCCCAATGTCTCGGGTTCATAATCAGGTAACACCATCATAAGCTTCCCTTTACTCAGTGCTTCGCTTGCAATAAACGTGGGCTGTAATGCTATTCCAGCGCCAGCCACTGCCGCATTGACAAGCAAATCTCCGTTATTACTGCTCAGCTCTGGGCTTAGCTGATTGGTCGCATCTAGCCACTGATAAATATCTTCTTTGCCGTATTTTTCCATATAACTGTAATGCAAATACCGATGGTTTTCTAGGTCTTCAGGTTTGCTGGGCACGCCATATTTCTCTAGATAGGCAGGGGAAGCACACAAGATGACGCGGACAGGCGCAACTTGCTTAGCAATCAGTGACGAGCTTTTGAGCTGACCGATGCGCAGCGCCACATCAAATCCTTCTTCAACGATATCTACTTTGCGGTCGTTGAGCTGCAAATCGACATTGACCGAAGGATAACGTGTCTGAAAATCCGTCACCAATTTTGCCATATGTTTGAGGGCAAAGGACACAGGCGCGCTTATTCTCAATGTGCCTTTTGGGTTCTGCTGAAACCCACCTAATTTGGACTCCATATCATCGATACTGAGTAACACTTGCTGTGCATGCTCGAAATAGTGAGTACCTGCCTCCGTCAGACTGACTTTACGGGTCGTGCGGTTCAGTAAGCGTATATCCAGTCGCTCTTCTAGCTTTGACACATATTTGCTCACCAACTGCGGCGACAGTTGCATGGCTGTAGCGGCATTGCTAAAACTGCCCTCAATCACCACTGATACAAACGCCCGCATCGCATCAATTCTATCCATTATTCAGGTTTTCCTTCCAGCGGTTATCAATATTCTCTCGTCAGTCATCTTACGCTGTTGCTTCACCGATAGTAAAGTCGTGCGTTCTATTGACCTTGGATAGCAGCGTTGATTTTTCATCTAAAATGTTTCTATTTAATATAAATGATAATGGGGCTGTAGTAGATAAGCACTATGCTAGACTACTTTTATGAAGATAACCCGTTGTAAACTAAGTAAAAAAGTACAGCGAAGGCTGTTAGGGTTTTTCACAGCTGAAGTGACTGCTAGAACAGCCGCAGATTTGCTTGATATTCAGCCTAATACTGCTTCACTTTTTTATCATAAAATAAGACTTGTGATAGATGACCATCTCTCATTAGAAGCTGATGAGCTTTTTGATGGTGAGGTCGAATTAGATGAAAGTTACTTTGGCGGTGTACACAAAGGTAAAAGAGGTCGCGGGGTCGTAGCAGACACCAAGCAGACCACGCTAATGCCTGCCATTAAGCGTAACATCAAGCCTGACAGCTTTGTTTATACGGATAGCTATCGAAGTTACAATGCACTGGATGTGAGCGAGTTTAAACATTTCAGAGTCAATCACTCTATAGAGTTTATTTGCGGTAAAAACAATCACATCAATGGCATTGAGAACTTTTGGAATCAGTCTAAATGAACACTCAGAAAGTATAATGGAATCGATAAGAAGCACTTCCATTTATTTTTAAAAGAGTGTGAGTTTAGATTCAACTATGGTTCACCATCTAATCAGCTGAAAACCTTGAGAAAATGGTGTGATATTTAATCCTTGAAGAAATTCAATCTGCAATCGTCTTTGCTTATACTGCTTTAGAAGCACTTGCTAATCTTAGTATTCCTCATGGGCACATTTACCAAGCTAAGAAAAACTCAAAAGGTATTATAGAGTCATACGATAAAGTAGCCATTAAGCGGTGGCTTAGTTTAAAAACTAAGATTAAATACATTCTTCCTGAGTTGTACGAAACTAAGGCTGTAGAAAAGCAAAAATGGTGGGGACATTTTGTTACTCTTGAAGAGTACAGAAATGAGATAATCCACCAGAAATCTATCGATGCAACTGAGTTTTATAAAGCATATTTCAAAGACTCTATTTTTAATATTATCAACTGCATATAGTCGAACCACTATTAAAGTGTTACAGCGTTAGACTCGTTTAGCCTACTACTGTAGTACCTGCACTCGTCTGCCTTGTACCACTTTTAATATTGATTGACTATAGAGCCCGTAATATCATTTTTCTACGTAGCTCATCAGGCTAATGGTAAAACTAATGAAGTGTGGCCTTGGTTAAAAGACCATATTGATATTCCATCGGTAGAGTTTCAGCAAAATCAATTTGAAGTTACTGGGAGTGTTCATCAAGGCTTCAACTAATCGTTATAATAAGCCATTAAAATATACAAAAAATGGCTGTTTTTTTAACTTTTTATTTCAGGAGCTATTTGATTTTCTTAATGATCCGTGGGTATAACTCTGATCATTGCCTAACTTATTTCATGATGACATCAAAGAGTACATTTAGCCAGTTATAAGCGCTGAGCGTTTTATACCTTCCAAGCCAATTTAGTTTCCACCACTACCCAAGCAGTGGAAACTGATACATATCGGCATAAATCAGTGTGGCGACAAACACCATGATGACGCCCAGCCATACCAGTGAGATTTGTCCTTTTGACCATGACATGCGCCAATTAATCTTGCCCTTTGCGGTCAGCCACTCCGTCACACTGATCGCAATGATCAGCCACAGTGACCCTACCAAAAACCCGCCCAGCACATCACTCAGATAGTGCTCGTTTAACACAATTCTACTCAGTCCAATCAGCACACACAGCAAAACAGCCAGTGAGAGCAGCCGGACTTGACGAACAAAGCGACTGCTAAAACGAATCGCCATATAACCCAAAAACCCATAGAGCGCGATGCTGACTGTCGCATGACCACTTGGGAATGAGTAGGTATGTTCATGCAACAAAATATCGACAGGGCGTGCGCGTTGAAACACCATTTTGTTCACAAAGGTAAAGGCTGTGCTGCCGATGGTCGAGACCAGTAGCCCTATAATGATATAAGGCTGGCGCGCCACCATACACAAAATGGCAGTCAGTACGATAATCAGACAAGTGACGGGCGTAGAGCCCAAACTGGTGATCAACACAAAGATATCTATGATCCCAGACTCGCGCAGTACGCTCATATGCTGCGATACAAACAAATCAGTGGTCACGATAGAGTCGGCTTCCACCACATCCTCAACCAAGCCTGCAAACACTGCCAAAATATATACATTGAGCAGCGTTAAAACCGTGAGTATCAGACCAGAAAAATGACCGCGGGCAAAGCGCTTGGTGATAAAGCCAAACAATACAGGGTATTTGTCCTGTAAACGTGTGATCAAGGGTAGGCGGGCGATATGTCCACGCAGCCACAGCTCACCGCGTGAGATCAGACTGAGCGCGGGCTTGCCATAATGAATCAATACATATTGTAGCACCCACAAGAAAACAACGATGCACAATAGCGCCATCGCCAAACTGAATAACTGCTGGTTTTCTTGTATAAATGCGATCATGAACAGAGAAGCCTTTGTGTCGTGCGTCATAAAAATGGGACAGATGGAGGTGGCTTGGCAACGCGCCAAATAATAAATGCCGAATATCAAATACCAGATACTAAATCAGAAGCGGCTGCTACTGTAGCAGACCTATTGATGATTGCTGTCTGCTTTTGTTTACGGTGTGTCAATGCAGAAAAACCCCATTGATGAGATGACTGACCAGACTCTTTTCTTCAGACCCTTACTATGTTTGATAGTCTTGGTGTCCAACCAATTAACAACACTACGTTGATAATTATTCAATATAACTTGGCTTACTCTTCCATAACGATGATAGTAAAGTATGTTTATACCAATATCTAAACACTTTATCTTACTATTACGTTATGGAGTACTCATCAATGCAATCCTCATTATTCAATAGAGTTTTAACATCGAAAGCTGGCACAGCTGCCTTAATCCTTCGTGTACCTGTGGGCCTAATTTTGATGGCACATGGCGCGCAAAAGCTATTTGGCTGGTTTGGCGGCAATGGGCTGGCAGGTACGGCAGGCTGGTTGAGCAGTATGGGTATGGAGCCCGGCTACCTGATGGCTATCTTAGCAGGCGGTGCTGAGTTTTTTGGTGGTCTTGCGTTAGTATTAGGATTATTAACGAGACCTGCAGCATTGATCGCCGCTTTTACGATGTTAGTTGCTATTTTTTCTGTCCATATCGGTAGTGGCTTATTCATTGCCAATGGCGGCTACGAATATGCATTGACCTTGATGGTGGCGCTGCTGGCACTGGTGGTACAAGGTGGCGGTGCGATAAGTATGGATAAGGTATTATCAAAAAATCTAGGGCGAGCTTAAGCGGATTGTGTAATAGTTACCTTTAATGGCTATCAGTAACACTAAAAAAGTGTCACCTTCAAGATCGTCATGACTCACGTTAACCGCTTTATATCAACCAATAAAACCATCTTATAAAAGTGACAAGGAGAAAGTGATGAGCATATACACATCTAACGAGGCAGTAAGCCTGCCTGTATTCTTTATACCGCATGGCGCAGGACCTTGTTTTTTTATGGATTGGCAACCTGCGGATACATGGGACGGTATGGCAAGTTTTTTAGCGAGCATTACCACTCGATTACCTGAGCGACCAAAAGCTATCTTGATCATTAGCGGCCATTGGCAGACGCCTGAATTTCGTATCACCTCTGGCGCAAAACCTGATCTGATTTACGATTATTATGGCTTTCCTGAGCATACTTATGATTTGGCTTACCCGGCATCAGGTGCGCCCGCGTTGTCTGAGCGAGTCAGTAATCTGCTGACAGCGGCAGGCATTCCAAATGAGCAAGATGCGGCGCGTGGATTTGATCACGGCGTCTTTATACCGTTAAAGGTAATGTTCCCTGAGGCAGATATTCCCGTGGTACAGATGTCACTACGTAATGATCTCGACCCAGAAGCGCATCTGGCAGCAGGTCAAGCCCTGCAATCATTACGCCAAGAAGGGGTGTTGATCATCGGTAGCGGTATGAGTTTTCATAATATGCGCGGCTATGGTGATGCAAACTTCACCGCACCGTCTGAAGTTTTTGACGACTGGCTGACCGATACTGTCGCAGCGGATTGGGAGACGCGATGGTCAGCACTGGCTAACTGGTCAAAAGCCCCTTATGCAACAGCCTCACATCCATTAGGCGCAGAGGAGCATTTGCTACCGCTGATGGTGGCAGCAGGTGCAGCAGGCAATGATAAAGGGGATAAAATTTACTCTGAGCAAGTGCTAAAAACGCAGCTATCTGCTTTTCAGTTTGGATAAAGTCCAAGTAGAGAGCGCCATTCAGCTGATCACTTGAAAAAGAGGGCGTGATGACCAATAAAATAATACGCTACTGTATAGTGAAACCATTATAAAAATGGTATAGCAAGATTAAACGCTATTTTTCGCAGCCTCTGGAGACGCAGTCACAGCAAGCAAGAAAAGTAGCGTTTAATCGAGCGCGTTTCCTATGCTGTATCAATTTTATTGAGGTTCTACTGTATTAGATTGGCCCATATCTAGCATAAAACAGACTATCATATGTCTTTATGCCTCAATTGAGCTTATCAAATCCACTCATCACAACCCATCAAGGAGCGATCATGCGTATCACTGCCAATTTTGACGCAGGTAATATTGACGTACTTAATATAGAAGATAAAAATAATATTCAGCTCGCCATTCGTCCAGACGTTGGCGAAGAATTTTTTCAATGGTTTAACTTCCGTCTCTCTGGCGAGGTTGGAGGGAAGTACGTTCTCAATATTATGAATGCAGGTGAGGCTTCCTATCTCGAAGGGTGGGAGAATTATCAAGCAGTCGCTTCCTACGATCGTCAGCATTGGTTTCGTTTGCCTACTTCTTACCAAGATGGCAAATTAACCATCGTGGCAGAGCTGGCGTGCGAGACCATTCAAATTGCTTATTTTGCCCCTTATAGCTATGAGCGTCATCAAGATTTATTAGCCGCTGTACAGACACATCCGCTAGTGACGCTAGAGCATTTGGGTGACACGCTGGATAAGCGTGATTTGACTTTGGTCAAAATTGGTGATGGCGATACTAATAAACGCAATATTTGGATCACTGCGCGTCAGCATCCGGGTGAAACGATGGCGGAATGGCTGGTCGAAGGTTTGCTCTATAGCTTGTTAGACAGCGACAATGCCAATAGCAGGCTGTTATTAGATAAAGCCAATTTCTATATTGTGCCCAATATGAATCCTGATGGCAGTGTACGCGGGCATCTACGTACGAACGCCGCAGGTACGAATCTAAACCGTGAGTGGGCAAGTCCAAGCTTGGACAAAAGCCCTGAAGTGTTTTATGTGATTAAGAAGATGGAAGAGACGGGCGTTGATCTGTTTTATGATGTGCATGGCGATGAAGCATTGCCGTATGCATTCCTTGCGGGCTCTCAAGGCACGCCGAGTTATAATGAGCGCCTCGCACATCTACGTGATCGGTTTTCAGACGCATTGAAATTAGCCAATGCCGATTTTCAGACCGAGGTCGGCTATGAGATTGATGCGCCAGGTGAGGCGAACATGACGCTTGCAACCCATTGGGTCGCTGAGCGTTTTGATTGTCTTGCCAATACGTTAGAGATGCCATTTAAAGACAACGATAATCTACCTGATACAGAGATGGGCTGGTCACCAGAGCGTTCTATTCAGTTAGGGGAAGCATCGCTTATCGCTATGCTAGCCGTCGTTGACGATTTACGTTAATTGACGCTAACTGAAGATTTAGATAGACAGTCGTTGTTCAAACGCTAGTAAGTACTCACTTACTAGCGTTTTTTATTTATCAGATATTTATGTGTATAGTTATGATTTTCCTATAGTAAACAATTATATAAAGCGTTCGCCACTTTTAAAATAATACTGAAAAATGATCAATAGTGGCTGTATGAAGTACAACACTTTCATAACAATGGATACCATGACGGCGGATAAAATGTAGCGTGTACCTAATAATATAACCATAAGTTAAATAATCAGGATGGTTGCAATCATGAGTAAAACTAAAACAATTTTAATTACCGGTAGCACAGATGGCATTGGTAAGTTGGCTGCTTTAAAGCTAGCAGAGGCTGGGCATCAAGTGTACCTGCATGGCCGCGATGCTGACAAACTTGCCAGCGTCATTGCAGAAGTTCAAGCAGTGGCAACAGGCGACGCGGTAGATCATATTGATGGATTTGTCGCTGATTTCTCTGACTTAACGGCTGTACTCAAGATGGCCACAGACGTCAATAAAAAGCTACCAAAGCTGGATGTATTGATAAACAACGCAGGGATTTATACCACGGCATCAGCGATGACTAAAGATGGTTTGGACGTACGCTTTGTGGTCAATTACCTAGCGCCTTATGAGCTGACCAATGCTTTATTACCTTTACTCAAGCAATCTAGTAAAGCGCGTATTGTGAATCTGAGCTCGGCTGCTCAAGCACCAATATCATATAAGGCATTTGTAGGACAAGAGCGTCTCGATGACAAAGCTGCCTATGCGCAAAGTAAGCTGGCGCTCACGATGTGGAGTATGGATTTGGCAGACAGAGTCGCTAGCGATGGTATCAATGTGATCGCTGTTAACCCAGGCTCACTGCTGAACACCAAGATGGTTGATGAAGCCTACGGTCATCACTGGTCATCAGCAGATAAAGGCGCAAATATCTTAACGGCATTGGCGGTCTCGGACGAGTTCGCGGACGACACGGGTAAATACTTTGACAACGATATCAAAGATGGTACACATGGCGATGCTAGGGGCGAATTTGGTCAACCGCATGCCGATGCGTTAGACAAAGAAGCCATTGCAGAGCTAGAAAGCCAAACACAGCAGGTGTTACAGTCGTTATATTAAAAATAGGGGCTGTCCTAGATAAGTAAAATTATTTAGGATAGTACTATGAGAAAGAGTAAACTAAGTTGGTATAAACAAAACAGACTCATCGAGCTATTTGTTGCCGGTTCTACCGCGAGAACAGCAGCAAGCCTAATTGGTGTTAATAAAACCACAGCCAGTTATTACTTTCATAGGCTACGAGTGCTTATTTACGAGAATAGTCAAGACCCTGGTCTATTTGAAGGCGAAATCGAAGTAGATGAATCATACTTTGGTGGCACTCGTAAAGGCAAGCGAGGGCGAGGTGCTGGTAGCAAAGTGCCCGTGTTTGGCCTATTAAAGCGTAAGTGAAGCCTGATAGCATTGTTTATACTGACTCATTTAAAAGCTATAACGCATTAGATGTCAGTGAGTTTACTCATTATCTCATCAACCACTCCAAAACCTTTGTTAATGACAAGAATCATATTAATGGTATAGAGAACTTCTGGAACCAAGCTAAACGGCATCTACGCAAGTTTAACGGGGTTCCAAAAGAGCATTTTCACCTCTATTTAAAGGAATGTGAGTGGCGTTTTAATCACAGTGACCCAAAGTCGCAATTACTACAATTAAAACAATGGATTAAACAGGGTTTGAACTAGTTATCTAGGACAGCCCCTTACATTTTATTTAGTACAGGCGAAGGTGAAGGGGGATATCTGTACAATATAGAAGATGACAGTGTATGGGATTTTCAGATGGGACAGCTACAGCAACTAGCGGACGGTACATTACCGCATTGGGATAGCTTCTATGAGTTTATGGAGTGGTACTTGACCGATGAAAATGAGGCTTAACGCTCGATGATTTTTATCATAGAGCCTAAGGTAATCAGTTAGGCTTTATATTTTTAATAGTAAATAGTATGAAAAAGCACCTTGGGAGTCAGGAAAAATTCATACCCGTTATAGTCAACCAATATTAAAAGTGGTACAAGGCAGACGAGTGCAAGTACTACAGTAGTAGGCTAAACGAGTCTAACGCTGTAACACTTTAATAGTGGTTCGACTATATCCAACTCTTAGAGCAATACGCATCGATATAGATATTTTATTTCGTGGTATCCAAAGATATAAACCATCACTCCCATATCTCATCCAACACCCTAAACCAATTCTTTGACGTGATCTTTTCAATAAGCGCATCAGAGAAGTGACGTTGTTGCATCCGCTCAATCAGCTTAGAGATTTGACTGATATCAGACAATTCATCAGGTAATAGACAACCATCGAAATCAGAGCCAAAGCCAACGTGATCTTCGCCCAAATGGTCAATCAGATAAGCAAGATGATCGACGATCACATCAAGTGAGGTATGCGTATCTCGCTGCCCATCCGCACGTAGAAACGCCACGTCGAAGTTCACCCCAACCAGACCACCATTTTGTTTAATGGCAGCCAGTTGTCGATCAGTCAGGTTTCTTGCTTGCGCGCATAAGGCGTGCGCATTGGAATGCGTTGCGACAATCGGCTGATCGGCAATCTCTAACGTATCCCAAAACGCCCGCTCATTCATATGCGACACATCAATCAGCATATGCTTATCACGGCACGCTAAAATAAGGTCTTTACCTGCCTCGGTGAGTCCAGAGCCTGTGTCTGGCGAATGCGGAAAAGACGCATTTAAGCCATCACCGAACAGGCTTTTTCTATTCCACAGTGGGCCAATGCTTCTGAGTCCTGCCTCATAAAACACATCCAGCAAGTCAGGCTCAATAGCTAAAAACTCAGCGCCTTCAAGATGCAAAACGATGGCCAGTTGCTGGTTCTGCTGACAGGCTTTTATTTGTGCAACAGACGTACAGATCTGAATCTGACCGTCTGATCGCGCCTGCAATTGCTGGGCAAGTTCTAGTTGCGCACAGCAAATATCAACGATTTCTTGCGCGGTGAAGTCTGAGTTTGACGGGTTGGATAACTTATCAGGATGGTTGTTTTTTACATAAGCGTAGGGCGGTAAGAAAATAGAAAACAAGCCGCCCATCCATCTTGCTCGTCGGCAACGCTTTAAATCTAAATGTCCCGGTAGTGTGCCATAAATAAAATCATGCACAGGGTCAGCCGCTGAGCTGAGCCAAAGGCGGGTTAATAAATCATTGTGTCCATCAAAGACTATAGGCTGGGTCATGGTCGCTTTATTCATTCTGTCACCGTCTGCGTTGGGATGCGCGCCTCTTTGCTGAGTAGCTTAGAGTTTTTGGGGTTCCTAAAGCGTAAGTCTTCAAAGGCGACGGGCGTTTCACTATTGATGCGCGCCTCTTCAATTAAATAATGATAAGGTGATTTGCCGCACACAGGATCGGCGTTTTTGGCATCGCCCGTCAGCATAAACGCTTGGCAACGGCAGCCGCCATAATCGCGTTCTTTATCGGGGCAGCTTTGGCACATGTCAGGCATCCATTCATCACCGCGATACTGATTAAAGCTCGCCGAGTCATACCAGATGTCTTTTAGCGGTGTTTGCTTGACGTTCGGAAATGCTATCGGCAGCTGTCTTGCCGCATGACAGGGAAGCGCGGTGCCATCGGGCGCGACGGTCAAGAAAATCTTGCCCCAACCATCCATACACGCTTTTGGGCGCTCTTCGTAATAATCAGGGACGACAAAAATCAATTTGCACTTAATGCCCAGCTCGGCGATTTTTTTGCGGTACTCGTTGGTGATACGCTCGGCGCGCACGACTTGTTCTTTGGTCGGTAGTAGGCCTTCGATGTTTTCAAACGCCCAACCATAAAACTGGCAGATAGCCAATTCAACCGTATCCGCTTCCAGCTCTAAACACAGATCAATAATCTGGTCAATCTGATCGATATTTTGCCGATGAATCACAAAGTTAAGTACCATCGGATAGTCGTATTGTTTGACCAGACGTGACATCTCATACTTTTGCTCAAAAGCATGTTTTGAACCTGCCAAGGCATTGTTCACCGATGGATCACTGGCTTGGAAGCTGATCTGAATGTGCTGTAGGCCTGCTTCTTTTAGACTGGCAATGCGTGCTTCAGTCAGTCCCATACCTGAAGTAATGAGATTGGTATAAAAACCTTGCTTATGCGCATAAGCGACCAGCTCTTCTAGGTCTTGACGCACCAGTGGTTCACCGCCAGAAAACCCCAGCTGCACCGCGCCCATTTGCCGCGCTTGATCAAACACATCAAACCACTCCTGTGTCGTCAGCTCGTCTTTATACTGAGCATAATCAATGGGGTTTGAGCAATACGGGCATTGTAAGGGGCAGCGATAGGTCAACTCAGCGAGTAACCATAGCGGCAGTCCGACGGGTGCAGTCATACTAAATCAATCCAATGTTCACGCTGGGCGACCAGCATATATTCGATAATGTCTTGCTCGATTTCAGGCACGTCGCCAAACATGGCTTGCACCTTTTGGATAATATCAGCAACCGATGCGGTGCCATCGATATGTTGTCCAATGATACTGGCGCTGTCATTGAGTTTTATCATCCCCTCGGGGTAGAGCAGGACATACGCGTCTTGCGCTGGCTCAAACTGAAAGCGATAGCCATGACGCCATGTGGGAACCAGAGATTGATCCAGCTTAGGTAAACTAGTAGGGATACTCATTTGAACAATCCTTTATGCCAGACATTATCTGTGGTGACGCTTTGATAAGGCGCTTGGTCATGGACATAAGCGAGGCTCAAGGCATCCAATATCGTCCACAAAATATCGAGTTTAAATTGTAATATCTCAAGCATGCGTTCTTGCTGCTCTGCCGTTTTGAATGAGTCGAGGGTAATGGTCAGGCCATGCTCAACATCACGGCGCGCTTGGCTGAGGCGCGAGCGAAAATAGGTATAGCCTTCTTCTTTGATCCAAGGATAGTGCTTGGGCCAAGACTCTAAGCGTGATTGGTGAATCTGCGGGGCAAACAGCTCGGTCAATGAGCTACTAGCGGCCTCACGCCATGAGGTACGGCGTGCAAAGTTCACATAAGCATCAACAGCAAAACGCACACCGGGTAATACCAATTCTTCCGAAATCACCTGCTCACGCGTCAGACCGACCGCTTCTGCCAGACCGAGCCACGCCTCACGTCCTCCACCATCAGGATACACGCCGTCTTGGTCAATCATGCGCTGAATCCACTCTTGCCGCACGCGCTGATCGGGACAGTTCGCCATAATCGCCGCATCTTTTAGCGGGATATTGATTTGGTAATAAAACCGATTGGCGACCCACGCTTGGATTTGCTGCTGCGTGGCGCGCCCTTCGTGCATCATGATATGAAAAGGATGGTGGATATGATAATACTGACCTTTTGCCATAATCGCTTGTTCAAACGCTTCTGGACTTAAGGCGATATTGTCTTCTGTTATTGTTGTCATAGGATTGCCTTACCGTGTGTCTTACAGTTCTATCTGCATGCCATCGAACGCCACTTCAACGCCGTGCTGTTTTAATGTCGCGGCTTGTTCTGATTGCTCGTTTAATATCGGGTTGGTGTTATTAATATGAATGAGCACTTTGCGAGCATTGTCGAGCTGATCGAGATAATGCAGTGAGCCATCGTCACCACTGATGTGCAAATGCCCCATGTCTTGGCCTGTTTTGATGCCAACGCCGCGTTCTTGCATCTCGTTGTCTGTCCATAGTGTACCGTCAATCATCACGCAATCAGACGCTTTCATGATTTGCATCACGTCGTCATCAATTTTGCCCAAGCCTGGCGCGTAGAACAGCTGCTTTTGTGTTTTTAAATCTTTCACAATCAGCGCGATATTATCGCCATCATGAGGGTCATTGCGATGCGGCGAATACGGCGGCGCTGAGCTTCTAATCACCAAAGGTGTCAGTTCTAAATTGCTATAGCCGTCAATTTGAAAGCTTTGCTTTGGGTCGATTTGATTGTACTGTAGGCCGCCATTCCAGTGCTTTAGCATGTTGAACAGCGGAAATCCTGTGCTGAGATCGTCATGCACCATGTCCGTACACCAAACAGAGATGGGGCAGCCTTCACGTAGGGTCAACAATCCCGTGGTGTGGTCAAGCTGACTGTCCATCAATACCACATCGGTGATGCCTGTGTCTCGTAATTGACGCGCTGGCTGAGCCGCTTTAAAGTCATATAGCTGCTGGCGAATGTCTGGTGAAGCGTTAAACAAAATCCAGTCAACACCATTTTCTGATATGGCGATCGAGGACTGGGTACGGGTCTTTGCTTCGATGGTGCCTTGACGTACGCCGTGGCAGTTTTCGCAGTTACAGTTCCACTGCGGAAAACCGCCGCCCGCTGCTGAGCCTAAAACGTGAATATACATAGCGCAATATTTCCAAATGTCAAAAAAAGTAAAAGCCCTAATCATCTAGGGCTTTTAATGTATTCAGGTCTATGAGTTTTTAGCGTGATTCAAAATACATAGTGATTTCGAAACCGATACGGATGTCTTGAAAAGCGGGTTTAGTCCACTGCATGGGATTGCTCCAAAAAGTTATTATAGGACCATCGTTGAGATGAATGAAAGTAATTATCAATGGTATTATAAGCCGACCCTGAATGTCAATTTGTTAGATGTTAACTTTCAAACTCAACACACTCTAATATTTAGACTAAAAGCGATACGTCACTCTACCGACTACATTTAAAGGCTCGCCATACGTTAATCCAAAAAAATTTTCGCCAGCAAGATATTTTTGGTTGAATAAATTGTTGACGTTAAGCTGTGCTTCTTATATCTAAGAAATGTACTCGGACTGCCTTATAACCATAAACGTGTTTATCGCATCTACCGTGAGCTTGAATTAAACCTTAGAATAAAGCCTAAACGCCGTATTAAGCGAGACAAACCGCAAAAGCTTGCTGTGCCCACTTGCCTCATCGTAGGGTCTCAGGCGTGCAACCTATCTTTGGCGCTATGGCTTTGATGGCTGACCAAGTGGATGGGTAGTCGTCTTTAGTTTCAATTAGTATACAGACGGCGCGCTCTTTCATTTCAGGGGTATAGTTTCATGTTTTCATTGTCGTATTTTCTTGGAGCGTTGAGTCTCCGACAATCCCGGGGCGGTTCAATATTCAAGTCCTCACTAGGGTACTGTTATTACTATCTTAACATTCTATTAATTTATCGATCTTTAAAGTTCATAAAATCCAAGCGTCATAGAAGATAGTCAATACTAGGCCAGCAATAACTCTACAGTGACCTCAAAATAATACTCATCTTTGATAGCAATATTTACTTTGCCTTTATGGGCATGAGCGATAGCCCGAACAATAGACAATCCTAGTCCTGTCCCTGAATGTTGACTGCTTGTCTTATCATGACGATAGAATCGTTCAAACAGCTTTTCAGCTTCACTCTGCTCTAGTGGTTTGTCTAAGCGATTAGTTAGGACGATTTTTAACAATCGTTGTTTTGCGGCTAGAGCCTCTTTTTTTGAACCATCAAGGCCGATGCCTGAGGTAATGATGGTAGCTGATACTGTGATAGTACTGGCACTCGCAGCGTAATAGATGGCATTTGACATCAGATTAGCGAAGAGGCGCTGTAATAAACCCTCATCCCCTAGTACTGTTTTAAAATCGCCTGATTTCTTAAAAACTATATTACGATCCTCGGCAATCATTTCATAATAGTCTATCAACTTTGTGATGAGACTCTCGGTATCCACATTACTAATTTGCGTGTCGCTTAATCCTTTTTGAGTTTTTGCTAAAAGCAACATATTGTTAATCATTGCTGATAGCTGCTCTAATGTGTCATGTTGATGATGTAGTTGCTCAATATATTCATCACCATCTCTTGGTTTATTCAACATGACTTGTGTTTGCATACTGAGCGTTGCAATGGGAGTACGGAGTTCGTGAGCAATGTTGTCTGAAAACCGAGATAAAGATTCAAAGTTACTCTCAAGTTTGACCATCATTGAGTTATAAGACTGTGCTAGTGATCGTAGCTCTAAAGGCATATCACTGACGGTTATTCTTTCATCCAGTCTTTCAGGGTTAATTCTTTTCATTTTTTGTACGATAGTGGCTAAAGGTGCAAACCCCCAGTACACACTGAATGCAGCTACTGACACCAGTAGTAAGGTGATCGCGAATAAAATCATACTAAGCTGACGATTAAAGTGCATGAGATAGTGGTGATGGACATCGATGGGGAGGGCAATAAGTGCCAACAACTCTTGGTGTTCGATGATGATGGCTCTGTAATTTCTATTTTTTATCTCAACCGTGAATTGTTGATCACGATAGACTTGCCACAATTGTGGCAAGCTGAAATCTGAAGGTAGGTCGTTGGCAAAGCTGGTTGGATCGCTAGATAATAGCGCACCGTTTTTATTTGCGATGACAGTCTTTAAGTCATAATCACGCTGAGAAGAATGTAGATGATTGGTGCCAGTTAATGACTGAGATTTTGAAGCTGCTGCTGACTTTGTCTGAGCATCAACATTATTGATGCTTCTGCGCAGGTTAAAAGCTGCATGCGTGAGAATCTCAGAGTCCATTTGTTCAAAGTGCCCACTAACAGAACGTTGCACCCACGCATAAATAATCACTTGAGAGATAATCACGAATACAGTGAGTAGAAAAACGGTGCGCCACAGTAGAGGCAATCGTCGATTATCTAATCGATGTTTCATATTAAATAGTGCCAGTGTCGTCAGATTGATTGCTATCAAGCGCTGTATCGATAGCCTCTAGCCGGTAGCCCATACCGCGTACAGTATGAATAAGTTTTATATCATGGTCGTCATCTATTTTTATGCGAAGGCGTCTTATCGCCACATCAATGACGTTCGTATCATTATCAAAGTTCATATCCCATACTTGAGAAGCAATAACTGAGCGTGGTAGGACTTCACCTTGGCGTTCTAATAGAAACTGTAATAAAGCGAACTCTTTCGCTGTTAGTCTAATTGCCTTATTTCCTCTATATACCGTACGCTTGGCAATATCCATCTTGAGGTCTGCTATTTGCATAGTTGTACTTTGGTAGTCGATTTGATTGGCACGTCTTAATAGACTTTTTATTCTCACTATTAGTTCTGCAAAAGCAAAAGGTTTGGTCAGATAATCATCGCCGCCAATTTCAATTCCTTTTACCTTATCGCTCAAGTCATCTTTTGCGGTTAAGAACAATACGGGTGTATGCTTACCTGCTGCTCGGTAGTTACGTACCAGCTCAAAGCCGCTAATGAACCGCCCCGGTATTGTCGGAGACTTAACATTCTGAGAGAATACGACAATGAAAAGACAAACCTACACTCCTGAGATTAAAGAACGCGCCGTCCGTATGCTGATCGAAGCAGCAAACGACTATCCTCTGCATAGCACGATTGGTTATGTGTCACCTTTTGAGTTTGAAAAGCGGTATTACGATAATTTAACCCTGTCAGGCATCGCTGCCTGACTCAAGTAAATCACTCTCCGATATAGTCGGGGCGGTTCATAACGTCTGGTAGCATGACATCCATCAATATCACGCTAAACTCTTCTGTCATCAATGCGTGATAGCCATCTAAGCCTGTGAGCTGATGATCTACAATAAACCCAGCTTCGGTTAAGCCTTTTTTTATATACTCACCAAGTTTTAGCTCATCTTCTATTAGCAATATTTTCATAGTAGCTTCTCTTACTCCTGTCCAGCTTATTTAACATAGTAAAGCATAATGCTTTTTAGATATCTAAATTTCCAAGATGACAGAATTGTAATGTTGTCGTCATGTCTCTGTCAGAATCGCTACAGTATGCTCTAAGGCAACTTAATATTCTGAAGTCCTACTGACTTCATAGCCAATCAAGGATGAGTTATGTCACTTTTTAAATCAATGCCACTGTCTCAATCAATCGTAGCAGCTGCTGTAGCCTTGGTCGTTTCAACCTCTGCACTGGCACACGATCCAAAAATGCATGCCGAAAAAGACCAAATGAATTGCGAAAAAATAGCAAAGCACATGCAAATGATGAAGGAAATGGATCATAGCAAAATGGATATGAACGATCCGGCCATGAAAGCTATGATGACCAATATGAGCAAAATGAAGCAGATGTACCAAAAACATTGTATCCCTAGCAAAAATGATTCTTAAAGATGTTTATAGCGTGTTGATGTTGTTGGACAAGGTGGTCGAGCAATAAGCGGATATGAATAAAAATGGATTTTTAGGACAGACCTATGAAGTTTTTACTAGGAATACTTTTTACCGTCTGTATCATCATGATAGGTATTTTTATTGTAATAACTAGCGGCGTGATAAATATCGGTGCTGATCAAGCCCATAGCCCCTTAGTCTATAACTTTTTAGAGACAGCACGTAGTCGTTCAATTGAACATGCCAGTAAAGATATTTTGGTGCCAGACTTACAAAAGGCAGAAATGATCAGTTCAGGTGGCGCAGATTACAAAGAGATGTGTGCTGGTTGTCACTTGTCGCCGGGAGTCGCGGGTACAGACCTGAGTAAAGGACTGTATCCACAACCACCAAATTTTACTGACGCAGATGTCGTTAAACGATACCAAAGTGAAGACGGTGCCAAAAAAGGTTTTTGGGCAATAAAACACGGCATTATGGCATCAGGTATGCCCGCATGGGGTGCTTCTCATGATGATGATAGGATGTGGGCAATGATGGCTTTTATCAGATCGCTACCGGATTTGAACAAAAACCAGTACACGATGTTAACGACTCGGCTAGATGATGAAACGCTAAATATGTCGTTTGATAGTGATATGGGCATGTCAGGTAATGAGTCTGATATGCAGCATTGAGTATTCGTGAGTATACAGTGCTGCATAGTGCTGTTCTTATGATTTAAGTTTTAAAATTTATCGGTATAACTTGGTCAATATTACGGCTTCAATGCTTATAGATTGATCGCTAGATAGGCGCTTAGGAGTGATTTTATGAGAGGCTATATCAATAGATATATAAATACAAATAGTCTTATATCAAGTCATATACTTACAAAAATGGCTGTTTTACCATTATCATTAACGATAGCTGCTTGCAGTCAGCCTAATATTGCAGCTGAATCAAAGCCTGCAAATGAATCAGCCAGTGCTACGCAAAGTACATCAGAGGTGAAGCTAGAAAGCAAAACAGCACCCGCTAACGTTCATTCAAACACTCAATCAGCGGTTTTGCACAATGTTTCAGCCACTGTTTATAAAGATGCCAATTGTGGTTGTTGCAAAGAGTGGGTTAGTCATGCTGAAGGCTATGGCTTAAATGCAACTGCTCAAAATGTTGAAGATGTATCGTTATTTAAAGACCGTTATAGCGTACCCCAGCAAATGCGCTCATGCCATACCACCGTCACTACTGATGGCTACGTTTTCGAAGGTCATGTGCCTGCTAAGTATATGGCGCAGTTCCTAAAAAACCCGCCAAGTGATGCGATCGGACTTGCTGTACCGAGCATGCCAGTCGGTAGCCCAGGTATGGAATACCAAGATAAATTTATGCCCTATAAAGTGATGCAGCTTAACAAAGATGGCTCAACAGCTATTTATGCAACTATTGACACACCGCAGCAGCAAATCTAGCTTGGTTATCGTTTAAATAGCTTATAAAGCTCTATTAATAAGCGGCCAAAGGCATAGACTTCGCTGATAAATATAGACTCAACTCTCACTTTATGGATATAAATCAGGTGAATAATTATGAATAAAACTATGCTTAACCGCAGGCGTTTTTTGACAGGATCTTCTACCTTGTTAGGGGCATCCATGTTGTCCACACTGCCGTCTATTGCCAATAGTGCGCTCGGTAAAGGTCAACAAAACGTCGCCGTCAATAGTGACAAAGCCGACCATATCGTACCCATCTTAACCGGTAATGAGTTTGACCTTTATGTCAGTAAAAAGCCGATTACCGTCAATGGCAAGTCGAGTATAGCGACACTGATTAATGACTCGCTACCAGCGCCAACGCTAAAGATGCAAGAGGGCGAGACTGTCACCATCCGTGTCCATAATCAGATGAATGAGTCGACCTCTATTCACTGGCATGGTCTGCTCGTACCTTTTGAGATGGATGGCGTACCAGGCATCAGCTTCGATGGTATTCCCGCGAACAGTACCTTTACTTATAAATTCAAACTTAAACAATCAGGCACCTATTGGTATCACTCACACAGTGGCTTTCAAGAACAAACTGGTATGCGTGGTGCTATTGTCATTGAGCCAAAAGGCCGTGAGCGTCACCCAGTCGCAGAAGACCATGTTATCTTATTAAGTGATTGGACACACCGTGACCCACATAATTTACTCAAGCTATTAAAACAACGTGCAGATTTTGACAATTATCATTTACCAGATTTTAAGAAGCTATTGTCTGATATTGCAGCTACAGACCTAGAAGCGGCTTATGATAAGCGCAAAATGTGGAATCAGATGCGCATGATGCCCACAGATTTTACCGATCTATCTGGTGAAAAGACCTTTACGTACCTGATGAATGGTAAGACGACAGCCGCCAATTGGACGCAGTTAGTGAAAGCAGGACAGCCTGTTAAACTGCGCTTTATCAATGCCTCAGCACAAACCATCTTTGATGTGCGCATACCAGGTCTCAAAATGACTGTAGTGGCAACCGATGGTATTGATGTCGCACCCGTTGCAATTGATGATTTCCGCATTGGCGTGGCTGAGACCTATGATGTCATCGTCACGCCTACTCAAGATGCACATACGATATTTGCCCAAAATATCGATCGTTCAGGCTATGTCGCGACCACGCTTGCGACCAAGAAAGGCGCTCGTCCTGCGATACCTGCGATGGACAAGGTTGAATGGCTGACCATGGCTGATATGATGGGTGCGATGGGTGACAAAGGCTACAAAGCAAAGCATGCCAAGACCGAATATGACTTTAAATCTGATATGCGTGTCGACAGTCCACGTATGAACCTTGATGACCCAGGTATCAACCTGCGTAATATTGACAGAGAGGTTTTGAATTACAGTCAGCTGCGCTCTGTCGATGAGGCAATATTTGCGGAGCAGCGCAAGCCTACCCGAGAGATCGAGCTACATTTAACGGGTAACATGGAGCGTTATATCTGGGCATTAGATGGGGTTATGTTTAAAGATGCAACGCCTGTAAATATTAAGCCTAATGAGCGTGTACGCATTACTTTAGTGAATGATACGATGATGAATCATCCTATGCATTTGCATGGAATGTGGAGTGACTTACGAACGCCATCCGGAGACTTTCAGGTACGTAAACACACGATTGTGGTTCAACCAGCGCAAAAGATTAGCTTTGATGTGACGGGTGAAGTTGGACGATGGGCTTGGCATTGCCATCTGCTTTATCACATGGAAGCCGGCATGTTCAGAGAAGTTGCCGTTGTTTAATAAACCTTCGAATATGAGCCTTATTATGAGAATATATAAAGTAGGTCTACCGTTTATTGGCATGTCGTCTTTGATGTTATTAATGTCACCGTTAGCAAATGCTGCTGAGATGCCGAGCATGGATCACAGCGGTATGGACATGTCTGATATGGATCACAGCGGTATGGACATGTCTGATATGGATCACAGCGGTATGGATATGTCTGGTATGGATCACAGCGGTATGGACATGTCTGGCATGGATCACAGCAGTATGGATATGTCTGGCATGGATCATAGCAGTATGAACATGTCTGGCATGCAGGGTGGTGAACCACCAGCCGATGCTCGTAGTCCAGACTATTCAAATGGGGTTCCCTACGGGCAGTATGGTAAGCCAATGATGATGGGCAGCATGCCGTTATGGGGAGTGTCAGTAGACGACTTGGGCTATCAGTTTGATGACGATCAAATCAACTTCGAAGCGACGGGTTGGTACGGTACGGATAGTAATCGTATAAGGCTACGTACCGAAGGTAGTGCTCAGACCAAAGATGATAAAGAAATCGATAGCTTGAGCTCGCTCGCTTATTGGAAACCACTGAGTATCTTTTGGAACGGTGAGGCCGGTGTCGCTTACGATACTGAAAACGACAAATCTGCAGTGATGGCAGGTATTGTCGGTACCGCGCCATATTTTATCGAAACGGACGCTAGGGCGTACTTATATACCGATGGTCAGATTCGTCTTGATTTGGGCGCAGAATACGAGTAGCGTTTGGATCAGCATTGGGTAGTTATACCGGAGGTGGGGTTGACTGCCTTTAGTAAAGATGACCATGATAATGACATTACCAAGGGCTTTAATGAGATGGAAACTGAGGTCAGGCTTACTTATGAGACATTCAGTCGCCAACTCGCGCCTTACATCGGTATGAGTTATGAGACAGCGCTTGGCAAGGCTCGTGGTCAACGACGTCAACATAATGAACCGGTTGATAGCAGTAGTTTGACAACGGGGGTTAAATTCTGGTTTTAATATTATTAAAATAATAGGAGATATACTATGAATGCTTCAGATCAAAACAACATGAATCATCAACAGGGCATGAACCCTTATGTAAAGTTCACTCTGATGATTGTGACGTCTACGATTGTGATGTATATCATGATGTACTTCAATACCTACCAGTGGGATCACATTTACTTTAGTGAAACCAGGGCTTATATGGCGCTCTACATGGGTGCCGGTATGGCAGTCGTCATGTTGGCATTTATGACTAATATGTATAAGAAGACCAAGATTAACTTGATGATTTACGGTCTGAGCGTATTGATGTTTGCTGTCGGCATTTGGGGCGTGAGATCGCAAGCAACGGTTAATCAAGTCGATTGGATGCAGGCCATGATACCGCATCACTCGATTGCTATTCTCACCAGTAGTCGTGCTGATATTGAAGATCCGCGTGTGCAGCAGCTTGCTGACGATATTATAAAAGCACAAAAGCGTGAAATTGATGAAATGAAGCAGTTGATTGATGAGCTGGAATAAAGGGTATTGATATCGCTGTTTGAACCTTTACACATTGAGCGGCTTTAACCAGTAACTCGCACTGATTGCGATGTACCTGCTGACAGCTGATATGACGACCCAGCCAGTCATAGTAGCTTGAGGGTTTAACCTGTAGTACGCGGCACATGCTACTAATGCTAAAGACTTGTTGGTTGTCTTTGATAAAGGCGTACTTGACTAGCTGTCACTGCGGACATAGCCCTTCGCCTTGCGTCACTAAAACAGTCTCCCAGACTGTTTCTTAACGTTCCTCATTGGCGAAGTACGCCGTCGCCTCATTCGAGCATAGCTCTCATCTTGCGTCAGGGCGAAGCGGTGCTTCGCTTTATCCCTTCTCATTTAGAATGTCTCGCTCTTCTTGAGCAACTTTGAGATCACGTTTAAGACGTTTATTCTCTTCTAGTATAGCCATAAGCTCAGGATCATATTCTTTAGTACCGATTAGCTTGCCTTTATTAGCTTTATTATGCCAATTAGTTAAGGTCTGCATGGCGATGCCGAGCTGCTTTGCAGTGGCTGAGATATTGCCGTTGTTGTCTGCTATCTTTTTAACAGCTTCGGCTTTAAATTCGTCACTGTAGGTTCTTACTTTCTTGGTCATGATAAACTCCGGTTAATACGCTTAGTTTACCAGGTTTATCTCTACGGTTTCTTCAGCATAGCTCATAATAAACTTTTAAGCGCATCTTTACCGCTGTCTCAATATATCCTTACGCCTCAGCTGATCTGCAAACTTCTAATACATCCATTGGCTTGATATCAGTTATAGGCATGGTGCCAAGGTATGCATTTAGCCGTTTCATCTGCCTATAGTTATTTTTGATAGTAGAGGGGGGCGATATGAGTCTTGCGGCTCATGTACTCTTCAGCAACCATAGCGAATGTATTTTTAGACTCAAGCAATTGCTTGCGCTCTTCATCTCTTTTGATATCGCGTGGATCATCACCGTTAGCAAGATGATACTTAATATCAGTCCGCATCTGTCTTGCAGTTGCTAAAGTGATCTCTGGGTATTGACCTAGTGTTACTGTGACACGCTTTCTTGTGATAGGTGTCGTATAGTCAATGCGCCATGCTTTTGTGCCGGCCTTACTGATATGTAAATAAAGACCACCGCCATCGTTTAAGGTATAGGGTTTATCCAAAGGCTTAGCCTTATCGACTTGAGTATTGGTAAGGGGCTTGACAGTTTTTTACCATTTTTACAGTAAGCAGGGGGTAATTATGGGTATATAAAGCAAGGTTTGGACAATAAAAAACCCCTAAAAGCCTTGTTGGAGGGGCGTTAAGGGGTATTTTAGTATATTCATGTGGTGCGCCCACAGGGACTCGAACCCCGATCGATCGCTTAGGAGGCAACTGCTCTATCCTGTTGAGCTATAGGCGCATTATGGGGTGACATTGTAGGAAAAAGCAGTCATAAAAGCAATCAACAAAAGACAAATAGAGGCAATTTGTCATTTATCTCCATTGCTAAGAGCATCAGCGACATCTACTGGATTATCGCCTGATGCTTTTTTTGCCCGTGATGTTGGTTGAAACAAGTCGTTTACGCTATTCTCATAACCATTAATATTATAATAATCGTATTTCTCTAAAATACCTTGGCCCGTACTTGAGAGTAAGAAGTTGCGAAAACTAACGGCAACCGTACGGTCTGTCAAAATAACGCCTTCGAGTTCTTGCTTATCTTTCAAGGCATAATTAAAGGAGGTTAGTGTACGTGCCTCTTTATTATCGTTCTCGGTAGCTGCCTGTTCACTATTAGCATTTTCACTATCAGTATTTTCGCTATCGGTTTCATCCTCTGTAATAACTGTATTGGCGTTTGCCTTACTCTGGTTATCTTGGTGTTGAGACGCTGTCAGCTTTGCTTGTAGTTGCGCGAGACGTTCTGCCGATAGCCTATCATTTGCGATAATGATGTCTGTATTAAAAGCGGCGTCGCTGTCATTGTTAGCATTGATATCATTATCTAATAAGGTTAAAAGTGTGTTTGGTGCCACATAGCTTGCTAACACTTGAATATGAGGATAACGAGATTCAAAACTGACAATGATATCGTCCAATGGCACTTGCAGGCTTTTTGCTGCACGGACATACAGGATGCTATCAGGCACAGTTTTGGCAGTCTCATCGCCTTTGGCAGCGGCAGATTCATTCTCACTTGCCATGATAGGTAGCGGATCTATACTTTTACGATTGTGGGTCCACAACCATGCAATCAGAGCGATAAAAATTGCTAGCAGCAATAAAATTAGCCCAGCCAGTAGCAGCTTGTAGTCTTTCATATATTACCGCTCTTTTATTAATGGATTCAGTTCAAAATTTACATAAGACACTATAGGTGATATATGGCTTGCGTCAAAGCTTTTGATCGAGTACTTCATTGGTTAACTCAGTCAGCATCTCTGCAAACACATCTGTATTCACAAAAGAAGACATAGACGCTGGGGTTTTATTCTCAGTACGGTTATGACCGGGCGATGCAGGCTGGCTATCAATCGCTTTTGTATAAGCTGTCGCTTGATGTGCAGCCAATGGCGACTGACCGATCATAAGCTTGTCTTTTAGCCATTTAAACCCATGCGCCTCCCACCACGCTTCAAAACGCGATAAGGTGCTACCACGCACTGCAATAGGCAAATCTAATGTACGTAATTTTTGTGCCAATACAGGATCGCTGATGGCTTGGTGAATGCTCAGATAAAGGGAGCTACTATCGTCAGTATAAGGACGTCTGTTTTGCCATGATTTATCATCGATTTTCATACGCGGTAATTGCCATAGCTCACCACGATAGTAAACAACGTATAAACGTTGTTTCGGATGAACAAAGACGGCATCAATAGGACGCAAAGGCATAATGTTAAATCATCTCGTGATAATGGATATTAGGTCTAGATAAGGTATAGAAAATAACTTAAAAGAGCGGCAATGTATATTTTATTATCATAATTATAAGCAGTGCCACAAAACGACATTAGATGTCGCAAGATAGTATAATGCTGATATCTATACTGGTAAACATCGAATATCAGTGGCACACTGACAGAGCATATACGTGGCTTATAAAAGCGTATTGTACATCATATAATGCTAGCAGAAATGCATTACAGTGACGACTGCCAAAGATGTATTGATGAGTATCAATTCAGGCTTCATTGCTACTTTCTGTGGCACTTTTATTACAAGCGTAGTGATTGACAGGTTAGCTGTAACCAACAGTAGCCCTCAGCGCTTACGCTTACGCTTATTCTAATCAGATTATTGTCTATGTTTACTATCATTCAGTCACATCGTACCGAAAATCTCGTTGACCAGCTACTGGTGCAATATCAGTCAAAGAGTCAGAACATTTTTGAACCTTTTATTGTTATTGTACCGTCAATGGTATTGGGCGACTGGTTGGATAAAACCATTGCTAGCCGTGCTGGTATCAGTACATTGGTACGTACCAAATTTTGGGGTCAGTATCAGTGGACACTCATGCAGGATGTGCTAACTCGCCATAATGCCTATTTGTTAGAGGTTAATCCTGAAGCAGCAACCTTGAATGTACCTGAAGTTGCCGTGCTGTCGCCAACGGTGATGCAGTGGCGCCTGTTCGGCTACCTAACTTACTATCAAGCGTTGATTGTCAATGATGACACGCATCCTGTGAACCCATTGTTGGCATCTTTGATTGACGAGCCGCAAGAAGGGGTCGAGCAAGATAAGGCGCAACAAGACGCGCGCATTTGGCAGCTGGCAAGTGACTTGGCAAGGGTGTTTAACCGTTACTTGACTCATCGTGAGGACTGGCTGGCGCTATGGTCGGATAACAAGCCACTTGATGTAGACAAGCTGATCGCAGATAAAGATGCGTTGTCCCTACGGTTTGATCAGTATGCACGCGGTACGCCTGAATGGTTAGTGGCGCACTATGTAGAGCTTGAGATTGCGCAGCGCTTTTTGTGGTCGCATCTATTTGCGGATGTACATCAGCACCGCGTGGCCATTGAGAATACTTTTTGGTCAGCCTTAAAAGATAACAAAGCAAATGAACGTGAGCAGTTGCCCAAAGTATTGCGTATTTTTACCATTCAGCAATTGCCACAGACTGAGCTTGATTTTTTGCAGCGCTTGTCAAAATATATGGACATCACGTTACTACACTACAATCCCTCAAAGTTATTTTGGGCAGATATTGTTGATAAAGCGTGGCTACAGCGTCAGCAGATTATTAATCCCCAAAGCGTGTTTTTACGTGATTACGGGCACAGTTTGCTGTCGCGTTTAGGCAAGCAGTCTCGTGATACTTTTGCCATGTTGGCCAATTTGTCAGGTAATGAGCAATACCAAGAGGCGCTGGTGGAGTGGCAAGATAACTTTAGTGATAGGTTTGATGATGAAACTGGTAGCGTCATCGATGGCAGTGCCAGTAACAGTGATGATGATAGGTTGCAAGCAGTAGAAAACGGCCCAAGTTTATTGCACCGTTTGCAAAACGATGTGTTGATGCTTGACGAGCAATCAACCCAACAAGCAACAGCCGCAAAAGTTTCAGAAGCTGTTAGCAATCAGATAGCATTGGACTTTGAGCAAGAAACGTCATGGTACGACGATGAGGTACTAGAGAATAAGCGCTTTGAAAAAGACCGTTTTTGGGCTATCTCTTCTCAAGATAATAGCCTAAGCATTCATTCTTGTCATAATTTACAGCGCCAACTTGAAGTACTGCGCATTATGATTGGACGCTGGCTCAATGAGCCCATCAAATCTGGTGAGAAAAAACGCCATATATCAGACATTGTGGTGTTGCTACCTGATGTTGAGCGTCATCATGCGCTAATTAGCTCTATTTTCGTCAATGGTAGGGGACAAGATGGCCTGACCTTGCCTGCGAAGGTGACTGGTGTTGTCGATGCTGATATTCGCCAGTTATGGGAAGCGATTATTGGGTTTTATAAGCTGCTTGGCAGTCATAGCGCTCGTTTTGAAGCGGCTGAGGTGTTGGACTGGCTGATGCTGCCACCCTTATTTGAGAGTTTTGGGTTGACCCATGAGCAAATGAGCCGTGGTTGTGATTTGTTGGTGGAAGCTGGATTTATCCGCGGGTTTGATGAGCTGCATCTAAAGCAGACCCTAGACGTCAACGACTATGATTATCGCTTTAGCTTCGCACAAGCGTTAGACAGACTGACTTTGGGATTAATTATGCCAGAGGCGGGTCTGAGTGATTGTTTATACCCTTTGCATGAAGATGAATGGCCAAGTACAGCTGTACCTGAGATGAGCTTACCACTCGCGCAAGTGAGTCTAAATGACGCCATGATTGTAGAAGCGCTTTGCCGTATTTATACTGGTCTGGTGGCACGACGTGATGACCATACACAAAAAATGAAAGCGGAAGATTGGCTAGATCAGATTGAGACCCAAGTGATTCATCGATACTTTGGCGATGTCGATCAAACGCGTACGATGCGCGCTATTTATAATGCGATGAATGGCTTTAAATCAAGCTTACGTGCCAATCGTCATTATAGACAATATTCTAGTGGTGATAGCAGTAGGGTAGAGGTGGAGCAAAGGCTGGCAGGGGTCGAGCAATTACCGCTCAAGCTGAGCTTTATGCTAGACAGTATCGAAGCTGAGCTTGAAAGCCAGCAAGTCAGTGCTGAGCCGACAGGCGTGATTACTTTTGGTCGATTTGGTGCACTACGGAACGTCCCTTTTGAGCTGGTGGTCATGCTCAATATGGATCTCTCTGAGTTTCCTGGACGCGACCGAGACAACCGATATGATTTGATGAAAGCGACCAATTCACGGCGCGGTGATAGAGTCAGCGAGGACGATGATAATGGGGCATTTTTGGATGCGCTACTATGTGCGCGTAGTGCATGCTGGATATTCTACAATGGTCAAAGCTTGACTGACACTCACGAGCATCTGCCAGCGAATCCTGTGAGTGAATTATTACAGTTTTTGCAAGGTGAGGTGCAGTGGCAGGTCAACTCGCTTGATACTTTGCCTGAAAGTATTGATTCAACGGCAGAAAGCCTTAAGCGTTATTTACCAAAGCTCATAAAGCAATGGCTGGTCACTGAGCATCCAGCACTACCTTTTCACAAGAGCTTGTTTGAAGCAGATATTGAAGGAGCTTCTGAGCAAAAGGCTGATACGTCCAATATCAATGTTGATCCTAGCAATACGTCTGATGATGTTAGCGATAGTAACCCTGATACTGCTGTAGCCGATGAGCTAGATAGGTTGCTAAATAAAGCCATGCGCAAAACCAAGCTGGCTCAGAAAAAACAATTTCCTCCGGCGCCGCTATGGCAGGCTGTTTTTGAGACACTACAGAAAAGAAGAGCTAGCGAGCTTCCACAACTGATTGACTTACCCACAAAAACACAGTACGAAGCCATTGCTCAAATGCTGGGTCATCGCTTGGGTGGACTGGGGAACATAAATCATCAAATCGTGTCTACATTAGCCAATATGCTGGGACTCGATACTACTGCTGCTAATGATATGAACGATAGGACTCAGGCGCTCACCCGAATGGTGCGTGATACCGTATTTAATATTGGCGAGATAGATATTGAGGGTATGCTGGTGTATCAAGTGCGCCATCCTGCCAAAGCGTTTTTACGGTCTCAAAAAGTGCATGTGGTACAAGGTGAGGAAGCGATGACGCATCAAGAGCCATTGTTTTTGGATCACCTGACAACTTATCAGATTAAAGATCATTTGATTAAAGGGCTGGCCGCCGATAAGCGTACTGACAATACGGTCCAGCAAGATAGCTCAACGTTGATGTATCAAAAAATCATACCAGCAGGGGTAGCACGCCAAACCACGTTGCCCAATCAGCAACAACAATTACAGCAGCAGTGCCTAGAGTTTGAAGAGCAGTTGATCACTAATGGTTTTGGTGAATGTGTCGTACCTAATGCAGGTAGAACAGAGGACATGCCAGCTTTGCATTTACTGACACCCACCGCAGAGCACCCCGTTCAGATAGAGCTGGCAGCTATACTTAATCGTGTAAATAGCGACGCAAACAGTCAAATAGACACAGACGCATGGCTAAAAATCCTACCCAAATCTATCAAAATAAAAGGCCTAGTGCCGCTGTTAACGCCAAGGCTATCACCAATATCAGTATCATCAGATAACGATGATAAAAACGCTCATATTCAGGCAGGCATGACCTATGCCGAGCAATCACCTAAGCAATGGTTAAATATACTGCCTAATTCTGCCAGTCCAAAACATCTCCTTAAGTTTTGGTTGTCCCATCTATACTGGCAAGTAGCCAGATGCACCACGGCTGAGCAAGTGGCAGCAAATGATGGCGTGAGTATTTGGCGCTTTAATAAATCCAGCTCAAAAGTAGATGCCTACAAAAATGTCATCGCATTTAAGCTAAGCCCAATCGTCTATGAAGATGCAGTGATAGAACTGATGAAATGGGCGATTTTTGGCAATCTATCGGGTCAAACCCCCATCACATTACTGCCTGAGTATGCGCTCAATTATCTGGCTAAGTGCTCAAAATCGCAAGCAGATGATAATGAAAATAGCAATTATTGGCCAAAACGGGCAGACTTCTCAGATTGGCTAAGACCTAATTATAACTCAGACACGGTATACGATACTTGCTCTCAGCATGCTATTTGGCAATATGTACTGCGTGACCAAGATGCCTTTAGAGCCTTATCAGCAGCGTTGACCACCTTGGCGCAACCACTGTATAGGCCGATGTTTACCGCATTAGATGGGTTAGACAATTAGCTATAGTCGAACCACTATTAAAGTGTTACAGCGTTAGACTCGTTTAGCCTACTACTGTAGTGCTTGTACTCGTCTGCCTTGTACCACTTTTAATATTGATTGACTATATAGCAGTTGTTTTTAGTTTTCTTTTTATCCTCTAGATTTTATAGATAATAATTAAAAGTATGCGCTTATATGACAGATTTTACTGACACAACCGACATTATCGAACCTACTGTACAACCAAATTTATCTGACGATCATCCAGATGTTTCGGGTGACTCAGGGGCTATAGTTGAGGAAAAAGAAGAAGTAACACCGGCGGTTGCTGTTGCATTAACGGGAAGGCATCTTATCGAAGCCTCAGCAGGTACAGGCAAAACGTGGACGCTGACAGGCATTGTGCTGCGTCTCCTGATTGAAGCGAGGCGTGCGCCAGAGCAAATCATTGCCACCACCTTTACTCGAGCCGCCGCTGCCGAGATGCGTCAGCGTATCCATGATCGTTTGGTAGAGTTTTATCAGCTATTACAATGGGTCAATAACCTGAGTGCAGATACCAAGAACAAAGATAACTTATATCCCAATATATTGCAGGTACTGCCTGATAGGGGCGATAACAAGAATAACAAGGATAAGCCAACAAGCAACGACTCAAGTATCGAATCAAATGCTAAAACAGAGGCTGATGAGTTTAATCAAGATATTGACCATGACCATAAACATGCTCAGCAGGTGGCTCGAGAAAAGCGCGCGCAAGTCAAAAAAGCGCGTGAAGATTGGTTAAAAGAGCAAGCCAAACATGCACGCTTAAACGCTATTATGGACGATCCCATTAACCTACATTTAGTCGGTTATCTATTAGATCATGTGTATAGCTATCCGATGGCGGAGGCGATCCGGCGTACTGCATTAGTGTTAACCACGTTGGATAAGCTGTTTGTCGGGACGCTCGATAGCTTGGCGCAAAAGTGGCTGACCGAGTACAGTAGTGAAACCGGTCATCAGCAAGGCATGGCGATTATAGAAGACAGTAGTATCGAGCAGGTTACCGATAGTATTATCCATGATGAGCTGCGTCAGTTTCAAAGCCGTTTGTATCATGAGCAGCCCAAACTGTATGCGCTTATGGATCAGCAAGGTAAGCTGACAGCAGTAGGTGATCATAAAAATTTTGTTTCTCGCTCGCTGAATTTTATTTCTGCGCCGATTGATGAGATAAAACTAGAGCAAGGATTTGATTTTGATGCGTATGAGAAATTGATTGATGAGTTTGCCCAGTTAGATTTGGCAGATATTCAGCCCTATCTAAACCCCGATTATAGAAAATCTCAAGGGTTTCGTGGAAACTCTAATTTAACCAATCATTTTGATGCTCTTGTCGATGTTCATCAAAAAGTAGTCCAATATCAGCTGACATTTAGCAGCTACTTGAATGAGCGTGAAAACAAGATATTGACGTCTTTGCAGGATGCCAGATATCCAAATGAAGATGGCAAAATTAAAAACTTTAATAAGAATAGGGAGAAAGAGCACCAGACCCTTTTTGAGTTAGAGACCATTAGTACATTAATGGCGCTCTTGGATATGATCGAAAGGTTAAATCAGTATATTTTATTGATTTTAGCCAACCTCAACCGTCATATCGTGCTTGCGGTACGCAATAGACTGCCAGTGATTTTAGAGGAGCGAGGGGAGACCACCTTTAGTCTGCAGATGGTGCGCTTAAACCAAGCACTAACAGGTCGGCAAGGCGATAAGCTAGCACGTTATATACGTCACCATTACCCCATTGCATTAATTGATGAGTCGCAAGATATCAATGGCGAGCAAGCCATTATGATCGAAAGTATCTATTTGCCAAAGCGTAAACGTAAACAGTCGGATAATGACAAGCAATCCACTACCAAAAAATCCAGCCATGAGTTTTTGCTACTGGTTGGTGACCCAAAGCAGGCGATCTATGGGTTCCGTGGCGGTGACGTGACCAACTATAATTATATGAAAGGGCAGTTTGACAAAAGTACCATTTGGACGCTCAACACCAACCGTCGCTCAAATGCAGGGGTGATTCATGCACTAAACTGCTGGTTTGGTATGCCGACAGCAACGACTGCTGACAACAAGCTGGCACAGTTGGGCAGTGATATTTATTACCAGCATACGAAAGCTAGGAAAGAAAAAGAAGGTGAGGAAGCCAAGAGTAAACTATCTTGGTTTAGGGATTCAGACGCAAAAGATAGTAGCTTGGTGACGGAAGTGCTTTCTGCTCAGCCGGTGAGCATCTTGCACCTGCCTAATGGTAAAGATGGTGAGCTTGATTATGATGAGTATGAAATCACCGCTCGTCATATTGCTAGCTTGCTCAGTAGTGGTCAGACATTAAAAGATAGGCCGATTCAGCCTAGTGATATTGGAGTGTTGGCACGTACCAAAAAAGATTTAAAGCAGGTTGAAGACGAGTTGGTCAAACTAGGCGTCCCAACCCTGACCACCAGTGACGTCAGTATCTTCGAGACGATTATGGCAGAAGATGTCGCAGCGCTACTGAGCGCCATGCTCTATCCGTATCGTCATGACATGATTAATCGGGTCTTAACCAGTCATCTATATGGCCTAAGTATCAACGATATCAAAGCCATGATGACGGATCATGAGTCAGGCGTGGCTGAGAGTGACGATAGACTTAATAGTATCAATCTAAATAGTAGCGATGTTCAAAATACAGAACATAAAAAGAGCTATCAAGATTTTATTACGTATCTAAAGGAAGGGGCACAGCGCTGGCAGCATTTTGGTGTTTTGTCGGCGCTACATTACTTACTAGATAAAAGCCCCATACAGACACAAGGCGTTTGGCAAGCACTAGCCGCTCATCCAGATGGCGATCGACATATCATGGATTTGCGTCATATCATGGATGTGTTGGCGCAGTATGGCCTAGGCATGGGTGAGCATGAGCTATTAGCTTGGTTTAGGCAGCACATAGAGGCTGCACCCAACAGCGATTGGGCGAAGCAGTATCCGCTACCCACAGAGTCTGGCGTGCAGCTCATGACCATTCATAAATCAAAAGGGCTTGAGTTTCCGATAGTCTATGTACTGGGTATGGGAGATGCCAGTAGGAAATCAGGTAATAATGAGAAGTATGGTCTGTATCTATATAATGCTCAGCAAGCACCTTCAGCGTTAGTGCAGCAATCAGCAAAGGATCAATTTATAGGTAATCAGCGCCGCTTCTCACCATTGCAAGGCTCTGCTACGGTAGAGGACTATTATACTGATATCGAAACAAAAGAAGGCTTTGATGAGCTGCGCCGACTTGGTTATGTGGCATTTACGCGGGCTAGCGAGCAGCTTTATATCGTGCTGCGAGATCCAAGCAACAAAACAGGATTTGAGCTAAAACCGGTATTTTATTGGTTTGATTCTCCAGACGCAAAGTTTGAATTACCTGATAGGCTAAAAGGCACGATAGGTATGCTTAGAGGTCATAATATTAATGAGTTCTATAATAGTCACTATACTAAGACAGTAACGTCAACAGATACCAAACTTACCATCGAACCCACGACACAAGCGATTGAGTATGTTCCTTTTGCTGAGGTCATGAAAACGAGTTATTTTTATGGTTGGGCTAAGACCAGCTTTACAGCTTTGGCTCGTCAGCTAGACGAATCAACACAAGCAATGGCTGTTGTTGATGAGCGTATTGATGATGCGATAGACATTGATATGGCAGACGCTGCAATGTCGTTAGAGCCTTATCCTAATAGTAGCCTTGATAGTAATACGTCTCTCGAAAAAATTGATGAGCTAAGTCTCAAGTCAGAAGAGGATATTCGCTTTACCTTTGTAAAAGGTGCTAATGCAGGTACGTTTTTACATGAGATATTTGAAAAAATCGATTTCACTAATAAATCCCAGTGGTCTGGGGTGATCGATAGAGCGGTCAGTAGTTATCAATTACCGCTGATGTATAGCAGTGCTGAACACCAAAGCCGTAGAGCACAAGGTAACCGAGAAGAGAGTTCTGTCTCATTTAACGCTGATGCAATAGATACGACAAAGCATGAGGCCTTGATTGCTTGGATTGAAGAAGTGCTGCGTACTCCGCTGCTAGCGTCCAATCAGCCACTTTATTCTCTCAACGAAGAGCAACGCTTTGCTGAATTAGAGTTCAATATGGGGCTGTCAGAGCGCTTTAAAGCAGAGGATATCAGTCAGTTATTTCAACAGTATCTACCTGATGAGACAGACAAGCATGTCAATCTTGTACCGCAAAATAGAACGCACTTGTATCGTTACTTGCGTGGTGAGATTGATTTGGTTTATGAGTATGCTGGCAAGTACTATGTGGTCGATTATAAGAGTAATTTTTTAGGAAATAGCCTAAGCGATTACAATGAAAATACACTCAGAAAGGCTATGACAAAAGCAGGCTACTGGCTACAAGCAGCAATTTATCAAGTAGCTTTGCATCGATTCCTTTCGATGAGAATTGCTGATTATGTAGGCAATGAGTCTAGGTATTTAGGGGCGGTAGAATATGTCTTTCTAAGAGGGGTATATAGCCCCGACGCTCAAGCAACTGCTACCGTATCACAAGAGGCTATTAAGACGAGCGAATCACCACATAACGGCCGTTATGGACTTGTGACGTGGGATATACCAATCGATTTTATCAAAGGTTTAGATGCGCTATTTGGTGTACCTGATTAGTAGATCATACCTAACGACTATCATTAATCAAAGATTCTAAAAAGATCAAACAGGTCAAAATAGAGACAAATATATCATGAGCAATAATAATAAAAGCAGTGCAGCAATGGGCTTACAAGAAAGCTGGGCCAGTAATATCAGTGATTATATTTTGCTACGCCGTGAGCAAACGCGTATAGCGTACGACGCAACGTATGCAAAAGCGAATAATGAGAGCAAACAAGCTGATAAGAAAGAAGACGATTATTTATTTAACGCATTGTTCATGATGTTAGCGACGCATTTAGAAGAGGGCCATACCGTACTGACCATTAAGTCCTCTGAGCATGAAGAGGTATTGCAAGGTGAAATCAATAATGAGTCAGTCACATTATACACTTGGCAGCAACAGTTATTAGAGGTGCTAGCAATGCCAATCTTTGCGCTCATAGATACCAAATCAAATACTCAACCAGAAGATCAATCTACCGCCGAAACGTCGATATTTACATTGCTAAGCACATTATTTGATAAGCGGAATCAGCTATGGATACAGTTGGCGCTGAGTAATCATGAAAAGGACATGCTAACCAAGCGTTTTGATACAATTGCCAAGGTATTTCAGCTACTAAAAAATACCGACTTTAATTTTTTCATAAATCTAGTTAATAAGCATGCTTTGTTTGCTGAGGTTAAGGCTAACACTAATAGTAACAATGAAGAAAATAGCCTAAGCAATAATAACCAACCTATCATTTACGACATAACTAACAGCCAAAATTCAAAAGAATCTATTACTTTTTGGCTACATCGCGCATGGCAGGCCGAATTTAATTTGGCAAAAAATATTAACAATATCTTGAATCAAAAAGTAAAGCCTTTACCAATAACAATACCTGAAAGCCTTCACGAAAATCAAATAAAAGCAATTAATGTCGCTAATAACAACGCGTTTAGTATCATTACCGGTGGTCCAGGGACAGGTAAAACATACACCGTTGCTCAGTTAGTTATTGCACTGCAACAAGCGACAGAGAGTGGAGGAGAGGGTTCTGAAAATATTAGATTTAGTACGGATAGTGCGAGTCTCGCACTAGCAGCGCCTACTGGTAAGGCTGCACAGCGTATGCAAGAGTCTTTACAAGCTGCTTTGGATACAGCGGGCATTAATTTGCAGCTGCAAGAAGCCAAAACCATTCACCGTTTGCTAGGTATTGGGCGGACGGGCAGACCTCGTTACAATGCCGATAATCCACTTGGCGAAGATATTATCATTGTTGATGAAGCGTCGATGCTAGGGGTTGAGTTGGCTAATTACTTGGTGAGTGCAGTGAAACCAGGCGCAAGGCTCATACTGTTAGGTGATGCTAACCAGTTGGCAGCAGTCGATGCAGGGGCGGTATTGGCGGATTTATGCTGCATACCATTGCTACAATCCATTCATGCAGAGCTGACTGAGAGTCGCCGATTTGGCGCGGACTCAGGTATTGGCAAGCTGGCTATCCAAATCAATAGAGCAGAGACAAATCTTCAAACTATTTGGCAATTATTAAGGCAAGACGATGCCTTGAGTTTCCAATACGTGAATACGTTGCAAGTAGACTCTGTACCAAGCAATCAAATAAAAAATAGCCTAAGCAATGAAAAAAATATCTTAAAGATCTCCCAAATTTATCAACCATATATAGAAATAGTTAAAAATTTACTAAGAAATCCAATAGAAAAATCTATGCCAGAATCAATAAAAAACACTATTGCATCATTGATGGAAATATTTAGTGAGTTCAGAATATTAACTGCTGGTCACAATGGTGAGTGGGGCGATCATTACATCAATAATTATCTCACCCAATGGCATCTCACTGAACTAAAGCTCCCACTGGGTCAAAACGCATGGTTCCACGGTCGCCCTATTATGATTTTGCAGAATAACTATGAATTAGGGTTATTTAATGGTGATATTGGTTTTTGCTTACAGACATCAGATGAACGAAATCAATTGGAAGTATTTTTTGAAAATAAGACCCAAGGGATTGCGGTCAATCTACTCAACGAGGAGGTAGTTGCTACTGCATACGCTATGACGATTCATAAGTCGCAGGGATCTGAATTTGATCATGTCGCAATTACGTTTGATGATAGTCATGCAAGATTATTAAGCAAGGAGCTTATTTATACAGCGGTGACTCGTGCCAAAAAACAAGTGACGATATACAGTACGAAACACGCTTTTGAGAAAGCTGTCCAAACACCGACCGAAAGACATACCGGTTTGTCCCTACAGTTTGAGTACTTATGATTATCATTCTAAGTTCAAAAAAAGCATCCAAATTGGATGCTTTTTTTGAACTTAGATATTGTTAGTCACTTAGAGGTAAGACTTAAACCTTATCTTCTTTGATAGCATAGATACCTGGCAGGTGACGCAAGTAACCATGGAAGTCCATACCACAGCCATAGACATAACGATCTGCGACATTAATACCAACGAAATCAACATCAAAATCGGCAACTTTGCGGTCATGCTGCTTGTTTAGCAGCACACAAGACTCGAGAGATAATGGTTTTTCTTTATTTAGCTCTTCGACAACAGCCTTTAGAGTAATGCCTTCATCAAAAATATCATCAATCAACAAGACATGCTCGCCTTCGATACTCACATCAGGCTTGAATTTCCAATCAAGATCGTCAGTACCTTCGTTGTCACGATAGCGTGTCGCATGGATATAATGCATACGATGATAGAATGTCAGATGCGTCAATAATTGACCAGCGGGAATTAATCCACCGTTCATAACAACCATCACAATTGGGTTCAAACCAGCGTAGTGTAGGTTAAGCTGAGCGGCCAAGCGCTCATAAGCGGCAGCAACTTCAATGCTGCTGATCAGGCACTCTGAGTTACGTAATGTTTTTTCGATTTCTTGATTGCTGATTTGGGTCATCGGGCGCACCTTTGGTGAAAAATGCCAAGTATTTTAACAAGTTTTGGTAAATTTTCCCAATGTTATATGACCATTTGATCAAAATTTAGCAATTACTCTGGTTTTTCAATGATAAATGGACGGTAATAATTCGCCAAACGATTGAGAGAGTCATTTGGTAGATCAGGTAGTAGCTTGTTAAGCGCCATATTCATTCCTTTATCAATCGCAGATTTGGCAACTGGCACTGATTTGCGTTTGATCATACCTAATTTTAACGTTTCAGCGTAGCGGCTGACGAAGTGGGTTAATGTCGCGTCATTCATGGTTTCGAGCGCTGTTTTAAACTTGGCTCTATCTACGTGCTCTGGTGTGATAGCAGCAAAGCCTTCAACGATAGTTCTAGCATCTGCTTCTGACAACTTAAAGCCAATACGTTTTACGCCTTCATTATCAATAAAAGTTGCCTGATCTTTTAGAAAGTGAAAGCTTGGCAGCACATCTTCGTTATTTTCTTTACCTAACAAGATATTGAGTAGGGTATCTGTGGCACGTTCAATGGTGGCAACAATCTTGCGCATGGCCGCTTGACGCTCAGGATTTGGAATAATCTCAACCAAACCGACTAACAAATTGTCCGTTAGATCTCGTGCAGTCTGATGAGTGAGCGCGTCTCGGTAAGGGTAATATTCTACTTGCTCATTTGAAGCAACGACTTGTTCGGCCTCGCTGATTAATACTTTTAATTTATCTGAAGGTACGAAACCAAAATAATGTGCCATTATGCTTCCTTTATTTGTTGTTTTTCATGTCTTACTTGCGTTACATTTGCCGTGAAATCGGTTACCATTTAACCGGAATTTGAAACAAAGACTCACCACGCTATATGCTACTTAGTGACGCACCTTAATTGTACAATGTGAAAATTTGTTGGCTAATATTTATCACACATGATTTTTACAATTTATTCGGTGACGGGTCGGTTTATATGAATGACTCGCTGCACACTAATTTAGCATATTTTTTATATTTTGATTTAAAAAGCTTGAACTTATAAGACTACCTACTACTTGTCTAGGGAGAGATAAGATGAATAGTGCTATTGTACTGATATTCGGCGTTGCTGCTATGCTTTGTGGCTACGTGTTTTACTCAAAATTCATTGCTACTAAAGTTTTAGCATTGGATAACAGTCGCCCCACGCCAGCGCATACGATGAAAGATGGGGTCGATTATGTTCCTACCAATAAATATGTACTATGGGGGCACCATTTTACCTCGGTGGCAGGCGCTGCACCGATTATCGGTCCCGCAATTGCGGTTATTTGGGGCTGGGTACCTGCCATCATTTGGGTGGTGCTCGGTACGATTTTTATGGCTGGTGTACATGATATGTCGGCCATTTGGGCAAGTATGCGCAATAGGGGACAGTCAATTGGCTCTATTGCGGGTACAGTCATGGGCACACGTGTCCGCAGTTTGATGATGGTTGTGATTTTCTTATTACTATTGATGGTCAACGCGGTGTTTGGTGTTGCTATCGCTAATATGATGATCAAAACGCCATCTGCTGTACTGCCTGTTTGGGGCGCCTTAGTGGTTGCCTTTATCATCGGTCAGTGTATTTATCGCTACAAGATGAATTTGGTTTGGGTATCTATTCTCGGGGTAAGCGCTTTATATGGGCTGATCTATCTTGGCCCTATGTTCCCGATTGTGTTACCTGAGACCGTAATGGGCTTACCTGATAACGCTGTATGGATTCTTATTTTATTCGCCTATGCGGCGATTGCTTCGTTGTTGCCCGTATGGATGCTGCTGCAACCTCGTGATTATATTAATGGTTTGCAGCTGTTCGTTGGTTTGATTTTATTGTATGCAGCTATCTTTATCGGCACGCCAAATATTGTCGCGCCAGCAATAAACACAGCACTGCCAGTTGGCACGCCATCAATAATGCCGCTGTTGTTTGTGACGATTGCTTGTGGGGCGATATCAGGATTCCACGGATTGGTTGCGACAGGGACGACGTCTAAGCAGATTGATAAAGAAGAAGACACGCGTTTCGTTGGTTATTTTGGTGCGCTAGGTGAAGGTATGCTGGCACTCGGCGCAATTCTAGCAGCAACCGCAGGTTTTGCTACCCTTGGTGATTGGCAAGCGGTCTATCAAAAATTTGGCGACGGTTCTATCGGTGCCTTCATTGATGGTGGTGCGACCATATTAAATGCGGGTGTTGGCATTGACATGGTACTATCACAGACGATGCTTACGGTCATGGCTGCCTTGTTTGCAGGTACCACTATGGATACTGGTGTACGCCTGCAACGCTATATTTTCCAAGAGTTCGGTGAGTTTTATAACCTGCCAGTCCTCAATAAAAGCGTGGTCGCAACATTGCTTGCTGTCGGCAGCTGCTTGCTATTAGCATTCGGCGCGGGCGGTATTGATGGTGCTGGTGGTATGATTATCTGGCCACTATTTGGTACGACTAATCAGCTAATGGCGGCGTTAACACTAATGATCGTAACGGTTATCTTGTTACGTAAAGGCAGAACAGTTTGGTACACTTTAGCGCCATTGTCGTTCTTGCTAGTCATGACGGTATTTGCACTACTTATTCAGCTCAAAACTTTCTTCACTGATGGCAATTGGCTGCTTATCATTATGGATATCATTATCTTGATAGCAACCATCTTAGTAACGTTTGAGAGTCTGTCTGTATTACGCAAAGAATGGTCGATACACAAAGGCAAAAGCGGTGACATTTAAACGCTAAACCATACTAAATATTTATCAACTTAAAAACGCTAGCAGCAATTGCTGGCGTTTTTTGTATCACATAGGCATGATAGGTAATAAGAAATAAGTAGGGTATAAGCGAATTATGGAAAATAAAAACACATCAAATGATATAGAAAACGCCCAACCACCAGAGAGTACTCAACCATGGTGGCAACGATTTGTGGCAGGACTCAATGAGTTTTATCATGCACCTTATCGCCAAACGATGGCACGTGCTGCCCGTGATGAAGAAGATTTCTTTATGCTGCTGATGTTTGCTGAAAGCTTAGGCATTGATAATCCTGCCAGCTTTTATACCTTAGAGTTACAGCCGTTATTTTTAGAAAACTTTCACGAGTGGCACACGCGCATGGGTATGGATAGATGCCCATTTGACCATGTTGGCTGCTGCTAATCGTTTATTTATGATTGAAAAATAAAAATAATATAAGAAATGAGATAAAAATATGGCATTACATCCTCTACATACATTAGTAGAACAACTAAAAGCACAACCGATTATATTTATTGGCGGTAAGGGCGGTGTGGGAAAAACCACGACTGCCGCCGCACTTGCCAGTTATTACGCAAGCCAGCAGCAAAAGACGCTGATTGTCTCAACCGATCCAGCACACAGCTTGGGCGACGTGTTGGATACACAGCTTAATAACGCAAAAACAGCAATATCACCTTATTTAGATGCCATTGAGTTAAATCCTGATGTAATCGTTGACGAGCACTTTTCTCAAGTTGAGCGTACGATTAATTCCTATGCCAATCCAGATATGATGCCCAAAATTCGTGAGCATCTGAGACTATCAAAATCAGCACCCGGTGCCCAAGAAGCAGCGATGCTCGAATCCATGTGCCAGCATTTAGTCGAAGCGGCAGATGCAGGCTATGAGCATATTATCTTTGATACTGCACCGACAGGGCATACGCTACGGTTGCTAGTACTACCAGAGATGATGGGTGCATGGACAGATGGACTGCTTGCTCAGCAACGACGGCAAGCCAAGCTGCGCTCAGTAGCGACGCATTTGGACAGTCACAATCAAAAAAGCAGTCAAACGGATAGCGCTCAAAAGAACCATGTGGCCAATCCGTTTGCCGCAAAAAAGCCTGATCGCTGGGAGCAAGCGGTATCCGTGCTAGAAAAGCGCAAGCAGTTGTTTCGTCAAGCAGGACTGCTGCTGCATGATCGTACACAAACAGCAATTATGTTGGTTATGACGGCTGACGTGTTGCCGTTGGCTGAGACCAAACGGGCTATCGAACAGCTAGAGGACAGCAAGCTCACGCCCGCAGCAATAGTAGTCAATCAGTTGATATCAACAACGCAGTCGGATGAGTTTTGGCGCCGCCGTGCTGAGCGTCAGCAGGATTTGCTGCAGGATATTGAAAACAATTTTTCTAAATATCCGCTGTATCCAATTTATCTGCAGCAAACAGACGTACGTGGCACAGAGGCATTGAGTACATTGCTAGGCTAGATGCAGCAAACGATAGAACGGTAAATAACTACGACTCACGCTTGTACGATTGCAGCTTACCCGATAGCGACCATGCCATATCTGCGCGCAGCAGCTGCGCCTGTTCAGACTTACCACTGCTAAGCGATGACCATTGCGGTTTGCCGCGAGCCTTTTTTAGCTCACTAGGTAATTTATTCGCAGGCCATACGGTAATCGGGTTGCTATCTTCATCAGTATTGCTGTTGCTATCATTGTGGTAACTACCATCATCTGACGATGTCTCAAGGCTGCTTTTCTCGCCTTTATATAATAGCTGGGTGGCATCAGTCGCAGCATGGCCGCGATGGCGTAGGGCAGTGAGCAAGTCGATCGCTCGCGTTGCTAGCAATGTCAACGTCGCAGGATCGATATATAAGCGTTTTACCCCAGTGATCCTATCGGCAATACTACTGGTGTTAGATAGTAACCCGCCTGCGATACCACCTATCGCTGCACCCAAGCCCAATGTCGTACCTAGCGCTGCTGCATCAATACCCAACCCTAACAGCGCACCCGCTGCTGCGCCAGAAGTGGTACGGATACCATAGCTCTTGAGTAACTCAGGGTCGAATGGGTCTTGCTGATAGGCTTGCAATTCAAGCGGGGTTGCTGCAACGGCATTGTCATAAAACTTATAGAGGTTAAGTAAATTGTGCTGCATCGCACGCTCACTTTGCCTCACCGCTTCTTGCATTTGCGCTAAGACAGGCATCGGATCGTCATCTTCATTGATCTCGCGTACAAAAGAAGCGACATTCAATAAAAAGTCAGCAATAATAATATTGGCCTCATCATACAACTGCGCCCAATCTTCAGTCCGGCGCTGCATCAATTGCTCGAGCATCTCAGAATGAGTGAGCATGGTGGCGAGGTTTTGCCAAAGATGCATCTCATCTTCAAATTCAAAAGCAACGGAATCAAAACGTGTGGAGATATGTAGATTGCGTCTAGCCAGCATGGTTTGCCAATCATCAATATTGGCATTCTGACTGTCGGTAAAGTTAAAGACAGGCATCACCGGAATGGCTGCCCACGATAAAATCGCCAGCTCATCTTTATACTTGCCCAATACTGGCTCACGAGCATCTACCACATAGATGGCCATATCACTTGCCAGCAGCTGACGAATCACTTTTGCTTCTTGGCTATAATCATAGCTGTCTAGAACACTGCTATCTGCACCTTGAGCGATATCTGATGCCAAAAACTGCTTCAAACGCTCAATACCATCACGGCGACTGGCCGTATTGTATTCTAGCCAATCCATCAGCCCTGAAGCGTCCTCTAGGCCAGGGGTATCATATAGTATGACCAAGTCTTCACCGGTTTGGCTATCTGTGAGTTTGGCTTGCTCGACGTGACGCGTGGTCGCCGCTTCATTTTTGACTTCACCAAAATAGACATCACGCAGTAACGTGCGCAATATGGAGGTCTTACCGGTATTGGTGTGTCCCACGACCGCCAATTTTAGCGCCTCACCACTGGCGATGGTTTTTTTTGTCACATTTTGGTTTTTTGTGGTTGTAGCTGGCGGTACTGATTCAGTTGATATGGATTGATTATCATGAGTTACCCTAGACTGGGCGGCCGTTTTTGACACTGTCGAATGCGAGGTCTTGGCGTTATTATTTGAGTCGCTGGGCAACGCCTTGTCTGCAAAAAGACCTGTAGGCGTGTGATGCTCGTAATTTTCTTTTTTATTGTCATTATTCATAGTCGCGTCTTATTGTTATTGAAGATCGAAATTTAGCCATTTATTGTAATACAAATTTGGTGGTATGTTGGTTCTGGATGCGTAGTGTCCATATCGTAAACTGTATTTTATGTATCCATGATACGCTATGAGATTGCTGTAGGTGGGCGCAGCAGTACCTTAATTTTTTTCTTAATGCCCTTGGCACGAAAAAACCGCTGCCACATTCGGTAAAACACCCCAAATATCAGACCAATAATATTATCGTGACTGGTCTCACCAACAGCCCCATATTTGACGGGATTATTGACGGCGTCTTCTTCTACATAAGTGCCAAACCAGCGATCAAAAATAATAAGAACGCCGCCATAATTTTGGTCAATATATTCGTCATTAGTACCATGATGGGCGCGGTGGTTGGATGGGGTGTCAAAAATATACTCAACCCATTTTGGAAATTTTCCCACCGTCTCGGTATGGATAAAGAACTGATAAATCAAATCTAACGCATAAAAGAAAAATACCCAGATAGGATGCACACCCAACAACATCAGCGGGACGAAAAATAACCACCAGCCTGTCACCGAGTACAGCAAGCTTTGACGCATGGCAGTGGATAGGTTCATCTTATCATCTGAATGGTGCACGACATGCGCTGACCAAAACCAATTCATGCGGTGTGAGGCACGGTGAAACCAGTAATAGCTGAACTCAACCGCGACAAATATGGGTATGGCTGTCAGCCATTTCACCTCAATAGTGAACAGTCGGTATTGATATAGCCACAGGCAAATAGGCAGCACAATAAGTGCTTGGACAATCAATTCAAATCCGAGATAAGAGCCGCCCAAGCTAAAATTGGTCATCGCACGGCGCCAGCTAAAGCTTTCATTTTTCCCACGCTTAGACTGATAAAACCACTCTGCCAAAAACAATAAGAAAAATGGGCCACCAGCTAGCGGTAACAGCCATTCTTGCCAGTGAGCAGGTAAGATACTTGCCAGCATTGGCTGCCATGACTCTGGTGCAGCGGTTAAGATACTTTGGTTTAACGCCTCTTTGTAATTATCCAATATCTGACCATACTCACCTGATGTTAAGAGGGTGTTGTCTGTTGACATATTTGGCTCCTAGCCACTATAAAACATCCTTGTTACCCAAGAGATAACTATTTTCTATATTACTGATTTATTTTGTCCTTTTTATAAAAATAATTTTTATTAAGTATCGCATTCAAAAACTTTAAGAATCAATATCTACCAAGCCAATTTTTCGCGCAGAGAGCGCTGTTTGCCACTGCTGATAGCGTACAGCTTGCTTATCCACTGGTTCATCCTCATGTGTCAAATCAGCATCACTAAGCAGCTGTACAATAAGACCATCTTTTGCATGAGCGGCGATTTGATCAAGTTTGCGTAGCGTACCGCGGTCAGGCAGCGCTTTGCTATGGATACCTAATAGGACTTGCACAGGGTGCTCGTCTAAGTAGTTTTTTAGCCGTGCCATATCCTCACGATCATCAACGATACCAAAATTCTCAATCTCACTTGATTCTGAAAAATCATGACGGTCATTAGTCAACCCTGACTGCCACCATTTATCCTGATTTGAAGGATATTCAAGCAAGGCGACCAGTTTCTTGCCTGCACTTACCGCCGCTTTGGGCGCGACAGGTGCGGGTGCTTCCGTAAAGTCATCTGCATCAACCACCTGACGCTGCCAAAAATTTATGATCTTTTGATAATACGGTTGCTTGATATCCAAGCGCATTTTTTTGCGGCGGAACATCAAAGCACAAAATACCCACGCTATCGCACGCGGGACAATACCGTACATCAGCAAGCTACCGACTAGCAATCCTGCCCACTGCCGCGCCACAGACAATGGCATCGCTTCTGTGACCAACCTGCTTTGCGCAATCGCTGTACTATCTGGCACATCAAAACCAACCATGCCTGGTAGCCAGCCGAGTATTTGCGTTAAGCTCACCAGCGCCTGATCAGAGAGTAGGGTCGACTCCCAGCTAAAGCTATACTGACGCACAATCAATAAAAATATAATCGCAAGCAGCATGCCAGTCAACGTCGCAAGCCATAACTGATGGCTAAACCGGCCCAAATACCAGCGCATACCGCTATGCTGTAATTGGCGCTCATACAGATCGACGGCCGCTTTGGTCACATCGTCTTTGCCGCGTATGAGATAGCTGGGACTGACAAAGCTGGCAAACCAACTGGGCGCTTGCTGGTCTCGCTGGTCTCGATTGATGAGTGTCATCACCAGCCAGCCACCAAGCATAATAGTATGAAAACCAAGCAAGCAAACCAAGACATAAAAGAAGTTCACCACATTGGACTGCAATAGCGTGAACAGTCCCAAAAATCCCGAGATGCACCACACCACACTCATGACGATCATGATGCCTTTTATGCGGCCATCTATTTTGCCCAGTACCCGCGCAAGCGCGCCATTGCTATCGATGCGTGAGGCCCGTCGATGCAGCTTTTGGATAGGTGTGCCATCCTCACTCTGTAGCTTTTCCGTGATCAGTAACGGGTCAGTGGCAAAGACGTGCTGATCAGTCTCTAAGGCACGTACTAGCTCGGTCAGTTGGTCTTGGGGTGATAGCATAAGGCGCTGATATCCGTATAAGAACGTCAATATAAATAATGGAAAGCAAAAAATGCGGGTTTAATCGCTAAAAAGTATTGTAGCGTATATAGAATGAGAATAATGTCTATGATTTTTATCATAGTAAACACTCGTAAAATCAGCCAAAATGAATAAACAAACCAACACGTGCTAAGAGCTGTATAAAAAGAGTGAGGGTAGCATATGAATAATAAAACCTATCTTATCATCGGCGGAACGGGCGGTATTGGTCAGGCCATGGTCAAGCAGCTGGTACAAGAGTCAGCTGCCGATCAAACTGACGGCGCATCTGCTAAAAGACATAGTACACAAGTATTCGCCACTTATCATCGCAGTGAGCCGAACTTTGAAGCAGAAAATCTACACTGGATACCCATGAATATCAGTGACGAAGACAGCATCCAAAAAGCGGCCGACACCATCAAGCAGACAATGGGTCATGTCGATTGGGTAATCAACTGCGTGGGATTACTCCATACCAAGACGGCGCAGCCAGAAAAGGCCTTGAGGCAGATTGAAACGGAGTTCTTTTTACAGAACATGCAAATCAATGCACTAGCAAGCTTGCTGATAGCCAAGCATATCAAACCGTTGCTCGCCAAAGCTGAACGCAGCGCTGAGCATCCAGCTATTTTTGCGACCATATCAGCTCGTGTCGGTAGTATCACGGACAATCAGCTAGGCGGCTGGTATAGTTATAGAATGAGCAAGGCGGCGCTCAATATGGGGATGAAAAACTTGAGTATCGAATGGGGCCGATCACTCAAAGAGGTGTGCGTAGTCGTTATGCAACCGGGAACCGTGAATACTCAACTGTCCGCGCCGTTTCAAGGCAATGTCGCTGAAGGACATCTATTCTCGCCAGCGTATAGCGCCGAGTGTTTATTGGAAGTGCTATCAGGGATGAAGGCTGCCCAATCAGGCAGTTTTGTCGATTGGGCAGGAGAGTCGATACCTTGGTAGTCAATACGTCAACAGAATGAGATATTAGTCACTGAGTCATTAGTAAGCCATAAATAAGTCCATAAACTCATTCACTGGCGTTTGCTCCAATTTTTCTTGATCGTTACACAGCTCAATGATTTGCTGACAACGACTGTCGATAAAGCGGGTGGCCAGACTGGCTCGGAACTTTGCCTCAAGTATAGGAATGCCCTCGGCACGGCGGCGTTTATGACCGATAGGATACTCGATGGCGACTTTTTCTGTGCTACTACCATCTTTGAAGAATATTTGAATGGCATTGGCAATAGAGCGCTTACTGGGGTCATGGTAATCTTTTGAATACTGTGCGTCTTCTTCTACCACCATTTTTTCGCGTAGCTCATCGATTGATAAATGCTCTTCATGATAGTCATCTTCATAGTTCTCCGCCATCAGATCGCCTGTCAATAAGGGAACAGCCACCATATATTGTAAGCAGTGATCCCGATCAGCTGGGTTAGCAAGCGCGCCCTCTTTTGAGATGATGCGAATTGCTGAATCATGCGTGGTTAGAACAATTTTTTCGATCTCATCAATTCGACCTCTCACATGTGGGTGCAAAATAACCGCCGCTTCACAAGCAGTCTGCGCATGAAATTCAGCGGGAAAGCTGATTTTAAATAAGATATTCTCCATCACATAACTGCCAAAGTCACGTTGAAAGGTAAATCGACGCTCGTCTTCGGGTTTGGTCGCAAGATCCTTATTGGTATGGCTAAACAGCACATCATAAAACCCCCATTGCGGTGCGGTTAGTGCGCCAGGGATACCCATTTCACCACGTGCAGTGATATCTACCAGCCGAACCGCGCGGCTGGTTGCATCACCTGCCGCCCATGATTTTCGGCTGCCCGCGTTGGGTGCATGACGATAGGTGCGCAGTGCCTGACCATCGACAATGGCTTGTGAGATGGCGGCCATGATGCGCTCGCGTGGCAGCTGATATAGTTTGGCGACGACCGCAGTTGAGGCTAATTTTACCAAAAACACATGATCAAGACCCACGCGGTTGAATGAGTTTTCGAGTGCCATGACGCCTTGAATTTCATGCGCCATGATCATCGCCTCGAGCACGGCTTTCATGGTCAGAGGTGCTTGCCCTTGGCTGATGTTTTTTTGACTGATATAGTCGGTGACCGCCAAGATGCCGCCCAAGTTATCAGACGGATGACCCCACTCAGCAGCGAGCCACGTATCATTATAGTCAAGCCAGCGTACCATACAGCCGATGTCAAAAGCGGCTTTGATGGGGTCTAGTCTATAGGATGTGCCAGGGACGCGAGCGCCATGCGGCGTTATTTGATCAGGGCAATCAGGCCCCAAGTGCTTGGTACACTCAGGGAAGCGCAGTGCCAGTAGTCCGCAGCCGATGGTATCCATGAGACAGTGGCGAGCAGTACGCCATGCATCAGTGGGGCTTGGTGACTCGTTATCTATGGAATAATTGAGCACATAATCGGCGATTTTTTGGATTTCATCGTCATATTCTGGACGGATATTGCTCTCTACCGTTGCCTCATTTGTATTTGAATGGGCTGTATCTGAATGGGTATTTGACATGGTTGTTTCCTCTTCCTTGAGTGTGCTAACTTTTCGCTTTGTTGACCCATGCTCGCAGTCATCCTTTTAAAGCGGTTATCATTCAAAAGTAGCATACTCAATATGGAACAACCAGACTGAATCGTGTTAAGAAGTAAAACTTTGTAGGCCGTTTAAATCATCAAATAGAGCAGACCTAAAATAAACAGCGCTGCTATAATAAACAGCAGGAAGCTTAAAACTTTGGTTGTGGTTGACGCAGTATCCACACTTTCTTTTCTTACTTTGTTTTTCTTAGCAACGTATAGCACCATCTTCACGTGCTCAATATTATCTTCAAGATAATGCTCACCTTCAGGTACAAAACCCAAAGACTCATAAAAACTGAGCAGGTAGGCCTGTGCCGAGATAATAATCGGACGCTTTTTACCGTATTTTTTGCGGCAATGAGCAATAGCTTGCGTCATTATTTGCCGCGCTAGGCCATCACCTCTGTGCTCTGATAACACAAGCACTCTACCGATGGCAGGCATGGCAGTGTGGTTGGTCTTCGCGGCTGGGTCGGCGACCGATAGATTGGATTTTAGTTTATTGAATTCAGGTGGAATGATACGGCAATATCCGACCAATGCAGCGTTTTGATGAGCAATCAAATGCAAGCAATCAAAATCGACCTCATCCATATCTTGATAAGCACAGTTTTGTTCGACGACGAACACTTGCGAGCGTGCTTTTAGGATATGGTAAAGGTCAACTGAGGTCAGCTCATCAAAGGTTTTGATAGAAAATTCACAATTCATAATGGGCAAGCTTCTGGCAATAGGCGGTAAAATAGGGGCATTATAACGATTTAGGCAGTCATTAACCATTCCTAACCCTGTAGGGTCTGACTGATTTTGTCTAAATTTAAGCTATCAGACATGGCACTAAATATCTCAAAGTATTTGCCGCGTTGGGCATAAAGTACCTCATGGGTACCTGTCTCAACCACTTCGCCATTCTCTATGACTACCAGATCATCGGCGTCGATAATCTGAGCAATATTGTGCGAAACCATAATAACGGTACGATCTTTTTTGATCAGATCAAGGCTTTTTTTGACTTGCTGACTGGCGATAGCATCGAGACTGGCGGTCGGCTCGTCCAAAAACACAATCGGTGGATCTTTTAAAAACATCCTTGCCAGCGCGATACGCTGCTGCTGCCCACCTGATAACGACTTGGCAGTACTCTCGTAGCCATCAGCTAACCCCATAATTTGATCGTGTATCGAAGCTTTTTTTGCCGCTGCAATGATGTCATCAATGCTAGCGTTCATATCGCCATAGCGGATATTTTCACTGATCGTGCCCGAAAATATATGATTGCTTTGTAGCACCAGACCAATGTTTTGACGCAGCTCATGAGTATCACAGTCAGCCAAATCATGCCCGTCTAGGCAGATCGTGCCAGCGTCTGGGGCGTAGAATTTGACCAATAGATTGATAATCGTGCTCTTGCCAGCGCCAGAGAGGCCAACCAGCGCCGTGATACGGTTGGGCCTAATAGTGAAGCTGACGTCTTTGAGCGCTTGCGTCCCATTCGGATAAGTAAAGTCGACATGTTTAAGCTCGATATGACCTTTTAGGTTGTCGCTACTGATACCAGCGATGCTCTCGACTTGGCTGTCATCTTCTAAAATATCAAAAAAACCTTCGGCATAGGTCAATGCATTATTTATCTGGTCGTAGATGCGGTGTAATTGACGGATAGGGGCGGCGACATTTTGAAACAGCATGACATGAAACAAAATCATACCAATGGTCATCTCACCTTGTAGGACAAAATACGCGGTGAGCAAGATAATAACCACCACACCAATCTGCTCGATAAAGGTTTTGATGGCATCATAAACAAAACCAATACTGCGAATACGCAGCTGATTATCGGTCATTTCCTTTTGAATGGCTAAGTGCTTTTCTGCTTCTATCGACTCACGGACAAAGGATTTCACCACACTAATTGAGTTGATAAGCGAGATAACCAGTCCGCTTTTGGCTTCGCGAAACCCGCGCATTTGCCGACGAAACCCTTGTAGGCGCTTGGCTTGTTTTTGGCTGATGAAAAAGTAAATGGGAATGATAATAAGACCGACCAAGCCTATCCAAAAATTGGTCGAAAACATGATGATAAGCGCCACGATTGCATTGGCAAACAGCGGTAGCATATCGATAAAGAAGTTTTGCACTAAACTGGTTAAGCTGCTGACGCCATAATCAATACGGGTTTGCAACTTGCCGCTGTCGTTTTCGCTACTGGTATAAAATGCCATCCGATAGGTCAAGATGCGCTCAATGATTTTTTGCGATAAATCACGTGATAGATTGATACGAATCTTTTCGCCGAAGAAGCTTTGCCCAAACGAGATGAATATCGATAATATCTCTTTGGTTAAGAGTACCGCACTGATAATGGTCAGCATACGCAGACCTGCCTGCCATGGCTCGGCAAGCGTGGCAATCTCAGTCAAAGTATCGACAGCATAACGCAACACAAAAGCATTGACCTGCGCGGTAAAGGAGCCTAGAGCAGTCAGCGCTAAGGTGGCGATAATAAGTAAGCGATAAGGCTTAGCAAATACCGCCAGTTTTTTGAGGATATCCCACAGCAGCGCCCGCCGTTCTTTTTTCTCGACTGGCGGTTTTTTGTCTAACTGTGCGCGGCGAGGTTGGGGAGATGTCGGCATAAAACTCTATCACAAATTGAAATAAGCCATGACGACGCTTAAAATGCATCCGCAGGCACAAAAACTTCACCAACCATGATACGCCTTGCTGAACGACTCATCGACACTTTTTTGGCTTGCCAGCGCCCATCGACCAGTTCGGTTTTTCCGCCAACGAGCAATGTCCCTGATGGATGACCAAAACGTACCTCTGACAAGTCGCCACCACCAGCAGCTTTGTTAACAAGCGTGCCTTGCGTGGTTGCTGCTGCAGCAATAGCGACTGCTGCTGTCCCCATCATGGCGTGATGCAGTTGACCCATACTCATGGCACGGACGACTAGATCAATCTCGTCTGCATCGACCGATTTACCACTAGAGGCGCTATAGCTCTGTGCGTTACCAACCCATGCGATTTTAGGAATGTGTTGGCTGGTTTGCGCCTCGCTCACATCTTTAAATAATCCCATCGCCACGCCGCCTGTGGCACGGATTTTTTCAAGCTTGGTAAGTAGCTCACTATCACTATTAATGTCGCCTTGTAGCTCAGTACCCGTAAAGCCCAAATCTTCTGCGTTTATAAAGATGGTTGGGATACCTGCACTAATGAAGGTCGCTTTGATGCTATCAGCATTTAGACCGCAGCCTGATACATCGAAATCATCGACCAAATTGCCCGTCGGGAACATGTCGCTGGTGGCATCAACCGGATCGATAAACTCAATTTTGACTTCAGCTGCTGGGAAGGTGACACCGTCTAATTCAAAATCGCCCGTCTCTTGAACCTGTACTTTGTCATTTGCATCTTTATAGACTGGCACATGGGCAATAATGGTTTTACCAATATTTTCTTGCCAGATACGCACTTCACAAATTCCACTTTCAGCATTGTCATCGATACTATTAGCAATTTTGTCGGCATCAACTAGACCCATATTAATGGCACAGGCACCGACGGCTGCAGTTAAGTTACCACAGTTACCCGCCCAATCAATCATGGGCTTTGCGATATTAACTTGTCCAAACAGATAATTCACGTCATGATCTGGTCTGTCTGAGGCCGATAAGATAACGGTCTTTGAGGTACTAGAGCTGCCATTGCCTAAGCCATCGATCTGCTTACCGTAAGGATCTGGGCTACCGACGACGCGCAGCAAAAACTTATCACGTGACTCGCCAGCAACTTGGCATCGCTCAGGTAAATCAGATAATTTAAAAAACGTACCCTTTGAGGTACCGCCGCGCATATAGGTGGCAGGGACGGGGATTTGCGGGGCAAATTTTGATTTGGTCATTTTTGAGAGTCCTTTTAATGATGTTACAATAGTGATATTAATTATTTAATTATATTGAAGTGATTTAACTATGGTTGAAACTAAGAAAACAATCTATTTAGATCAAAATGTTTTAACAGAGTTAAGAGTTGATAAGCTTTATACAAATGATTTGAAGTATATCCAAATATTAAAACTATTGACTTCTAATAAATACACCGTAGTTTACTCACGTGTAACTTTAATGGAAATCTATAATATAGATAACGATATTTATATAGATGAACACCTAAAAGCTCTCAAGCTACTAAACGCAATTTATTGGGACAGGCTGTTCACACCCAATGAACACAATGTGAATGTTATATATAAAAATTTTGTCAAAGTGCATGAAGGTAAGTTTTCTAGAAGTCTTCACACTAGTAAGGAAAAATTTATTAAAAGAATCAATGGTATAGATATTGGAATAACTACCAAAGATAGTTTTAATAGTATGCTTGGCGAAGCTGTCAGTATACCTTTCTCATACTTAGATAATAAAATACCCATTCTGAGGAAAGCAAATAAATATTTTTCAAAAAAAGCAGTCGAATTTACAATCAATTATTTTTCTAGCATGAGCAATGAGCTGCCAGATTTTGATCCAGTTAATTTTAGAGAATGTATCAAAATAGATACTGAAATTAAGTCAATAGAACCTGAACAAGCTATGTTCGTTATCATTAAAGCTTTGTGTGATTATGACCCTCACTTCATAAATATATTTCAATTTGATGCAAATAATATAGAAACTAAGATTGAATTCTTTTTTAACTTCCTTAATTGGATCGGTTATTATTCTGATAAGTTCCAAAACGATACTAATAAAAAAGGTTTCCACGCTGCCTCTATGCGTGATGCAGCTCATGCTGGAACTGCTTGGCACTTTGACTATATAATTTCAGAGGATTACAAATTTAGGCAAAAAACGAAAGCCTGTTACGCTTTCGTTGGCTCTAAAACTAAAGTACTTTCCGTTGACGAATTTTTATTATTACATTAGTCAGTGATGCGACTTTTAGACCGATATTGCTCAATAGATTTAGCCAAATGGGCAGCATTAGCAGATGACTTTAATAAATACAGTGTCTCCATCAAACCATTGTAATGAGCACTCGACATAACAACCGCATCATTATCGTTTTGACGATTTATGACTACTGCATCGGTACCATCATTCACCGTATCTAAAACGGCTTTAAAGTCTTTATTAGCGTCTGTAAAGCTGATAACTTTCATAATATTTTTCTTAATATAAAATTTTAATAAAATACAATCTATAGTAACTCTGCAAAATTGTGATGCTGGGTTAAAAACCCAGCCTACGCCAAACTCAAATAGTTAGAGAGTATAAGCTTAAAAAAACCGATGCCATATAGACACTCTATACAACATCGGCTCTGTATTACTTACAAGCTAAATCTTAAACGCTCAAAACGCTTAGGCCACTTCACCCGCTAAGAACTCTTTAGCAAAGCGTTGTAGCATACCGCCAGCGTTGTACATTTTTACTTCATCAGCCGTATCTAATCGGCAGATAACAGGCGCTTTATCAACACTGCCGTCTTTGCGATGAATGACCAGTGTCATATCGCCGCCAGCAGAGACATCTCCTTCGATATCGAAGATTTCTGTACCATCGATGTTGAGCGTCTCACGGTTGATACCAGGCGCAAACTGCACGGGTAGTGCGCCCATACCAACGAGGTTTTGACGATGAATACGCTCAAAGTCTTCAGCGACAACCGCTTCCACACCAGCGAGACGGACGCCTTTGGCCGCCCAGTCACGGCTTGAGCCTTGACCATAGCCATCACCTGCGATGATGATCAGCGGCTGCTCACGGTTCATGTAGGTTTCAATCGCCTCCCACATGCGCATGACTTGACCTTCTGGCTCAACACGCGCCAGTGAGCCTTGGATAACTTCACCATCTTCATCGCGTACCATTTCGTTCAATAGTTTAGGGTTGGCAAAGGTGGCACGTTGCGCGGTTAAATGGTCGCCGCGATGGGTCGCGTATGAGTTATAGTCTTCGGCAGGCAAGCCCATAGTGTCCAAATACTCGCCAGCTGCGGACGTACCAAGAATAGCATTTGATGGCGACATATGATCGGTTGTGATGTTATCACCTAATACGGCAAGCGGACGCATACCTTTTAGTTTGTTCATCGCTGCCATTTGACCTTCCCAATACGGCGGACGGCGAATATACGTGGTCATTTCACGCCAGTCGTACAATGGGCTTAACGCTTTGCCCGTATCTTTTTTGGCCTCATCAAACATGGGGATATATACGGCATTAAACTGCACAGGCTTAACAGCAGAAGCAACAATGGCATCCACTTCTTCGTCATCAAACCAGATGTCTTTTAGATAGACATCATTGCCGTCTTGGTCTTTACCCAACGAGTCTTTTTCAATATCAAAACGGATGTTACCAGCGATGGCATAAGCGATAACCAGTGGCGGCGATGCTAAAAATGCTTGCTTGGCATACGGATGGATACGACCGTCAAAGTTACGGTTACCAGATAGCACTGCCGTGGTGAACAAATCATTGTCGATGATTTCTTGCTCGATGTCAGGGTCAAGTGCACCGCTCATACCGTTACACGTCGTACAGGCAAAGCCTACTACATCAAAACCGATTTCTTGTAGCTCTGGCATTAGACCTGCTTCTTCTAAATACATTTTGACCGTTTTTGAGCCGGGTGCGAGTGAGGACTTAACCCACGGTTTACGCAATAGTCCTTTGGCATTCGCGTTACGAGCGACAAGACCTGCGGCCACCATGTTTCGTGGATTTGAGGTATTGGTACAGCTGGTAATCGCCGCGATAATCACTGCGCCATCTGGCATGAGACCATCTTTTGGTTCAGGGAGTTTTTGATCAGGCGCGTGGGCGATGCCTTTGGCTACCAAATCATCAGTAGATACACGGGCATGGGGACGCGACGGGCCTGCCATGTTACGACCGACTGATGACAAATCAAACTCAAGGACGCGTGCGTATTCGGCTTTTTCCATGCCATCAGCCCATAGACCCGTTTGCTTAGCATACTGCTCAACCAGTTTAATCTGTTCCTCAGAACGACCCGTCAGACGTAGATAGTCAATGGTTTGCTCATCGATATAGAACATCGCAGCAGTGGCGCCATATTCAGGCGTCATGTTGGAGATAGAGGCGCGGTCACCGACACTTAGCTGGCGTGCACCGTCACCAAAGAACTCAATATAGGTAGAGACCACACCTGCATCACGCAAGAACTCCGTCATCGCCAGTACGAGATCCGTACCAGTAATGCCTTTTTGCAGCTTGCCTGTTAATTTAACACCCACATAATCAGGCAGGCGCATATAAGAGGGGTTACCTAGCATGACGCTTTCGGCTTCTAGACCGCCCACACCGATTGAGATCACACCTAGGGCATCGACCATCGGCGTGTGGCTATCCGTACCGACCAACGTATCAGCGAATGCGACTTTTTCACCCGCTTTATTGTGTACGATTTGTACAACAGGTGACATTTTCTCTAGGTTGATCTGGTGCATGATGCCGTTACCCGGTGGTACGACGTTGACATTGTCAAAGGCATACTGGCACCAGTTGATGAAGTGAAAACGGTCATCGTTACGGCGCTCTTCAATCGCACGGTTTTTCTCAAAGGCGTCTTCTTCAAAGCCTGCGTGCTCAACGGCCAATGAATGGTCAACGATCAGCTGAGTGGGCACGATAGGGTTTACCTTAGACGGATCACCGCCTTGCTCAGCGATGGCATCACGCAAGCCTGCTAAATCAACAAAGGCCGTCTGACCCAAGATATCATGACAAACGACGCGGGCAGGGTACCAAGGAAAATCTAAATCTTGCTTACCCTCGATATGCTGCTTTAACGCTGCCGTTAAATCCTCTGGTGGGCAACGGCGCACTAGGTTCTCACACAATACTTTTGAGCAGAACGGTAGCTTGTCATAAGCACCTGCTTCGATGCGCTCGACCGCTTCGCGAGTGTCAAAGTAGTAAAGGTCAGTATCAGGAAGTGGTTTTTTGAACTCATCGTTCATGGGTTGTACGAGGGCGTTGTCCATAAGTCACCTTTGGCTGTTGGCTAATTTTGATAAGTAGTTAAACGTCGATATTAGATAAAAATTCATTCCTTTAGCAAAATCATCGTTCGTTATTGCAGGCTTTGCTAAAGAATCGATATTGAAAGTTAAGATGGCATGATCTATAAAAAAATAGCGTATGACGATCAAACCTAAAAATATCATAGCTAGGCTCAATCGACATACCTGTATCAGCTAGCACTGCCGCTAGCTGATAATAAGTACGTAACAATAGCTACTTAAAAGAAATCAACTTAACGCGCACTCATATCTGGTACAGGACGCAGCTCTTCACCCGTATATTCGGCACTTGGGCGAATGATACGGTTGTTGGCACGTTGCTCAAATACGTGAGCGGCCCAGCCAGTCAAGCGTGAACAGACAAATATTGGCGTGAAGAGTTTGGTTGGGATACCCATAAAGTGATAGGCTGATGCATGGAAAAAGTCAGCATTGGCAAACAATTTTTTCTCGCGCCACATCACGTCTTCAACACGCACAGACACAGGGTAGAGCACCTCGTCACCAACATCAGCGGCCAGTTTTTCAGACCATTGTTTGATGACGACGTTACGTGGATCTGATTCGCTATAGATGGCATGACCAAAGCCCATGATTTTGTCTTTACGTGCTAGCATGGCCATCATCTCTGTCTCGGCTTCATCAGCTGAGCTAAAGCCCTCAATCATATCCATCGCCGCTTCATTCGCGCCGCCATGCAATGGACCACGTAGTGAACCGATTGCGCCAGTGATACAAGAATGGATATCAGATAAAGTAGACGCACAGACACGCGCAGTAAAGGTCGAGGCGTTGAACTCGTGCTCTGCATACAAGATAAGCGACACGTTCATGACCTTTTCGTGCAGCTCGTTTGGTTTTTCACCTTTGAGCAGATGCAAAAAATGACCGCCGATGGTCGCATCATCCGTCTCAGTCTCGATACGCACGTTATCATGGCTAAAGCGGTACCAGTAGTTGATGATTGAGGGGAATGCGGCAAGCATACGATCAGTTTTATCGTTTTGCTGAGCGAAATCCGTTTCGCTCTCAAGGTTGCCCAGCATTGAGCAACCAGTACGTAGCACATCCATTGGATGCGCATCGCTTGGAATACGTTCAAGCACGTCTTTTAATGCTTGTGGTAGGCCGCGCAGGCTTTTGAGCTTAGCTTGATAATTCTCAAGCTCGCTTTGCGTAGGTAAATTACCGTATAGCAGTAAATACGCGACTTCTTCAAAAATACATTTATCCGCCAGCTCTGATACGTCATAGCCGCGATAGGTCAGACCAGAGCCCGATTTGCCAACGGTCGATAATGCTGTCTTGCCAGCGACTTGTCCGCGAAGTCCTGCACCTGAAAGTTCTTTCTGTGCTGCCATGTCTACATTCCTTTTGTGGGTAGCTTTTTATATTGTTAAGTGAAAATACTGCTTATTATGATTATTTATTGTCCGCAAACAGCTTGTCTAAGGTTTGCTCAAACTCGTGATAGTTTAAGAAATCATAAAGCTCCATGCGCGTCTGCATGGTATCGACGACTTTTTCTTGCGTACCGTCATCGAGCAAGTGCTGATAGACATTCAATGCCGCTTTATTCATGGCGCGGAAAGCGGATAGTGGGTACAGCACCATATCGACGCCCACACCGTACAGCTGGTCAGTGGTATACAGATCGGTTTGACCAAACTCGGTCATATTGGCGAGGACGGGAATGTCGAGTACATCGGTAAATTTACGATACATCTCGATATCGGTCAGCGCTTCTGCAAAGATCATGTCTGCACCTGCTTCGGCAAAGGCAACGGCACGTTCAACAGCAGCGTCTAAGCCCTCGACTGATAACGCATCAGTACGAGCCATCACCACAAAATCAGAATCCGTTTTCGCATCCAATGCCGCCTTTAGGCGATCAACCATTTCTGAGATACTGACGATTTCTTTGTTAGGACGGTGACCACAGCGCTTTTGCGCGACTTGGTCTTCGATATGGACGGCTGCCACGCCTGCCTTTTCCATTTTTTTGATGGTTTGAGCAATGTTGAACGCACCGCCAAAGCCGGTATCAATATCGACAAGTAGCGGGGTATCGACTGCATCCGTAATACGGCGAGCGTCTTCTAGCACGTTATCAAGGCTGGTCATACCCAAGTCAGGTAAACCAAATGACGCGTTTGCCACACCGCCACCAGAGAGATACAGCGCTTGGTGACCGACTTGGGTCGCCATCATCGCGGTGTAGGCATTGATCGCGCCTGCAATTTGTAGTGGCTGGTTATTATCATTTTTTTGTTTAAGCGCACTGCGAAAGCGTGCACCTGCTGAGAGTGAGGTCATGTGAGTATCCTTTCATGAGCTTGTATGGATATAAAATAATCTCGTTGTTGTCACTGATTATACCCAATTATCCACGTCTGCAAAGGTTAGCTTGTAGATTATTGTTTATTATATTTAATGATTAATTGTAGTTAATTTAATATTATTCATAAAACAAATAGCATTATGTATTTTTCAATACTTCGCTATCATAAGTATTCATATTAGCCAAATATTCAAATATTAAGAGGCTTTATAATTTACATTTAGTTACAATTATAACGGGCATATTGCTCTACAAATTGTCCTGTTCCTACCAAAAAGCCCTAACAGCTGAGCTATTAGGGCTTTATTTATCATGAGCTTAAAAAAAGACTAAGTTTAAGCAAATAAACCTGCCAAATTGGCTAAGAACAATAAGGCAAATCCTGCCAAGAATATCAAGCCTGCGATAGACAGAGCGTTCATACCGGCGGACAGTTTTTTATGTTTCTTAACCAATGAGTAGTTGAGCCAGCCAAAGATAGGCGCAGAGACAAACGCCGATATCATGGCAAACTTAAGCATTGCACCCAATTGTCCCGTGAAGAACGTAATAATCACAAGCCCGCCACCGATAGCGTATGTCGTCCAAAAAGCGATTTGCTTTTTATTGATTTCGCTTTCGCCTTTTAGCAAACGCCAGCACTCAGCATTGGCACGGCCGTAGCCGTCGGCACAAGTAATCGTGGTGCCAAACATACACATGAAGGCGACGAACGCTACCAGCAATCGTGACCATTCACCGATAGTTGCCGTATACATATTGATTAACTGGTTGATATAAGCGCCGCCGACCAACTCAATCTCTTGTCCTGAACCATACTGGACAAACACACCAAGCGATAAGAAAAACAAGGCTAGAATCGCTGAAACGGCATAACCGACATTAAAGTCGAGCAAGCCTTGCTTGTGCGTGGTGTGATCGGTTTTGACTTTGGCAGAGGTCCACATAGAAGTAATCGCGGCAAACTCAAGCGGTGCTGGCATCCAGCCCATGAGTGCGACGATGAAACCGAGTGTCGCTAGGTTCCAAGGAGACACAGCAATAAAATCTGCTGCCATAACCGTGGGCTTGCCAGCGGCAATCATGACTGCGGCAACGGTAGCTGCCGTCAAAGCAATCATAATCCATTTAGTCACGCCATCGAGCAATTTATAATGACCGGCTATCAAAAAGAACCAAGAGACGGCTACGATGATCATAGACAGCACCATCGTCGATAACTCAAGAGAGGCGGGTAGCATAAAGCCTAAAATCACCGCTGCAATTAGCGAGACCGCACCCGTACTGATGACCGCTGATAAGATAGAGAGGATAAAATATACCCAAAGATACACTTTTGAGCGCTTGGCGTAGCCTGCAATCAAGCTCTCGCCCGTATCGTAAACATAATCGGTTGCAAAGCGAAAAAACGGATATTTAAATACGTTGGCTAAAACAATCATAATCGCCAACTGCCAGCCATATATAGCACCAGCCTGCGTCGATGAAATCAGATGCGAGCCACCGATTGCAGCGGTCGCCATCAAAATACCGGGGCCAAAGATACGCCAACTAAAGCCTTCTTGTTGCTCAGTAACGATATCGTCAGTGGTACTTGGGTTGTTGAGTGGTTGTGTGGACATGAATACCTCGAAATGGTTAAAACGGCAAAACATCACTTACCTGTGTCAGTTTGCCAGTGATCACTAGACAACCGCTTTAGACATGTTTATACGTGCTTTTTTATAAAACGATTAATCTTGTATCGACTTTAGCACACCAATACGATTCAGGAGAATGATTATTCTATTTATTAACAGTGATAGTTATTACTATTTGTTTGCATTGCCATTCTTTTTGGTTGGCATATTAATCTGATAATATCAAGTATTAGGGCAGATTATTTTTGGCGTTTCTTTATAACACAATATCCACGCAATATCTGGTCATTTAAGGACGTTACACAAATTTTTGTCGCCGGTAGGTGATGCCTCGTTCTTCATAGACCTGATAGATAGCATTCAATAACTCAGAGATACTTGGATGCACAAAGTCTTTGAGAGTATGCAAATAAATAGGAGAGGTGACGTTTTCGTGTACCAAACGCTGATAGCTGATTTGTTCTGTACGTACGGTGGTTAAGCTGGCAGGTACAAGCGTGATACCTTCGCCCGCAGCGACTAAGCCTAGAGCTACTTGCAAGTCACTCACCGTGGTGGTCACAAAGGGTGAGATACCGTATTGTGCAAACAAATGTAACAACGGCTCCGTAATCGGCTCGCTAAGTGCAGATTTTTCATTGATGACACGTCTGGTTTTTGTATTGGCTTCCTGCTTTGCTTTGATGGACTCTGATGTTGGTAGTGTGGTGGCAATCGGCAAATGCGTTTGATGGTATAAAATCAAGCGATTATTTGCCAAATCTATCAAACGCTGCTCCTTTACATGGGCAAGAGGATGCGACTTTGGTAAGGCCACCACGTAGCGCTCATGACGCAGTAATATTTGTTGAATCCATGGATCTTGATGGGCAAAACGCCCAAAACCGATATCAATCTCACCAGATTTGAGTGCCTCCATTTGCTGATAAGAGCTGATATCTTTGAGGTTGACCTCTATATCAGAATTGGACTGCTTGAGCATGGCGATGATTTCAGGGAGTAACCCATATAATACTGACGGCACAAAGCCGATGTTTAGCGCACTACTTGGCGCTGATAAACGCTGGGTCATACTCGTGACGGTCTCGATTTCTGTCAGTATGGTGCTTATCTTATCGTAAAAAAATTCGCCCGCTTCAGTCAGATGTAATGGCCTGTGGTAACGATCGATAAGCACGACATCCATATCGGTCTCAAGCTGTTTCAGCAGGCGGCTCAAACTTGGCTGTGACAGTCCTGTCTTTTCTGCGGCTGCACTAAAGCTGCGCAAATTCGCGACAGCAATAAATGCATTGAGCTGTTTTAAATCCATGTTATTAAGCCTGTTATGGTATATGTTGTCTCTATACAAACCTTTTTTAATAAGCTTCTACCTCATTACTTAAGACGAGCTGTGCAAATATTAGCGACCCTTAGATTAACACACCAAGTGCAACGCTAATTAATATTATAGAACGCCTGCATAGGCGTTTTAAACCCTAATCGTTTTCTTGGTCTGTTGTTTAGTTTGTTCTCAATGTCCTGTATTTCATTATCAGAGACTTGTCTAAAGTCACAACCCTTAGGCAAGTACTCTCTGATAAGGCCATTGGTATTCTCGTTGGTTCCTCGCTGCCATGACGCATAAGCATCGGCAAAGAAGAAAGGGCTAAAGAGCTTTTGTTTCACCTTCTTATGCTGAGCAAACTCTTTACCATTGTCAGAGGTAATGGTCTTAACCTGCAACCTCACTGGCGCTAAGAGTTCTATCATTGCCTCTGATACTTGCTGTGCTGTTTTATGACCCACACGCTTCATCTTCAGCAGCCCCGTTTTACGTTCAACGAGCGTGACAATCGCTTGCTTGTGATGCTGACCGATAACGGTATCCGCTTCCCAATCTCCAATACGTGAGCGTTCTTCAACAATACAAGGGCGCTCATGAATCGAGACTCTGTCATTGATACGGCCTCGAGTCTCAGCGGTTAGACGCTGCCGGTATGGTTTTCCTTTACGTCTGAGACACTGCCACAATGTACCGCCCTGCCTCTTATCACGCCAAATATAGCGATAAATGCTCATATGACTGATACCAGCATGAACGCCAGATATTTGCTCAGGACTCCAGTTCTCTTTAAGCTTGTCTGTCACCCATGCCCAGAGGTCAGTCACAATAGTTGTGGCGTTGTTAGCCCGTCTGTCACAAGCCTTGTTATTAGCATGCTTTGCTCGGTAACCTCGTAGGCTTTTATTACGCCTAAGCTCTCTTGATATGGTACTGGGACTTCTGTTTAACACCCTCGCTATAAAATTAATACTATGTTTTGCCCCTTTAAGGGCATAAATCTGGTATCGTTCACCTAGGCTTAGATGTGTATAGCTCATGGTTGCAATCTCACTTTGGTCGGTGGATAAAAACTTTGATGCTAGCGCATCTAGGTCTTTTTTTCACCTTGCATTTGGTATTGCACTTCATGTGTTAATCTAAGACCTAAAATAAATTGTGCTTGAAGATAGGGGTGTGAGCAACTATATTGGGGACTAGTGATGCTGTTACATTTTAGCAATAAAAATCACAACTTCATTTTATCAGTCATTTACTGTCAGTAGCATAAACTGGCTTGGTTTTATTTTATGAACGACGAAAAAAAAGACATCGGTACTGATTTTGACGAAGAGTTGTCTCAACTCGTTCATAAAAAATCGCGTAAGCGTGTCAAAAACAATATTTACGAACGTTTTATCAGTCGAGTCCAAAGCGCTGAAAATGATACCCAAAATGACACCCATAATGACAGTGATGATTCAACATCCTTAAAAACGGCAAGTAAGTTACCTGCTTTTGAGCCTCTAAGCGTAGAAGAGTTGCAACTATTCGAAGATGAAAATAACGATAAAGAGCCAAGATTAGAGTTTGTCGACATCGGCACAACAAACGCTACTTTTGATTTTTTAGGTCAAAATGCATCGACACAAAACAAGGTGTCAGATACACGAATGGATAATTATGCTGGTGTTGACCATAACTTAAATAGTGATTTAAGTAAGAATAATGAAGAAAAAAAGCCATCTTCTGTCGTTCTCGATCAAGCGATGCCTTTATCTAACACAACGATCGATGATCCTTTAGATACTAAATCCAACCCATTGGAACCAGATCATAGGGATGCTATAAAACCACAAAAGAAAGTGGTCAGTAGTAAAAAACCTCTCATTATTGGTATGATTTTTGGTTCACTACTTATTGCTATTGTCGTACTTATCCTTATTTTTACAGGATTTTTATCGACTTCTATTTCTGATACTACTGTTAGCAATGATAGTGGCTTAAATGGGACAGCGCCTGCGGCTACCACTAGCACGCCAGTGGTCGGCGCCGAACCTGTAGTAAATAGCGATGACGATCCATTACCTAATGACGCCAATACGGTCGAGGAGCCGTTAGTGTCAGCACAATCGATTAATGCAGACAATAGCGAACAAAACGTGCCCGCAGCTGAAGTTGAGCCTATAGAACCCTCTCCAGCTCCAGAGAGTGATGCTGCCATTACCTATGAAGACTTTAGGCAAGAGTCACAAACCACGTTATATCGTGAGACTAACGATTAGAATAGTTAGGTTTAGGCGCATTTTAATTACAGCAGAGGCATATAGTACCTTGTACCGTGCCACGGAAAAATAATGGGCGACGGTACATTTTTTTATCACCATCGTGCTGGCAAGCACACTGAAAATAACTATGACAGTAGCAATCTATCAGAATATTCTCGTTGGTCAGTCGTATCGTCTCTTACCCCGTATTACGTAAACCCGCTGCCAGTGCGTTAATACTACGGATTAATGGGTCTTCTACATTGAGATCGCCATCTTTGTGGTTATCTGTCGTATCTTCATTTTGTTGTCTAGCACGCTTCAACAGCTCGATTTGGATATAGTTGATAGGATCCAAATAAGCATCTCGCCACTGCAGAGATGCCGCAAGGTTTCGCTGACCAGATAAAAGCGTTTCTTGATCTAGCAAAGAATTCAGACCGGAAGAAGTCAGCTCATGCTCATCGAGCACCTCACTCATGATCTGTTCGCGTAGCGCCTCGTCATCACACAACTGGCTATATGCTTGTGCAATATTCATCTCAGATTTGGTAAAAGCCATCTCGATATTACTGATAAAGACACTAAAAAATGGCCAGCGCGCATTCATCTCTTTCATCAAAATCTCGTTGTCTCTGACACTATGCAGAGCACTACCAACGCCATACCAAGCAGGTAGGGTAAAGCGTGCTAACGACCAGCCAAATACCCAAGGAATCGCTCGCAATGTGGTTTTACTTGGCAAGCCTTTTTTGCGATGGGCAGGACGTGAGCCAATGTTCAGTAAGGAGATTTCTTGTACTGGGGTCACTTGTGAGTAGAATTTATAAAACCCTTCCGTATGATCGGTCAGCTCTCGATAACGTTGTTCGCCTGCTTCTGCTAACCGTGCAAACAAGGCTTCATACTCTGGTAACTCAGTCGGTTGCACGACAAATCTTGTCGAGCAGGCTTTGAGTGTACCCGTGATTGCCATGGTCAGCTCAAACACGGCAGTATCCGTATTGGCATATTTGGCATAAAGCACTTCGCCTTGTTCGGTCACTTTAATCTGACCATGTAACGTGCCAGCCGGCTGTGCCGCAATGGCTTTGTGCGTTGATCCGCCGCCGCGACTCACCGAACCGCCGCGACCATGGAATAACCGTGTTTTTATACCATATTGCTCAGCAATACTATTAATGGTTTGCTGCGCACTATACAGCTGCCAAGCCGAGGTGATGATACCGCCATCTTTTGATGAGTCCGAATAACCTAGCATGATCTCTTGCGTATTATCTGTATTCTGTAGCAATCCGCGATATAGTGGATTGTCTAACACAGCAGGCAAGATTTTATCGATGTTTTTAAGATCTTCGATGGTTTCGAACAACGGTGCGACAGGTAGATCAGCAGACAATTGACCGTCAGCATCAATCGTACATAAGCCTGCAAATCGCATTAACAGCAACACTTCTAGTAGCTGGCTGGCATTGTTCGTCATTGAGATAACATAGCTGCCAAAAGTCGCCTGTCCCACCAATTTGCGTAAGGTGGCGACCGAATTCATCAATGACAATTGCTCACGCGTTTTGTCTGTTAGGTTATCAGTATAGATGAGCGGCGTACCCGGTTTTTCTAACAAGCGTGTGAGCCACTCTTGACGTTCGGTTTCGCTTAGCGTTTGATAATCAGGCAGGTTGGAAGCACTCGCAAAGATATCTGCAATCACTTCACCATGATAAGACGACTCTTGACGGATATCGAGCGCCGCCAAATGAAAGCCGCAAGTTTTTACCAGGCGAATCACATCGAGCAACAACCCATCTGCATGCGCCTTGTCGTGAGTAGCGACACTTTGGCGGATAATACGTAAGTCCTCTAGCAGCTCTTCTGGATTGGCGTATGCGTCTTTTTCAGCCTCGATGTCAGTCCCTTTGCTTTGAATGCGGCGATTGGTGGCATTGACCTTAGTGAGTATTAAAGAAAGCAGACGGCGGTATGGCTCGTTGCCGTAATCATCGAGGTTGTAATCAAATACACGCTGATCGAGCTCATCATAACTTTTGATCTTGGCATATACGTCGGGAGACACGGTGACAATAGTGTCACTATGAATGAGCTGGCGGCGCAGTTTTTTGAGTAGTACTTGATAGTGACGCAGTACGGTATCCGCATGCATTAAGACGGCAAGCTCTGTGGTCTCAAACGTCACAAAAGGATTGCCATCTCTATCACCGCCAATCCATGAACCAAAGCTCATAAAGGCAGGCAGTGGATAGTCGGTGAGCTCTGGATAGATATCGACAATGGCTTTTTTGATATTGCGATATACTTTGGGAATGGCATTAAATAAGCTGGCGTTAAAGTAATGCAGGCCGTTGTTAATCTCGTCATAGACCAGCGGCTTGCGGGTGCGCACCTCATCTGATGACCATAGTAGATCAATCGTCTGTGCGGTTTGCTCTTTGGCTTGTTCGTAGGCGAAACTGTTTTCAGACACATTGTTTAAAGCTTCGCTGTGCGTGAATAGACTTTGTAAGATATTCATTGTGGTACGGCGACGCGCTTCGGTAGGATGCGCCGTAAATACAGGTATAAATTTGAGCTGATCAATAAGCTCTTGCATTTGAGCCGGCTCGATATTGCGTTCACGACATTCAAGTAAAGTACGGCGAAATGACCCCTCCCAGCTTTGCTCCGATTGCATACGCAGCTCATGACGCTGCTCACGCAAGTAGTTTTCTTCGCTTAGATTGGCTAGGAAAAAATAGATAGAAAATCCACGTATGACGTTTTTTAAAGTTTGATTGTCCAAAGACGCAATAAAGTCGATAAGCTGCTGTTTATGTGCCTCATTTGGCTCACGGCGCTGTTGAATGAAACCTTTACGCAGGGTCTCAATGGTCTCTATTGTCTGCTCTCCAGATTGGCGAGAAATGGCATCGCCTAGCAATGAACCCAATAAGCTGGTGCGTTTACGTAGTACGTTATTATCTAAAGTCATCCTTAACAACCTTCTTATTAAATGAGTGAGTACAGTGTTAACGAGTATAATATTAGGGCTATCATAGATTTTTTATCTCTACAGACATCCTTACCGTTTTTTACAATTTAACATGAATGGGTAGTTATGTCTGACGCTCAAAGCAATTTTTTATCAATTGATGTTCGTCATATTATAGTGTATTTAACGCTCCGTCTATTTTTCAAACGATTCTTAGCGCAAGTTCACTTGGCTTACGTCTTAGCGTAATCTCGCAGCTTATCTATATAATCCGCCCAATCTTGCATCATCTGTACCCTGGTATCGATTTCATCAAGTCTGTTGTAAGCCCCGCCGTGCGTGTCTTTTATCCTGTGACCCAGCTGTAATTCTGTAACGATGTCTGAGTAGCGTAACTCTGGCTGTTCCATAAGCAAGGTTTTGGCCGAGGCCCGAAAGCCATGCGCGCATTGCACGTCTTTGTATCCAAGCCGGTGAAATATCTGTACCATTGTGGCTTTGCTGATATAAGCATTGCTTGAACCGCGCATTGAGGCAAAGACATACTCTTTATGTCCTGTGATAGATTGAATGTTTCGTAATCGCGCAATCACTTGCGTCGCTAATGGCACGACTAAGTGCGATACCATGTCGTCGCGACCTTCGCCTTTGGTCGGGGAGAATGCCCATGTATCATTATCCCAGTCGATATCCTGCCAGCGCATAGAGCGCAAATCAATACTACGGACAAACACATAAGGCAATAAATTCATGGCTTCTAATGTAAGCTTGTTTGCCCCTTTAAAATTGGACATATCATGTAACAGCGTCGCAAACTGATCGGGCTTGGTAATAGCTGGCAAGTGATTGCCTGAATTGGCAGGTGCCAACTCGCCACGGGTGTCAATCGCTACATTTTTATCGCATAATCCTCGTGCGACAGCGAATGAAAATACTTTTTCCGTATACAGCCGAGTACTGGCGCCAACGAAGGTCGCTTGATTGTCGTTATGTTGGATTGCTTCACACACACTTAATATCATCTCACTGGTGATATCATTCATCCTTAAATCGCCAATATCACGGCACATGTATCCCAAGCACAAATCCCAAAATTTGAGTGTCGACTCACTAAACGCAGGTTTTTTTGATTTGCTTTGCTGACGACTGGATGTTTTGTGATCTCGCCATGCTTGCGCAATGTCAGCGAACGTGGCGTTCTTTAGGTGAGCATACTTATTCACTTGCTCTTTTTGCTGTATGGCTTTAGGGTCAGAGCCGTTTGCGACTGTATTAAGTATGGTCTCTGCTTTGTACTTGACCTCATATAGACTGATGTCCTCAACCTTGCCGAGCATCATTCTGGGCCGCTTGCCATCGATATGTGGATGAGAGTAGCGCAGATAGTATTCTTTTTTACCGTTTGGATAGACACGTAGACTTAGACCCGCGATACCTGAAACACTGACCGAGTAATCCTTATCTCGACATTCAAGTTTATTGATATCATTTATGTTGTCGACAGCCATGTTCTTATCCGTAATTACTATAATAAAAAATGAGAGAGATACGATAAAAATATAATCAGTGATAACTGCTTTGTTTAGTGGGGCAATTATCTACATAATACTTGGACACCGCGATGGACACTGATATTTATTAATACACAAAATAAGTCCTTATTCTAAAGGCATACAATGTTAATTTATCCCCAAGGCTCACTTGGGGATAATTGTAGCATATTGAGGAAATAAGGAGTAGACCGCGCGCTTATTGGGTTGAGCACCGTTTTTTTGCTCATCATTTCGGCACATACTTGGAGGGATTTATAAGGCGAATCGTCCATTTGGTAAACGATAGCGCGGATTTATTAAAAAAAACACGGTCGCGTACACGCACAGAATATAAAAATCAGGGTCATAGTACTATTCTGTGCAAATCTGGAAGGTACTGTTTTAAGGTCTAATATCAGTGCAGGCACGTAAAACGACTAAAAGCCAATTTTCTAAGTATTCATAAAAACAAAACTCAGCAAGTCTATTGGTAAATTTAAAATAGGGCAGATAAATGATGCATAATAAGATAAACTGCCTCGTTCTCGTTGTGCGCGCGGCGTTTGGATTTAGCATCTATAAACCAAGTAGCGATGACCGAAAAGATAACTGAAAATTTATAAAAGACGATGGATATAAGGCAGCCTATTATGGAGCAAAAAAAATCACCCTATGGCACACAGACAAAATGGGGTAGAGCATAAGCCTGTCTTTATGCCGAGAGTCAACAGCGACAATCTAGTAAAAACAGACATGGTCAGATTTGAACGCCATGTGGGATTTGCGACCAGACAAAAGAAAAAATCTACCAATGATATGCATCAAGTCATTCGTAAAAAATACGGTTTTAAGCATGTTTTGGAGTTATCCAGTAAATCTGGCAATAAGCTGAGCTTTCCGCTGAGTCCGTTTAGTTTAAAGATCACTAACTATCGTTTATCCATTTATCTAAGAGTGAACTATTAGACTCCGTACTTATGAGCAGGTTTTTTCCTTATCCCAAATTTCACATTTGCTAGTAATAACCCCGACAATATCAATATCATTGCCAGCATTTTCCACCACGTTACAACTTCGCCCGTAAGCACTACGGACGTTGTCATACCGAATACCGGCACTAATAGAGCAAATGGCATAACCTTGGAGGCAGTATTTTGACTGAGTAGATGTGCCCAGAGTCCGAAGCCGACTAGGGTTGAGATATACACGATAAACCCAAGCGACAGCCACGACTTCATCGACGCTTCGGTAAAGGTTGCCAGCTGCCATGCATCGGTCTCAAATATAAGCGAAGATAACGTCAAAAACACGCAAGCGATCAGAGCGCCCCATGCGACCAGTGCAAGAGCAGACAAAGCAGAGGTTTTGTTTTTAACGGTGGTAGGTGCTGTTGCTGTTTTTTGTTGTGCCGCTTTTAAGGTCGCTTGTGCTGAGGCTTGCTTGGATGCAATGTTGCCAAAGCTCCAGCCCACTGCGGCAATCAAAATGCAGACAAATCCAGCCACAGGCATATCTCCGCCGAGATTGAGCGCAATCACACCAAGGCCCAATACCCCAACCATCATACCGATGACTTGCATGCGACTGACTGCTTCACCCAAGATAAAGTACGCCAACAACACAGTGATAAAAATTTGCATTTGTAGCAACAACGCCGTCAAACCCGGTGACGCACCTAGATGCATGGCCGTAAATACAAAGGCATATTGCATGACAAAGGTACCGATAGCATAGATGAGTAAGGTACGGTTAAAGGTAGGCGGTTTAAGAAAAAACACCAAGGGCACTGCGGTAAAGAAAAAGCGTAGGGCAGTGAGCATTAGTGGCGGGAAGCTCTCTAATCCCCATGCAATAAAGGTGAAGTTCACACCCCAAATAAAGGTAACCAGTACAGCCAGTGCAGTGTATATCGGGTTCATAGTGTCATCCTAAATAATGACGATCCATATGGAATGTCTCAACTATAGTTTATATGACCACAACAAACCCGATACAGTTTCACTTATGATGAACAAAGTGTATAGTCGCTCTTAGCGTGACAATTTTTTAGATTTTTATTATCAACGATAAGTACTTTTATCATGGTCGAAAACTACAAGCTCAATCCTAACTTAACAAAGACTGCTGCCGTCGCTGAATGGCTAAAGCAGCGCATTGATTGGCAAATTTACTTGCCCAACCAGCGTGTGCCATCGGTGCGAAAACTATCCAAACTCATGGGTATATCGAGCTTCACCGTTGTGCAAGCTTATGAGCAACTGGTGGCAACCAATGTCTTGGTCGCCAAGCCAAGCTCAGGCTATTATGTGAATGAGCAGACAAGACTAGTACCGCCCAACCGTGACAAAAAAGTTGCCCCCAAGCAGCCAGTCATAGATACTCGCTGGCTGGTACAGCAAGTGTCGAGCGATATTCCGCATCACCGATCCCCAGGCGTGGGCACGCTACCTAGAGACTGGATACGTAATGACAAGATGGAGTGGGCGATACGGCAGGTCACCCAGCAAGCAGACGGCTTCATCTATGACTATAGCGCGGTGCAAGGCTATTTGCCGCTGCGTCAGCAACTGGTGCAGCAGCTGAATGTGCTAGGTATGCAGACCTATACAGACAATGTCATGACCACCGCAGGCATATCACACGCCATTACTATGATTGCCCAACTATTGACTGAGGTCGGTGATACGGTGATGGTCGATGGGCCGGGCTGGTTTTGGTTATCGAGCTGTCTACAACAGCAGGGACTCAATGTTGTCGCGGTCGAGCGCGATCACCAAGGCCCCGATATTGAGCAGATGCAACAGCTGTTTGAAACGTATCATCCAAAGCTGTATTTGACCAACAGCGTGCTACACAATCCCACCTCTTATAATCTGCATCCTGCGCGGGCGCATCAAGTGCTTAATCTTATTCATCAATACGACGCGTATATTTTTGAGGATGACTTATACGCCGCGTTTTTGCCGAGTGGTCAAGTCCTGCGTTATGCTAGTCTTGACCAGTTCGAGCGCGTGTTTTATGCGACAGGATTTTCAAAGTCGATGTCATCAGGCTGGCGCGTTGGCTTACTGGTCTGTCCCGATCATTTCATTGATGATGTGCTGCGTATCAAAACCTTGAGTAATATGAGTACGCCAGAGTTTGGTGAGCGCGTGATTCACCACTTATGGACGCATGGTGAATACCGCAGGCAAATCAAAAAAGGCCAGCAGCAGTTATATCGTGCGCATGAGCGGATGCGCATAGCATTGCCTAAGATCGGACTTGTCTATCCTGAGCATACGCAGGCAGGCCTCTTTGTGTGGGTGGATACGCATCAAGACACCAGCCAGCTGGCACTAGATGCCTATAGCGATGGCTGGCTAGTGGCACCGGGGCATTTATTTCATCCAGATGCCAGTGCCTCAACCTATCTGCGCCTGAACGTATCGACGAGCAGTGATGCATTTTTGGCTTGGCTGGGCGATTATTTGAATCATTGACAATACCAGCCTGCCTGCTATGTCTGTTCAGCCTACGATGTCTTTACTTACAGTGAATATTTACCACCAATAGGTTGGATACTGGCTATTCTTACCTAGGTTGTTATGGCAATGGCCGTACCGACCGCCATTGCCATACTCCACCATTGAATACCAAATAGTGTCATAAATACAAGCCCTGTAAAGGTTGCGATAACATGTCCACCGATGACATTTCTTGGCCATGCAAAGGGGCTGGCAGAATAGGCAAAGATAAGTAAATAGCTGGCACCGAATGATCCTAGAAACATCATCAGTGCTAAACTATTGCGTACCACTGCAAGGATGCAGTAGCAAGTGTGCCACCAAGCCACTATCATCACCAGATGTTTATGATGCAATTAAAAGGTTATTGTGAGAAATGGGATGTCAAACCAGCAGAAGACGTTGCTAGGAGCTGTTTGGGATTTTTGACCGACTGGAGCTCATCAGAGGGTTTTCACGGATGTATGTTTATCAATGCGTGCGCCGAATATTAAGCTGCTGAGTCTATGCCGCATCAAATCGCCAATCAACACAAAAGGGAGGTTAGACAATGGTTATTTGCTCAGTTTGAGCGAGTAGGCGCTCATCACCCTCAGCAGAAAGCCGATACTTTATTTGTATGGGGTGAAGGCCTTATTGTGACAGCGCAAACCGATCAAAAAACCACTGCCACTGAATAATGAGCTTTTTATAGAATTAATAAAATAGCTTGTCTTAGGTATTGGCTGGTAGTATCGGTATTAGAACAGATGCTGTCGCCATGGTAAAGGAGGCATAATTGGACATCACCAACACTGACAATCAGTTTGAAATATACACCACCGATGATGGGCAAACGCAGATTGAGATTCGCCTAGAGCAGGAGACGCTGTGGCTGTCGCAAGCGCAAATGGCAACCTTGTTTGACAAAGATTCAGATACCATAGGACTACATCTAAAAAACATTTACAAAGAAGGCGAATTAGATCAAACAGCAACTACCGAGGAATCCTCGGTAGTTCGCCAAGAAGGGTCGCGCCAAGTACGCCGTAAGATTCGTTTTTATAATCTAGATGCCATTATCTCGGTGGGTTATCGGGTCAATTCCAAAAAAGGCACGCAGTTTCGGATATGGGCGACTCAGCGTTTGCGTGAGTACTTACTACAAGGCTATGCCATCAATGAACAACGCTTTGACAAAAACGCCGCCGAGCTACAGCAAGCCCTAGCCCTCATCAAAAAAACTGCCCAAAGCCCCGAGCTACACACCGATGAAGGGCGCGGACTCATTGAGATTATCAGCCGCTACACACAGACGTTTTTGTGGTTACAGCGTTATGACGAAGGCTTGCTCAATGCGCCAGTAGGACAGGCAGGCGGTATTCTGCCCAGTACAGTTGAGGCCATGGCAGCGCTCACGCATCTAAAGGCGCAGCTGATAGCACGAGGTGAGGCGACAGTATTGTTTGCCAAACCGCGCGGCGATGGCTTGGACAGTATCTTGGCGACATTAGAGCAAACGGTGTTTGGTGAGCCAGCTTATCCGACAATTGAGAGCAAGGCGGCGCATTTACTCTATTTTATGGTCAAAAATCACGTCTTTACTGATGGTAATAAGCGTAGCGGCGCATTTTTATTTATCGACTTTTTGCATCGCAATCAGCGCCTACTTGACAGTAAAGGCGATACAGTGATTAATGATACTGGACTTGCCGCGTTAACCTTATTGGTTGCTGAGTCTGACCCCAGTCAAAAAGAAACTTTGATCAAGCTAATTATGAATATGCTGTCGTTAGAAAACTGATAACGATTATAACTATGATTGGCTTTATTTTGTGATTCGTATCATCGTATAGAAAGACAGATATTAAGGATAGTGTCTGTCTTTCTATACGGTGATTGTTTATGTGGAGCAAGAAAGTATTCTATTGAGCAGTGCTAGATAGAATATCTTTAAATTCTAATAGCTAACAACTTAATCAAATAAGAGTTTATTTATGCTGTGATAGTATCATGGGTTCCATAAATAAATTACTCGAGATGTCTTATTTAACTTATGCGTACCTAAAGTCAGGTTCACGAGTTAACAGAGATGATTAGCTAGTAAAAACAATGCTCTATAGTGAGGAGGAAAATAAATGGTTCATGAACCTTAATATCTGACTTAGACTGTGTACCACAATTCTCATTTATTATAGAGTGTATATGAAAGTAGATAAGTATTCGAAGACTTGAGTCTACTTATCAAGAATTTTTCGATGATCACCCAAAAGATAGAGTGATATTTTGCCAGTTCAATAGCTTTGATAAACTTTCGTAGGTGCGCGTGATAAGAGCTCTGATATTATTATTTAAGGTAGAATGAACCTCACCGGGATTGTCGGAGACTCAACTTCTGAGAGATTACGACAATTAAAAGACAAACCTACACTCCTGAGATTAAAGAACGCACCGTTCACATGCTAATTGAAGCAGCGAGCGACTATCCCTGTGCGATTCACTATAAATACTCCAAAACAATGATACAGAGTTAATTACAAATAATAGAAATAAATTTATGAAGTATAAGAGAGTAAAATAAATATTGATGCAAACTAGGGTGTGTTGACAATTACCGTCAGAAGAAGTTCTCGATTAAGTGACGCCACTTGTACATTTCTTTATCGAAATCTCGTTGCTTTAAACGAGAGCGTTTAGGGGGTATGACCGCTTTGCTACCACGCTCTTCTAAGTCTAGCAGTAGCCAATCCGTGTCAAAGGCTCTATCAGCAAGCAATGCACCAAACTCTTTGTCTTTAATTAAAGGTTTAACGCCAGCCATGTCATGCTGTTGTCCTTTCAATAAAGTAAAATCAACAAGGTTGCCTAATGCATCAACCATTGCCATGATTTTAGTGGTCATACCGCCTCTTGATTTGCCAATTGCCTGATGACAAGCCCCCCTTTTGCGCCTTGTCCATGACGATGTACCTTAACAATAGTGCCATCAATCATGGCATACTCTAAATCTGAGTCATTCAGAGCATTAAATAGCTTGCTGAATCTATCGCTTTTTACCCATCGACGGTAGCGCTTATAAACACTGTTCCAGTTACCAAATTCAGGGGGTAAGTCTCGCCACGGACTACCTGTTCGGACAATCCATAGAACAGCTTCGATAAATAGTCGATTATTTACCGCTGTTCTACCAACATCGGTCTCTTTACCTGCACAATACGGTGCTATCTTTGCCCACTGGGCATCACTTAGTGTTAATCTAGTCATAACACTATGATTATCAATTATTCTATATATGTCAACACACCCTAATAAATTAAAAATAGCAAATAGGTCTTAGTGATGGTAACAACATCAGAAATTATTACTACAAAGTTTTAGGCAGATATATTGATTGATCAGCTTGGATACCCATCCAGTCTTCTGTTACTCCTGCTATATAGAACACTAAAGGTAGATTGGGAAAATTTAAGCAGGTTTTATGCCATTCTCTATAGTCAATCGAAGAGGGAGTTGCTACGTTTTGAGGGTGACTATGCCACTCGCCTAAATACTGTATTCTACCTTTACTTTGTTTATGTAACTCATCTAGATAAGCTTGATGACCTTCAGTATTCCTTATGTACGCTGTTGGTTTTCTAATATCAGTGTTATAAGGTAACGTTATATCTGTGATATTCAGATATTGTTCTTTTCCCTTAAAACCTTTTCGCTCACCAAGTAAGATACCACAAGCTTCCGCCTGACTCAGAAAACCCTTTTGTCTCCATTGATCTATTTTTTCAAGTACCGAAGGCTGCATCAAAACAGCATTTACGGGAGAAGTACTAGAAAATTCCCAAGAATTATTAAACATATGGAACCAAATCAGTTAATTTTACATATATGGCATTCAAGAGAAGGAGCGTAATCTTTACTTTCTATTTTCTCCCCCATCCATTTCTCAGTATAACGAGTTCGATATCTTGGACTAACATCTCCTTGTAGCCAGTCCAAAATCATATCAATTGTTAAAGCAGCAGCTGACATACTTGCTGATACAGCAAAAGGTGTAAAATCGGCACATGCCATGAAAGACCTTGCAGCAGTCATACCTTTTAGGGCGTCATATTCTTCACGTATCGAATTACCACTTTTATTTATACAGGACCGACAGGCATAATTTGTATCTTTATCATTATACAAAGCTTGAACACACTCTCCATTGCCTCTAATCCAACTATGAATCAATGGGGGTGTCTTGCCGTCTGAATCAAAGAAAAACTTATTGATTGTTTCAGATGCTTCTATTTTGGCAGTAGCATCGATAATAAGATCATAGTTTGAAATATTTTTTAAAATACTCCTATTACAAGCGTTGATATTATGTACCTCGATATTTAGGTCAGGTATCTGCTGAGCTATTTCTTGCTTTAACGCGCTAGCTTTCATTCTATGAAGATACGCTTTACCAAGTGCATGTCTACCAATATTCTCCTCTTGGAAGATGTCGCTGTCTATCAACGTGAGTTTTCCACCACTCGCACCAGCGCCCAGGCGTGCTAAAGATAATCCTAAATAACCACCAATCGCTCCGCATCCTAGTAGGGCAATATTCTTACCTATTAAGTTTGGTTGTTCCAAATTGTCAAGGTTCCTCGTAAATAAAAAATTGGGAGTAAGGTTTGAACCGCCCCGGTATTGTCGGAGACTTAACATTCTGAGAGAATACGACAATGAAAAGACAAACCTACACTCCTGAGATTAAAGAACGCGCCGTCCGTATGCTGATCGAAGCAGCAAACGACTATCCCTCCACATGGGCAGCCATTCAAGCCATTGCCCCTAAGATTGGCTGCACGCCTGAAACCCTGCGCTCATGGCACAAGAAGCATATAGATCAAACTATCCCT